>JAPOYI010000138.1 GCA_026706665.1 Gammaproteobacteria bacterium | reverse complement strand
CGGTCCTGGTTCATAATGCCTACCTCTCTACATGCCTATATTTCCAGGGTCTGTTGACGTGGCCCTGCTGTTACCGGACCCTGTTCGGAAGCCGCCTCCGGAAGTTGTGCGTGCTCCAGAGCATCAACCGAGATGACCCACGGAGCTCCCTTGCAGGCTTGACGCGCAGGAATCGCACCACGTTGGATCTGACGAAGAACCGTCATCTTGCTGACCCCAAGACGTTCCGCAGCCTCCTGCAGGGTCATTTCGTTGCGCTCCTGACGTTCACCCTCTCGATACACGGCGATCCGGTGATACCCCCTGAACCCGCGCACCCGCGCTTCAGTCCACGGGTTGTTCTTTCCGGTCCGCTTTCCGACGCGATTGAGGAAGCTCGCGATCGACCGATCCGGCATCAGCCGAGCCAGCTCCTTGACGAGGTCACCGGTCTCGGCATCCGTCGTCCATCGGTGCCGGCCGGTTCGATTCTTGCGCACCGCCAACTCGGTGTGGTCCCCGCCTTGCCAGTGCAGCCGCAGCATGATGCGGTCGCCGTCTACGTTCGCCACGACCTCCACGAGCAGCGCCCGCAGAATGCGCTTCCGGCTCTCGGGAGTCGCTCGCTCGTGGTGCCAGACGCGGTCAAGGTCCGCTCCGAGCGCGAGATACTCCTCGCGTTCCTCCTCGCTGAGGGCCTCGTGCTGCCGGCTCGCCAACAGCACCTGTACGGCCTCCTCTCGTTGCCGCACGACTTCCAGGCGTTCATTCCAGCGCCGTTCCAGCTCGCCGGCGACCAGTCGGTTGTCTGGATCCACGGCGTCGTACTGCCGACGCGCGCGCCGCTCCTCGAAGCGGGCGGCCTCGGCCGCCAGCTCCGCTTGGCGCAGCACCTCCACCGACGCCTGCTGTCGCTCCTCGATCGCATGCAGTGCCGCGTCGATTCCCAACGGGCCCAAGACTCGCAGTACGGCTTCCCCGACGGCTCGGTCCACGCGTAGCCCACCAAACGAAATGCAACGTTGCGTTCCATGGTTGATGTGACCTCCCTGACACTGGTAGCGCACAGTGTTCCCTCGCTTGCCCGGGTAAGTCACATGCAGACTACGGCCGCAATGTCCGCACCGCAGAAGGCCCGCCAGCAACGCCTCGCCCTTGCGGACCGCCCCACGGACCGTCGCCCCGTGGTAATTCGCGTTGTCAGCTATCAATTGCTGGTTCCTCTCGTACTCGGCCCAAGTGATGTAGCCATCGTGATGGTCGGGGATCAACACTTCCCACTCGCTCCGCGCGAGCCGCAGCCCCCTGACTACCCGTTTGCGACCGTCCTCGAGGTAGGTACGACTGCCCGTGCGGCCGAACGCATACGCGCCGGCGTAGATCGGGTTGGTCAGCATGTGATGAACGGTGTTGTAAACTGGCAGCTTCCAGACGGTCCTGCGCTGCGATTGGTCGTACGCCACCGCGGGAAGCTCGATGCCCTCATGCCGTAGCCACAGATGCACCTGTCGGACACTGCCGAACTCGGCGAACTTGCGGAACACGAGCGAGATGGCCTCCTGCACACGCCGGTCCGGATCCGTCGCGACCTCGTTGCGCCCGACCCGCACGTAGCCGACCGCCACCGTCATGAACAGCTCACCGCGCCGGGCCTTCCGGCGCAACGCTTCCTCCGAGCGGTGACGCAGCATGGAGAGCTCCATCTCGCTCATCGTACCCTTCATGCCGAGCAACAGGCGGTCATCCGGCAACCGCGGGTCGTAGATGCTCGTCTCGTCGGCCAGCAAGCAGCCGACCAGCCCACAGTAGTCGATCAGGGTATGCCATTCGCGTCCGTTGCGAGCCAGCCGAGACGCCTCCAGAGACAGCACCACCCCGACGTCGCTTCGGCACACGGCCGCCAGCAGCCGATCATAGCCCGGACGCGCCGTACCCCCGCCGGAATGCCCGAGATCCTCATCGACCACCACCACTTGGTGCCAACCCAGATGGAGGGCGCGGTCCCGGAGCGCGTACTGCCGGCCCTGACTCTCGTGATTGTGTCGAACCTGGCCGGGTGTGGATTGCCGAACGTAGACCCAGGCCGCACGCGACAGGTGCTCAGGCGTGATCCGATTCATGGGCGTCTCCTGTCCTTGCGGTGTCCCGGTCCGCTGTCACCTCCGATATCAGAGCGCCGAGAAGCCTGACGAGCTCCTCCCGCCGCTCCCCCGTTGGTGGTGGGGCGGGGGCGTCTGGTTCGAACAGCACCGCCTGTCTCGACCTTCGCTGCCATCGCATCGCCGCGTTCTCCCTCCATCGGTTCGGTTTCCGAGGAGAAGCATGTATCGACAACGACACGCAACGCAGCGAGCGCCTGGCGCGGTAGTACCGGTACGTCTCGAACGTCGAAGGCGGAAGCTGCCGGGCGAGTCATCCACTCGGGAAGGCAGGTGAGTGTTCCGTCCGGTTGACGGACCACCAGATGGGCCGGACGACGCCGGCGTACCACTTGGACTTGGGCACCGGCGCGGGGGTGAAAGCGGTAGTGAACCGTCCTCAGTTCACCGTGATATGTAGCAGTATGTCGCCGGGTCGA
>JAPOYI010000028.1 GCA_026706665.1 Gammaproteobacteria bacterium | reverse complement strand
CGACCACCAGCGGTTCATCGACCACTACTGCAAGGCGAGTCCGGCGTCCATGTAAGGGAGTCGTTGGACGAACCCCGAACCTCCAGCACCTCGCCGTGGGCCCGCTTCGGCTCCACCGCGTACCAGCCGGTCAGTTCGGCCCGCAATCCCTTTCTCTTCGCGCAGTGGTCGACAAGCTCGTAGAAAGGCGGACGACCGGGGTCGGCGATGACGACGCGGTCTGTGCCGCCCCGTATGGCGCGTGAAACCAGATTCAGCATGGGCTTGACCATTCGGTCCCAGAAGCAGATATCCGCGCCGACAATCAGGTTTTCCTCGGCAAGACGCCCGGTGGTCAGCTTCTCAAAGGGCCTGTGCAGACTCTCCACCTCCACATCGTTCAGGACTTCCAGGAGCTTCAGATAGGGAAAGACGTGCTTGTCCGCATCGACGCTCGTGACCCTCGCACCGAAGGTCCTGGCGCAGTACACGCCCGCAGCGCCCCAGCCGCATCCCACCTCCATGACCCGGGCCCGCGCCTCGGGCGGATGGTGCTGCAGGTAGTCCATCAGGATGAAACTCGACTGCCAGGTCCTGTCGCCGTGAAGCATAGGCGTGTGGGCGCGCTTCAGGCGTTTGACGAACCGGTGCTCCGATTGCAGCAGGTAGAGCCCGTATGCCTTGTAGATGTGATCTTCCGGCATTTGCTCGAGTTTCGGCATGCTTCCCAACTTCGCTTGAGGCCGGCACCAATTCCGCATCTTAGTGCTGCATGAAGATGAATTGCATCCCCCACGAACAGCAATAATTACCGATCATTTTAGTCAGTATCTTGACTATAATCGGCCCATGGCAGAGGGCAACGAAACCGTTCACGAGCGGCTGTCCAGCGAGTACAGCGCCGGCTTCGTCACCGACATCGAATCGGAGACGCTGCCACCCGGCCTCGATGAAAACACCGTGCGACAGATTTCGGCGAAAAAAGACGAGCCGGGCTGGATGGCCGACTGGCGGCTCACAGCCTATCGCCGCTGGCGCACCATGCGGCCGCCGCGGTGGGCCCACGTGGAGTTCCCGCCCATCGACTTCCAGGCGATCTCGTACTTTTCCGCACCCAGGGGGGACAGGCCAAGGTCCCTCGAAGAGGTGGACCCTGAGATTCTCCGCACCTACGAGAAGCTCGGGATTCCCCTGCACGAGCAGGAGGCCCTGGCGGGCGTCGAACGCCCCAGCGTGGCCGTCGACGCCGTATTCGACAGCGTCTCCGTCGCCACGACATTCAGGGAAACGCTGCGCGAAGCCGGGGTCATCTTCTGCCCCATCGCGGATGCCATGCGCGAACACCCCGACCTCGTGCGAAAGTACCTCGGCAGCGTCGTTCCGCGGGCCGACAATTTCTACGCGGCGCTGAATTCCGCCGTCTTCAGCGACGGCTCGTTCGTCTACGTGCCGAAGAACACGCGCTGCCCGATGGAACTGTCCACCTACTTCCGCATCAACGCGCAGAATACGGGACAGTTCGAGCGCACCCTGATCATCGCCGATGAAGGCGCCTACGTCAGTTACCTCGAGGGTTGCACGGCGCCGATGCGGGACGAAAACCAGCTGCATGCGGCGGTGGTGGAACTCGTTGCGCTGGACGATGCCGAGATCAAGTACTCCACGGTGCAGAACTGGTTTCCCGGCGATGCCGAGGGCCGGGGCGGGATATACAACTTCGTCACCAAGCGCGGCGCCTGCCTCGGGGCGCGCTCCAAGATCAGCTGGACGCAGGTGGAGACAGGATCCGCCATCACGTGGAAGTACCCGAGCGTCGTGCTGCGCGGCCACGGCTCCACCGGAGAGTTCTACTCGGTGGCCCTCACCAACAATCGGCAGCAGGCGGATACGGGCACGAAGATGCTGCACATCGGCCGCGACACGAAGAGCACCATCATCTCCAAGGGCATCAGCGCCGGCCAGAGCCAGAACTCCTATCGCGGGCGCGTCAGGATGAACCCGGCGGCCGAGGGCGCGCGCAACTACACGCAGTGCGATTCGCTCCTGATCGGGGACCGCTGCGGGGCGCACACCTTTCCCTTTATCGAGAGCCGCATTCCGAGCGCGGTCGTCGAACACGAGGCGACCACCTCCAAGGTCAACGACGACCAGCTCTTCCTGTGCCGGCAGCGCGGCATCGACCCGGAGAAAGCGATATCGATGATCGTCAACGGTTTCTGCAAGGAGGTCTTCCGGCAACTGCCGATGGAGTTCGCCGTCGAGGCCGGCAAGCTGCTCGAAGTGAGTCTCGAAGGCGCCGTTGGCTAGTCGCGGAAAGAGACCGATGCTTGAAATCACCGACCTGCGCGCGCGCGCGGTGGGCAAGCCGATCCTGAAGGGGATCGACCTCGCGGTCCGGCCTGGAGAGGTGCATGCCATCATGGGTCCCAACGGTTCCGGCAAGAGCACCCTGGCCAATGCGCTGGCCGGTCGCGCCGATGTCGAAGTGACCAGCGGCGACATGCGCCTCGAGGGCGCGAGCCTCATCGGACTCGAACCGGAGGCACGGGCGCATCTCGGCCTGTTCCTTGCCTTCCAGTATCCGGTGGAAATACCGGGGGTCAGCAACATGGAGTTCCTGAAAGCGGCGGTGGACAGCCGCGATGCCGCCCTCGAGCGCGAGGCCATGTCCGCCGCGTCCTTCGTGAAGTCCGCGCGGGAGGCCGCCGAACGCCTGCAACTCACACCGGAGTTCCTGCGGCGCGGCGTCAACGCGGGCTTTTCCGGCGGCGAAAAGAAACGCAACGAGATACTACAGATGCTGCTGCTCGAACCGAAGCTGGCAGTACTCGACGAGACCGACTCCGGCCTCGACATCGATGCGCTGCGCACGGTCGCCAAAGGCATCAACGCATTCGCGTCCGAGACTAACGCGGTGCTCCTGATCACGCACTACCAGCGGCTGCTCGACCACATCGAGCCGGATTTCGTGCATGTTCTGCTCGACGGCAGAATCGTCGAGACCGGCGACAAGTCCCTTGCCCGAAAACTCGAAGCCGATGGTTACGCGCGCCTGGCATAAGACATGACCGCCGCCGAACGCTTCCAGGAACGCCTGCTCGACGACGCGCGGATATCGCCACGCTACGCCCCCTGGCTCGACCGCGGCCCGAGTCTCGCCGCACTCTCGGAGACACCGCTGCCCGAGCCGAGGTCATACACGTGGGAATACTCGAATCCCAATCCCTGGTACGAGCAAAACGCGCGGGGCACGGACAGTCGTCCGAACGCCGGAAAGGTCGTCGCGTCCGGCGACACAAGAGTGGCCGACTTCGACGCGGCGGACTCCCGGGAACGCGGCATCATCGAAGCGAACCTCAACGCCACCATAGACCGGCGCCGCTATCCGCTGGCCGCGGTGAACGATGTGCTGCTTTGCGGCGGAGTCGTCATCGAGGTGCCGGAACGGGCCCGCGGCGCGCAGATCGAACTGCGAGACCTGGGCGGCAGCTTTGAACGCGCGCTGCTCATCGTGGGCGCCGGGGCCGAAGCGACCCTCGTCGAAAGCCCTGCCGCACCGACCCACCGCGTCGTCGAGTGCCTGGTCGGAACCGGGGCGAGCCTGCGCCACCTGCGCCTGCAAGGCGCGGCGGACTCCTTCGAGTACCAGCTGGTTTCGACCCGCGTGGAAGCCGGCGCGAGCTACCGCTTCGGGCAGTACGCGCAGGGTTCGGGGATGCGGCGCAACGATGTCCACATCGAATCGGCGGGCGACGGCGCCGATATCGGAATCCACGGCGCCTGGCACCTGTCAGGCCAGCAGCACCTCGACACGCAGATCAACGTGCATCACAGGATCAGCGGAGGCACCAGCCGCCAGACCGTGCGGGGGGTGGTGAACGATCGCGCCAAGGCGGTATTCAACGGGCGCATCCACATCGCGCCCCACGCCCAGCGCACCGACGCAGCGCTGTCCGCGAAGCACATGCTGCTCGCGCGCACCGCCCAGGCCTACGCCAAACCGGAACTCGAGATTTACGCCAACGACGTGCGCTGCGCCCACGGCGCCACCATGGGTGAAATCGATGGCGATGCCCTCTTCTACCTCCGCTCCCGGGGTATCGGGGAACCTGCCGCGCGCAATCTCCTGATCGCGGGTTTTCTCGAAGAGGCCATGGCCGACCACGGCCGCGAAGAAGCGCGTGCGTTGCTGAGCCCCGGGAGCCTTCAGCCGGGGAAGCTTCCCCGGCCGCTGACGCGTAAGGAAGTGTCGGCATTCCGCCTTCCGGCGGACGCGTACTTCCATGAAAAGCTGTCCTGATGCCGTTCGATCCCCTGGCCGCGGCGCGCGACTTCCCGCTCATCGATCGCGGGGACAACGTCTACCTCGACAACGCGGCCACCACGCAAAAGCCGACCGCTGTCCTCGACGCCGTGAGGCGTTACTACGAGACAACCAATGCCAACGTGCATCGCGCCGCGCACGCGCTGAGCGACGCCGCCACGCAGGCGTTCGAATCCGCGCGGGCCGACGTCGCGCGGTGGATCAATGCCAGGACGACAGCCGAGGTCGTCTGGACCCGCGGCACGACCGAGGGCATCAACCTCGTCGCCCAGTCCCATGGCGGTCCCGCGCTCGGGCCCGGCGACCGGGTGCTGATCACGGAACTCGAACACCACTCGAACATCGTTCCCTGGCAGATCGCCTGCGCGCGGACCGGCGCAACCCTGGCCGCGGCGAAGATCACGCCGGAGGGAGGCATCGATCTCGACGACTTCGACGCGAAGCTCGATCAGGACACGAAGATCGTCGCCTTCGGACATGTCTCGAACGCGCTCGGCACCGTGAATCCCGTCCGTGACCTCGTGGCGCGCGCGCGGGCTGCGGATGCCGTGACCGTCGTCGACGGCGCCCAGGCGATGGCGCATTTTCGCGTTGACGTGCAGGAACTCGGTTGCGACTTCTACGCCTTTTCCGGGCACAAGATGTACGGGCCGACGGGAATCGGGGTCTTGTATGGCCGCGAAGAACT
Organism: Gammaproteobacteria bacterium; assembly: GCA_026706665.1. Taxonomy (GTDB): domain Bacteria; phylum Pseudomonadota; class Gammaproteobacteria; order Pseudomonadales; family Azotimanducaceae; genus VXNE01. The sequence continues at coordinate 19,107 of JAPOYI010000028.1, read as the reverse complement.
GCTTGAAGCCATGCCGCCGTGGCAGGCGGGGGGCGAGATGATCGAGGAAGTGACCATCGAGGCGACCACTTACGCGCGCCTGCCATTCAAGTTCGAGGCCGGCACGCCGAACATCGCGGGCGCCATCGGTCTCGGCGCCGCGATCAGGTATCTCGAAGGGATCGACGCCCGCGCGCTGGCCAGCCACGAGGACCGCCTGCTGCGGACCGCCACCTCGCGCCTGAGCCAGGTAGAGGGTGTCCGCATTCTCGGCACGGCTCCAGACAAGGGTCCTGTGCTGTCGTTCCTCATGGACGGCGGTCACCCCCACGATGTCGGCACCCTGCTCGACCAACAGGGCATCGCCGTGCGCACCGGGCACCATTGCGCGATGCCGCTGATGCAGCGCCTAAGCGTCCCGGGCACCGTGAGGGCATCCTTCGGCCTGTATAATTCACTAACCGACGTCGAGCGGCTGGTCGCCGGCGTCCACAAGACGAGGTCCTTCCTATGACGGACACCGCAACGCAAGACTACGATCCCGCGAGCATCACGATCACACCCAGGGCGCTCGCGCATGTGAAACGGCAACTGCGTGGACAGGACGCCACCGTGCTGATCCTCGGCGTGAAGGAGAGCGGCTGCAACGGATACATGTACGAACTCGACTACGCGCGAGGCGACCTGGCCGACGGCCGATCGTTTCGTTTCGCCGAGGACGTGAGCGTATTCGTCCAGAACCAGGACTGGCCCCTCGTGCGCGGCACGGAGATCGACTACGAGACCGAAGGCCTGAACTCGGTGCTCAAGTTCAACAATCCGAACGCCGACGCCAAGTGCGGGTGCGGCGAGAGCTTCTCCATCGCATCCTGAACTCAAGCGCCGCATGCAAAGTCGAATCGTTCCCGTATCCCGCGAGATCGAGGCGCGCCTCGTGCCCACAGGCACGCCGACCACGATCCCCGAAGGCACTTTCGTCACGCTGACCCAGACGCTCGGCGGCGCCTACACGGTGGTCTTCGAAGGCAACATGGCGCGCGTCGAGGGAGAGGATGGCGATGCGCTGGGCCTCGATCCGGTCGCGCTCGAGTTCGATCCACCCGCCGACGGCAAGCCGAGCATGGCGCAGGTTGAAGAGGCGCTTGCTTCCGTCTACGACCCGGAGATTCCGGTCAACATCGTTGAACTGGGGTTGATATACGGCTGCGAAATCGTCGCCGGGGGTGGCCCGGGCTCCGGGGCCCAAGGTCGGGAACATGCCGTACACATCGACCTGACACTGACCGCACCGGGCTGCGGCATGGGTCCGGTGCTCGTGCAGGATGTCGAACGCCGGGTGGCGCAGGTCCCGTTCGTTTCCGATGTCGTGGTGCGGCTGGTCTTCGATCCCCCCTGGTCGCGCGACATGATGACCGAGGAAGCGCAGCTCGCGCTCGGAATATTCTGAACTCCCCGATCGATGGCCGATCTCGACGAAGTGCGCGACACCTTCCAGTTCCTTGACGACTGGGAGGACAGGTACCGGTTCATCCTCGATCTCGGCAGGTCGGTGCCGCAACTCGATGCGGAGCTGAAGACCGACGATCGCCTGGTTCGGGGTTGCCAGAGCCTGGTGTGGCTGGTGCCGCACTTCGACCCCGACGAGGGATGCCTGCACCTCGAGATCGACAGCGACGCGCACATCGTGCGCGGCCTGATCGCCATCGTCCTCGCCGCGTACGACGGCAACGAACCCCGAGAGATACTGGACTTCGACATCGAGGGGCTGTTCGGCGAACTCGACCTCATGCGGCACCTGACCCCCACCCGGGGCAACGGACTGAGGTCCATGGTCGCGCGCATCAGGTCGGTGGCGGAAGACGCGGCAGCACACGTGACATTGCCGCGCAGGTGAACCTGGGTCAGGAGGGCCAACCGTGGAAGCCGGAGAGGGCGGTCCATGAACCGAGTCGAGGCAGCGATGGGATATCCTCTCGCAGCCTACGCTTGGTTTCGTAGCGCCCGCCTGCCAGGGTTCGGAGGGCGCGACGCCCGTCCGGTTGGTCCGGGAAGGCAAGGCTGAACACGTGCGCGCATACCTGGACCGGGTTTCGGCCGGAGGCTATGCCTGACGTTCGATCCACCGATGCGACTCCGTGGATTGGTGCATCGGGCGCTCAACATACAGTGGGCGTGGACACCGGCGTCCGGTGAGGAGGCTCGCCGTCGGAGCCGAGCGCGGGGATCTCAATCTCGTCATGTGGCGATGGGGCAACGACTACCCGATTCGAGCCGTCGTGATCGACGAGGAGGGACGGCTCACGCCCTCATGAGCCACCGGACAGCTCACAGAAAACCGTTCGCTGCCCTTGAACCGCGCGCTTGATACTGGACATGCGTACATATATCCTAGGCCCATGGCCGACACCGTCCTACGTGTCTTTCAGTACGTGCCTCCACTCATGGCGGTCGACGAGGAGGATTGGCAGAAGTTCTGCGGCGGGGCGATTCCCCTGCAAGCGGAGTTGCCGGCGCGCCGCATTCACATCCTGGCGGTGACGTTGTTGGCATCCCCCGCCGGCACGAACTCGACCGACAGTCTTTGCCGGAGCATTGAACCACTCCTCGTCGACGTGGACGCGAGCGGATACCTCGTTTCCAGGGACGCCACGCTTGCGCCGCTGAACGCGGGCACGTCTTCGGTGATCGACCTGCGACCGCGGCTGCTCTCGCGTTACCTGCGCCAGGCCTACGCGTGGTCGCCGCCGGCGCCGGTGCTGTCCGAGGCCCTGCAACGCTCCCTCGCAAGCGTTCCCCATTCTGCACACATTTCCCTGTCTACCTGAGCGTTTCGCCCGCTTGAGGCAGGGCCTTTCGCCAGCGAACGTAGTCGCGGTAGTCGTCCACGTCCCACAACCTGTCGAGCAATGCGATGTCGAGGCCGGCGGCGACGCCCCGGCTCAGTGTCTGTTCGACCACCGCGTCGGTGCTCCACGGAATTGATCGAAACAGTTCCGGATGGGGCGCATTCATGCCCACGAGACAATACCCGCCGTCTTCCACGGGTCCGAGCACCGCGTCTGCATGCGCGAGCGTCGAAAGCGCTTTTTTTACGTAGGCCGCGTCAAGCACCGGGATATCGGAACCCACCACAACCTTCGCGCCCGCTTCGAAGGCGGCGAGCATGCGCCCACCCAGATCCCTTTCCGGTTGCCTGAACGCAGGCAGCCCGTAGTCTGCCTGCCATCGCTTCAAGTGGTCGTTGCGCGCGCCGTCGAACCACAGCTCGCAGTCAAAGGCACCCTCTTCCAATGCGTCCAGGGTGCCCTCGACCAGTTCGACGTACGCTTGCAGTGCCACCGCCTCTCCCACCGCCTCGGCGAGCCGGGTTTTGACCTTGCCAGGCTCCGGCGTCCGCACGAACACTGCGACGCGGTTTCCGCCGCTACTCAAGAGGCCGGCCCGGGTAATAACTGGCGTGCAGGTCCTCCGGCGACGCGCCCAGGAAATAGCGTAACCGGATGCTCCACATGAGCACCGTGGTCCGCACCACGCCCTCGCGCTCCCAACGGCGCGACGACGCCACCAGGCGCTCCCGCACGCGTGTCGGTCTCTTCAGGCGGCGCAGCCGCTTCGAGAGTTCGACATCCTCCATCAATGGCTGGTCCGGCATGCCGCCGACGGCTTCCAGCAACCGGCGGGAGACAAAGATGCCCTGGTCGCCCGTGCAGATTCCGGTCAGGCAAGACCGCTGGTTCATCGACCAGGCAATCAGTTCGAATACGGCAGAAGGGTTGGACAGGCGGACATCGAACCGGCCCCAGGTCACGGATCCGGCAGCTTGGCGCAGCGCGTCCAACAGCGCCGGCTCCACGCGGGAGTCGGCATGCAGGAACCAGATCAGCCCGCCGCGGGCAAGCTCGGCGCCGCGCCGCATCTGCCGCGCGCGGTGCGGTTGGCAACTTACGAATGCTGCGCCGTGGCGCTCGCACACCCCCTCGGTATCGTCCTGGCTGCCGCCGTCTGCGACGACGACTTCGAAACCGTCCGCCCCGGCGATTTCACCGAGGATTTCCGCCAGGGGTTCCGCGTCGTTCAACGCCGGAATGACGACACTCACCGACGGGTTTTTGTGGCAGTACGCGTCCCGCGTCGGGGAGCGCCCCACGACTTCCTTGCGCGTCCGCAGTCGGGGAGCACTCCCCGGCTGAAGGCTCCGTTCGCGTTCCATGCGCTACCGCCCACCATGCCACGCCCGCGGCTGGCAGCCCCGGCAGGAATCGAACCTGCATCTACCGCTTAGGAGGCGGTCGTTCTGTCCATTGAACTACGGGGCCATCCGTATCCGCCCAACCGGGGCGAACGCGATCATACTGGCAGGCTGGTTCCGTAACCACCGCCATCCCTAGCCCCGCAGTTTCGGCCGGCGCACGTCGAAGGCGACGATGTTGTCGCCCGAAACGACATTTCGCCGGGGATAGATGGCGACCTCCCAGGTCAGGACCGCCCTTCCCGCCCGGCTGAAGCCTCGCAGTCCGATCGCATCCCGCGCCTTGAACAGCGCGAAAGTGATGTGCGTCCCGCCGTCTTCCGACCAAAGCAGTCCGAGATGCGGTTCCGCTTCGAGCTTGGCGGTTCCGTCGACATCCACTCCGATACCACGCACGGACACCGAGTATGTCCCGACTTCGTCGGCAACGACCCAGATCGTAAGGTCCAGTTCAGCGCCGTCCTGGGACTCCACCCGCGCCGCAATCAACTTTCCGGCATCTTCTTCGGTGAGATCGAAATCGACTTCGACACCGCATCCGAGCGTTTCTCCTACGGGACGATATGAACCCCTTCCAACCCAATGACCGGGCTCGAGGATCACGAGCCCAAGCGATACCTGAGCTTCAGCGCGAGCTGCTCGGCGACGGGATTCTCGAATGCCTCCGTCAACATCGAATTCAGGTCTTCGCCCGCGCCGTTCGGCAGGTCGGCATGTTTTGTATAGACCAAGAAAAGGTCCGACATGGGGGCGATCTCCCAACGATAGCGGATCTGAAAACTCAGTTCGGAGACGGAGAAGTCGGCGCTGCCCGGATCGGCGTCCACGTTCGCGGGAACGAGCACCCGCGATGGCGCCAAATCATAGAACCTTGCATCACCCGCGCGAACAGCGGCCCATTGCAGCGCCATCCGGAACTGCTGCTTGCCGGTGATGAAGTAATCCAGGCTGAATTTCGGCACCCACTCGTCGGCGCCGAACAACGCGAATCGCTTCGCTTCGCGGTGCAGGACCCAGCCGTCACGCTCGACGTAGTCGACGCCGAACTCCATGGCCATCCTCTCCGCCGGTCGCCAGGTGATACCGCCGCCCCAGGTCCGGCGGGGGCCGCCAAGATCCTCCTGGCCCCACTCCGCTTCGAGGCTGTAGCTGAACGGCAGAGTATCGTTCGATTCGTAGCGAAACCGCAGGTCCCAGGTTTCCTCGACGCGGTAGCTGCCGTTGCCGAAACTGTTGCGGTCCTCGAATCTCGCTGGGAACCAGGACGCGCGCACCCGCGCCCGGGAGAGGTCCGCCAGGCGAATGTCCTGAGAAATGTCCACGCTGCCAACCACGCGCTCGCCCGCACGGTTGTACCCCCGGCTGAAGGCGAGCCAGGTGCGGCTCTGGCTCGTCCACGCGAGGTCCGAGCGGGACAGGCGCGCCTGGTATTGATAACGGGTCAGGTCGTTGCGCCTGAGGTACCCGAGATCGTCGATATCCAGATTGCCGTCGTAGTGGTCCATGGACAACGTGTGAGTCAGCCCCAGGATCGGGGTGAACTTGATGTCAAGCAACCCGCCATAGCCGGCGTCGGCGTCCGGCACGGAGGAAGTGATCATTTCTCCATCGACCTCCCAGCGTCCGCTGGTGGTCATTGCGTGGCCGTCCACGGCATGCACCACGGCATCGCCGCCGGGACGCCGGGTGACCGTCGACATCCATCCCAACGCGCGCGAATCCGAGTCGCCGCCTTCCCAGAGCAGACGGGCGACGCCATAGCGCCGCCCATCCTGTCGCAGTTGTTCCCGCTCCCCCGTCGACGAGAAACCTTCGAACCGGGTTTCGTCTTCCCCGGCGAACATCAGGCCGAAACGCAGCTGTTCGCGCTGACCCGTCGCCTTGACCGCGCCGAGGAGTTCCGTCGGACGGCCGTGTTCCGCAGGCGATACCGTCACGCCAGCGGGCACATCCGGCCGCAGGGGCCGCCCTCCGATCCGGCGCGTATGCAGCGCCAACGTCCGCGGCGCCGAGGGTCCATACCTGTACGAACTCCGCGTCCCGGTGCGGAAGACTTCCTGACCTTCCTGGAAGAACAGGCGCTTCTCGGGATAGAACGTCTCGAAGGCGGTCAGATTGACGATGACATCGTCCGTCTCGACATCGCCAAAATCCGGATTGAGGGTCGCCGTCACCTGGAAGTTGGTGGACGGGCGCCAGAACAGGTCGACACCGGCATCGTTCGCGACCTCTCCATCGAGATTGTCCAGTACCGAAGACACGTAGGGATAGACGCTGTACTGCTGCCGCAGGTCTACGCCGTTCAATGCCAGTTCCTGGAACTCGGAGAGAAACTTCGGCCTCGACATCGGAAGCGCGGGCCAGGACCACATTTCGTTGAGATGCGCGACCCGCCGCGTGGCCAACAGGCCCATCGCGCGATCGCCCGCCGCCTTCGGCATGCTGACGAGAGACCAGGGAACATGGAACTCCGCGACCCACCCGGTCTCGGTACGGGATGTAGCCCCGTGCCACGCGCCGTCCCAGTTCGTGCTCATGTGCCGCTCGGGGAGGATCGTGCCGTCTCCCATGCTGCCGCCGAGACTCAGGCTGAACCAGAATCCGTAGCGCCCCTCCCCGGAGGTATCCAGGTAGAAGATGAAGGAATCCCGGCTATGCCACTGGTCGCGGCTGCTCATCCGCTCGACCAGCGTCTCCGGCGCCTGTTCCATGTCTGCCGACAGGTAGAAACCCGTCGCGGTATAGAAGAACTTCACCCGTGTGCCGAGCCGGGTGGGTGCCATGGTGTCCGGCGATACAACCCTGAAATCGCCGTAGCCCGGAAGCTGGCCCCATACGTCCTCGTCCAGTTTGCCGTCGACGACGATTTCAACGTCGTCCTCCACCCGAACGGAGACGATAGCTGGCGCGCGATCGGCGGTCAGAATCGTCGGATCGGGAGGCAGGGAAACAGACTCGAAACCACCGCGGGACACATCACCCCACGTCGATGTGGTGACCGCCGCGTAGACTGACACCAGCAAGGCCCATCGGATGGCCGCGCGCATATTCTCTCCCGGGAAAACGCGTAATTCTACGCCTCCGTAAGGGAAAACTCAAATTTCTCAAATGCTTACCAGCAGTTCTCATTTTGGCGTCCGATTTCGCCGTCGGATGCAAAATCCGCGCCTTTCCGACCCGATCCGGGCGAAATCGACCGGCAGACCCCTCCTGCGGAAGGGACTGACGGGCATAATGAGAACTGCTGAATGCTTACGCGCGAGGTCTCACTGGATTTGCACACCGAGGGCCAATCTCGCTTGTCCAGACCCCTCAAGCGAATACGAGAGCGGCAGACAAGGGCGCTATCCTGCCAGGAGTATCAGCACCCCCGCCGCCACCGTCGAGCCGATCACGCCAGCGACGTTCGGTCCCATGGCGTGCATCAACAACAGGTTGCCCGGATTCGCATCCTGCCCGACCCGGCTGACGACGCGCGCCGCCATCGGCACCGCGGAGACGCCCGCGGCGCCGATCAGCGGATTGACCGACCGCTTGAACACGAGGTTCATGCCTTTCGCCATGAGAATGCCGCTCGCGGTGCCGATGGCGAATGCAGCGACGCCGAGCAGCAACACCCCGAGAGTTCCCGTGGTCAGGAACTGCTCCGCACCGAGCCTGGAGCCGATGGCGAGGCCGAGAAAGATCGTCACGGTGTTGATCAGGGCGTTGCGGGCCGTGTCGGTGAGCCGGTCGACGACTCCGCATTCGCGCATGAGGTTGCCGAAGCAGAACATCCCGAGCAGCGGCGCCGCCGTCGGCAGCACCAATCCGACGACCAGCAGCAGCGCCAGCGGAAAGAGGATGCGCTCGCGCCTTGAGACCTCGCGCAGTTGCGTCATTTCGATCTGCCGCTCCTGCGCCGTCGTAAGGAGGCGCATGATGGGTGGCTGGATCAGCGGCACCAGCGCCATGTAGGAGTACGCCGCAACCGCGATCGCACCCATCAGGTGCGGTGCAAGCTGTTCCGCCACGTAGATCGCCGTCGGCCCGTCGGCGCCGCCGATGATGGAGATGGCGGCCGCCTCCCTGAGGGTAAAGTCCATGATGCCGAGTTCGGTCAGCCCCACCGCGCCGAGCAACGTTCCGAAGATGCCGAACTGCGCGGCCGCGCCCAGCACCAGCGTCCTTGGATTGGCGAGCAGCGGCCCGAAATCCGTGAGTGCGCCGATCCCCATGAAGACCAGCAACGGGAAAACGGCGGTATCAACGCCCACCAGGTAGATCAGGTTCAGTATGCCGTCGCCCGTGGCGATTTCCGCGCCCGGGATATTTGCCAGGATGCCGCCGAAACCGATCGGCACCAGCAGGAGCGGCTCGAACCTGCGGGCTATGGCGAGGTACAGCAGGAGCAGGCCAATGCCGATCATGACGCATTGCCCCAGCGAGATCTGGTACAGGCCCGACGCCTGCACGATTTCCATGAGTTGAGACACGGCGCGGCTTACCCGGTCCGGCGCGCCGCTGCGCGTCCGGGTGACTCGGAGCGGCCCTCGCGTTCAGGCAAGGTCGAACAACGCTTCGCCAACGGCCACCGAATCGCCCTCCGCGACATGCAGGGCTGTCACGATGCCGGCACGGGGAGCGACCACTTCGGTCTCCATCTTCATCGCTTCGAGCACCAGCACGGTGTCGCCCTGCTCGACGTGCGCACCAAGTGGCACGACGATCTTGAAGATGTTGCCCGCCATCGCCGCGGGTACCGCAGCGCCGTTGTATCGGGGTTGCGGTACCGGCGCCGTCGTCACGTCGCCGCCTGCAGAGACCTCCACGGTGAACGCCTTGCCGTTGACACGCACCTCGTAGGTGGCCGCCTCGCCCGAAGCCGCCCCCGCAGGTGCGAGTTCTTCGGGAACGGCCTCGAACTCCTCCGGGTTGCCTCTGTTTTCGAAGAACTTCAATGCGACCTGCGGGAACAGCGCATAGGTCAGGACATCGTCGATCCGGTCGTCCGCCAGCACGATGGACTCCCTGCTGGCCAGCTTCTCGAGTTCCGCCGACAGCGTTTCGACCTCCGGCGGCAGCAGGTCCGCGGGTCTGCAGGATATCCGCGTCTCGGATTCGGGCAGTCCCTCGAGCAGGGGCGGCGACAGCGGCGCGGGCGTGGCCCCGTACTCGCCTTTCAGCAGGTTCGTCGTCTCCCTGGTAAGGCTCGCATACCGTATGCCCTGCAAGACGTTTATCGCAGCCTGGGTGCCGACGATCTGCGAGGTCGGCGTCACCAGGGGAACGAAACCGAGATCCTCGCGCACCCTGGGTATCTCTTCCAGGACTTCATCCAGTTTGTCAGCGGCGTTCTGCTCGCGGAGCTGGTTCTCGAGGTTGGTGAGCATGCCGCCGGGGACCTGCGCCACCAAGATGCGCGAATCGACGCCGCGCAGGCTGCCCTCGAACTCCGCGTACTTTCTGCGCACCTGGCGAAAGTACGCGGCGATGTCTTCCATCAGGGCGATATCGAGTCCCGTGTCCCGACCCGTGCCCGCGAGAATCGAGACCAGCGACTCGCTCGCCGAGTGACCGTAGGTCATGCTCATGGACGAAACGGCCGCGTCGACGTTGTCGACCCCCGCCTCCACCGCCTTGATGTAGGTCGCCGTGGACATGCCCGTCGTCGCGTGGCTGTGCAGGTGGACGGGAATCTCCAGCGTCTCCTTCATCCTCGATACCAGTTCGAAGGCGACATAGGGCTTGAGCAGACCCGCCATGTCCTTGATGCACACCGTGTGCGCGCCCATCTCTTCGATGCGGCGCGCGAGATCGAGCCACAGGTCGACCGTGTGCACGGGACTCACCGTGTACGCCATCGCGCCCTGGGCGTGCTTGCCCTGCTCCAGGACCGCGGTGATCGCGGTCTCGAGATTCCGCATGTCGTTCATCGCGTCGAACACGCGGAACACATCGATGCCGTTCGCCGCCGCCCGCTCGACGAACTTGCGCACGACGTCGTCCGCGTAGTGGCGATAGCCGAGCAGGTTCTGCCCCCGCAGCAACATCTGTTGCGGGGTGCCCGGCATCGCCGCCTTGAGCTTGCGGATACGCTCCCAGGGATCCTCGCCGAGATAGCGGATGCAGGCGTCGAAAGTCGCGCCACCCCACGATTCGATGGACCAGTAGCCGACGCGGTCCAGCCTGTCCGCCACCGGCAGCATGTCCTCGATGCGCATGCGGGTCGCCAGCAGGCTCTGGTGGGCGTCGCGCAGGACGAGTTCGGTGATCCCGAGCTTGCTCATGGCCAGCCCCTATCCCTGTGCCTGGGCGCCACCTGCCATGCGGGCGCGGTGGTGCCGTATCGCGGCTGCCACGGCGGCGGCCATTTCCGCCTGCGCATCGTCGTCATCCAGGATTTCCGAAGGCTCGGCGTCCCGCCGACGGGGACCGACGAGCCGCGTCATCACGGTGATGGCGGCGACGAGCAAGGAGAGCAGGATGAACACCATGGCCATGCCCACCGCCGCCAGCCCCAGCGCTTGGGGTATCAAGCCGGCGCTCACGACGCCAGCCCGTCACGGAAACCCGCGCCTGTCGTCTCTCCCTGCTCCATCGCGGAATCCTCGTTCCCGCCAAGGATATGGCGCACCCGACAGGATTCGAACCTGTAGTCCCCGGTTTCGTAGACCGGTGCCTTATCCAATTTGGCCACGGGTGCGCATGCCAAAAGGGCGCGTATTATCGTGGAAAGCGAGCGGCGGAAACAAGTGAATCCGCAGGAAACGAGCAGGAAACGCGAGCCAGTAGAACGGCGCATTGAACGGCTCGCCAGTGCCGTCACGAAGCAGCGCAGGTAGAGTGGCGGCGTGAAGCGCGCGCGACGTGGCGCTACACGTGAGTCAAGCGGTGGTGAGCGCGAGTTCCCGCCAGGCGTTCCGCAACACCCTGCTCGCCGAGCGCAGGAATACCGCCAGCAGGACCACGGCCACTACCAGGTCGGGCCAGGGAGAGGCGAAGACCCATACGGCCGCGGCCGTGGCGATCACGGCGACGCCTTCGATGACGTCGTTGCGGGAGCACTCCCAGGACGACGACATGTTCACGTCGCCGTACCGGTACGGGGTCAGCAGCTTGAGGCAGACCGCGTTCGCCACCAGGTTGAGCACGGCTGCGATGGACATCGTGCTCGCCACCGGCACGTCGAGTTCCGTCATCCTCCAGGCGATCTGCGCGGCGACAGCGATGGCGGCACCCAGGATGAGCAGGCCCTTGAGCATGGCGACCCGCGCCTTCGCCCGGGCGGACGCGCCGACGACCGCCATGCTTAGCGCAAAGGTGAGCGCGTCCCCAAAGTTGTCGAGCGTTCCCGACAGCAGCGCGGACGAGCCACTCATCACGGATCCCGTCACCATGATCGCGAATGTCGCCACGTTGATCCCGAACACCCACGCCAGCACGCGGCGCTGCCGGGCCTGCAGGTTTGCCACGTCGATGGGGGTGTCGCAGCAGGGGTCCATGTCTGCCCTTCGCGTCGGGTCCATGGCGTATGTTCTCACACGGACCGCAACGTTGGGCCGAGTGCGGGTACCGCCCCCTAGCGGCGGGCGATACTGAAGATGGACGTGTGTTCGATCTCCGTGGCCACCTCGCCGTCCGCGATGTAGGCGATGCCGAGGTCGACGAACTCGTGTCCCTTGCGCCGCCACTTCCGAGTCGGAACCGCGCGGACCTCGATTTCGTCGCCCACGCGCAGCAGCCGCCGGAATCTCACCACAGAACCGACGTGGATCCAGGCCGGCAGCACGTAGCGACGCATGAATGTCCGGTTCGCAGTCCCGAGGATGCCGTGAGGGTGCAGGACCCCTGAGCCGTAGCAGGCCAGGTCTTCGTCCAACTGGGCACCGAACTCGGCGTTCTGGACCGAGTCCGGCGACCACGTCCACGCCGGGAACGGTTCGCCTACGTTCACGTTGCCCCACCTGATCTCGGGGCGCCTGGAAATCGGTGCGCCCGACCCTATGGCGACGGGCCCGTCATCCGCAGCAAGCGGATGCGTATGCAGTTCAGCGAGCAGGATGCCACGCGCATGGCACCGGACGGTGTGCGTGTCGCCCTCGATGTCGTGTATGACAGTCAACTCGTCGCCGTCATACGCAGGCTTGATGAGACGCACGCTCGCCTGCCATCGCGCGAGCCAGTCGGGCCCCAGCGTGTCGACCAACGGATGGGTCATGTGACCGAACACGGCGGCACCGGGCACAAGCGCGCCCTCGAATCCGAACCGCGCCGCGATTTCGTCGCTGTGGATGCGGTTCTCCGCGCTCGCGGAGAAGTTCCGCGCGGTGGTCAGGTAAACGCCCACATGGACCTCGAGCCGTATCTGCCGCGAGGAGTCTACCGTTTCACGAGGATGCAGGCGGCTTCACAACGGCCTGGGCCAATATCCCCGCCATTCGGAACCGGTCGCAGACAATCGCCCGACTTTGGGTAAGTGTTTGCCGGACTTCCTTGCCGGACCAGAATCGATGGAGTACAACGCCAGCTATCCGTCATCACGAAGAGAGGAAGTCGCCCATGGGGGTCGTGCAAGTCACCGTGACCATCCGCAACCCCGCCCAACGCGAGCGGTCCTGGGACGGCCTGTTCCTGGTCGACACCGGATCGACGGACTGCGTCGTGCCTGGCCGCGCCCTGCGCGAAATCGGTATCGAGCCCAGGGGCCGTCGAACCTATGAGCTTGCGGACGGCCGCGAAGAAACGGTCGATATCGCCGTGGCGGAAGTCGAGTTCATGGGCGAGATCGTCGGCGCCACCGTCGGCTTCGGCAACGATGGCATAGAGCCGATTCTCGGACTCACGGCACTGGAGTCGGTCGGCATCGAGATCGACCCCGTGTCCCAGCGTCTGAAGCGCCGGCCATCGGTCCGCATGAAGGGCCAGGCAACGCGGCGCGACAATCAGCGACAGCTTCTTGCTCCACTGTAAGGACTCCAGCGCGCGCAGACCCGCTGCCATCGCCGCCGTTGGCGTCGTGGCCGCCGCGCTTTTGGCGGGCGCGGCGCCTCCCCAGCAACAGGCGGCGAAAGAATGGACCGGCGCGGCCGACTGCGCCGGCTGCCACGCTGCCGAATACGAAGCCTGGCGCGGTTCGCACCACGACCTCGCGATGCAGCCTGTTTCCGAGGCGGCCGTACTCGGCGCTTTCGACGGCAGCCAGGCAATCCACGACGGCAATATATCGACTTTCTTCCGCCGGGACGGCGGCTACTGGGTAGAGACGGGCGGGCCGGACGGGAAGCAGCGCGAGTACCGGGTCAGCTACGTCTTCGGCGTTCATCCCCTGCAGCAATACCTGGTCGAGTTTCGCGGTGGGCGCCTGCAGGCGCTCGACATCGCCTGGGACAGCCGTCCAGCCACGTCCGGAGGCCAAAGATGGTTCCACCTGCGCACGGCGGATGCGTCGACCAACGCACAGGAGGCGATGCACTGGACCGGAACCTACTACAACTGGAACGCCCGGTGCGCCGAGTGCCACTCGACCAACCTGTCCAAGGCCTACGACCCGGAGTCGGGGACATACGCCACCACCTGGAGCGAGATCAACGTCGCCTGCGAAGCCTGCCATGGTCCAGGCCGGCAGCATGCGGCACTGGCCGAAGCAGGTCGGCTGCACGAAGTACCGGACTCCGGCCTCGAGGTGGCCCTCGGCGCCGCGGGCGCATGGAGCTTCGCCCCCGGCGAGAGCATTGCCCGCCGGGACTCGCTTCCGGACAGGCCGCACGAGGTCGAGACCTGCGCCCCGTGCCACTCGCGGCGGACTTCACTGGACCACTACCGTCACGGCGCCGGGTTTCTGGACACTCACCTCCCCTCCCTGCTGGAGGCTGGCCTGTACCACGTCGACGGCCAGATCCGCGAAGAGGTGTACGTGTACGGTTCGTTCCTGCAAAGCAGGATGTACCAGGCGGGGGTGACCTGCAGCGACTGCCACGATCCACATGGGCTGGGGCTGCGGGCGCCCGGCAACGCCGTCTGCGCCCAGTGCCACCTGCCGGGCGTCTACGACAACACGGCGCACCACCGGCACGCCGCGGGGTCCGCCGGCGCCGCCTGCGTAAACTGCCACATGCCCGCCACCACCTACATGGTGGTGGATCCACGCCGCGACCACAGTTTCCAGGTTCCGCGCCCCGACCTGAGCGCGGTCGCCGGCACGCCGAACGCCTGCAACACATGCCACCGGGACCAGGGCATCGGGTGGGCCACGGAGGCCCTGGCGGACTGGGGCGTGAGTCCTCCGGACCCCCGTTCACACCGTGGGCGTGTCCTGCAGCTCGCCCGCCAGGGGGACATACGCGCGGCCCGGACCCTGGCGGACATCGCCATGGACGGGGATACGTCGCCGATCTGGCGCGCCACGGCGGCTTCGGAACTCGGCCGATTCCCCGCCCGGCAGCTTCATGGCCGCACCGCCGGCATGCTCGAAAGCGGCGACCCCCTGCTTCGAGTGGGGGCGGTCAGAGCGACGGAGTCCCGGCCATGGCCGCAACGTCTCGGCATGCTTGCGCCATACCTCGAAGACCCCGCCAAGGCCGTCCGGATAGAACTTGCCCGGGTGCTGGCCGACGTACCGCCCGAACAAGTGGAGGAGCGCCTCGCCACGACGCTCGCAGAACTGTTCGAAGAATACCTGGGGTCCCTTGCCTGGAATGCCGACATGCCGGGAGCACTGGCGCAGCGAGGGGACTTCCTCACGGCGCGGCGACTGTGGGAACCCGCCGAGCGGGCGTACCGCGACGCGCTGGCGTCGGACCCGGAACATGTTCCCGCGCTGCTCAATCTCGCGGACCTGTATCGCGTGCTCGCACGGGAAGAAGAAGCCCGGACGGTTCTGCACCGGGCCGTAAACGTCGCATCCGGGCAAGCGGCCGCCCATCACGCCCTCGGACTGCTCGAGATGCGCGCCGGCGAACGGGAGCTCGCCTTTCGGCATCTTGCGCGCGCCGCCGAGCTTGAGACCGACGGGGTGAGATACCGGTACGTCTACGCCATCGCCCTGCACGACGGGGGAGACGCGCCGGCGGCAATCGAAACGCTCAAGTCCCTCCTGCGCGTCGCTCCCGCCAATGCGGATGTCCTGCTGGCGCTGGTGAACTACTCGCGCAGCGCCGGCCGGCTACCCGACGCTCGCCGCTACGCCGGCGAACTGCGCGATCTGTTTCCGGATGACCCCGCCATCCGGCGGCTGTACGATGGTCTGTGAACCGCAGCCGCCCCCGGTGTTCGAACCGGCTTTGGAGGCAATAGCTTGAGCGCGCCGTCTCAGCCCAAGCCGCGGATTCTGCTTGAGGCACTTCGTGGGCAAGCCGAAATCGCCTTGACCAAGCTACCAACGATACAGGCCCGACACCACAGGAACCTCGGTCTGCTCCACCGGTCCTGGCGTGCCGCGCTCCTCAAGGGCGAAACGGGCGAAGCAGTCCACCAGGCAGGCCAAACCCACCCCGACCGCCACCATACCCACCACCCGCTCGCCCGGTAGCCCGAGCAAAGTCGCCTGGAACGTCCAACCGACCAGCGCGAACGGAACGACGCCCGCCACCACGCCGGGGGCAACAAGAAAGAAGACAAATGACCCCAGGACTGCGCGCGCACGCGTGCCCTTCTCAAACACGTCAGAAACCCCCAAGGCCTGCGAACACGATGTCCGGACAGCTTAGGACTTTCTACGGGCAGCGTCTCGTGTGCTACGCGTAGGGACTCTCACCGACCCCGAATCGCCGCAAGCAGGCTTTCGCCGCAGGAGTCTCGCGCTGGCGAGACTCCTGCGCATCCATCCGGGATGGGCCAGAACCGCAAGATGGCTAGAAGCGCATCCGCAGTCCCGCTTCGATCGTGCGTCCCGGCTGGGGCGCCTGGTCCTTGACGACAGACGTGTGCAGCCGCTGCTCGTCGTCGGTGAGGTTGCGTCCGGCGAGGAACAGGTCGACCGTCATGTCGCCCGGGCGGAAACGCCACGCGATGCGCGCGCGCAGGTCGTCGTAGGAGTCCGTCGGCAACTCGAACTCCGCGAGGTCGTCCTGCCCGGAAGCCCGCACGTAGTCCATGTTGACCCGCAGGCGGTCACGCGTGAACTCGAGGGACACACCGGTCCGGTCTGGCGGAATGAGCGGCAGGTTGTCGTTGCCGGATACGTCGAGGCTCGGCGATACCGTGTCGAAGAAAGCCCCGAGTTCGAGATGTCCGGCGCCCCACTCGGCAACGGTCACTCGGCCTTCCACCTCGAAGCCGGCGAAGACCGCGTCGGCCTGGGCGTAGCGGCGCACGTCGAAGCCGTCGATCTCCTCATCCGTCGCCGCCTGGTAGATGAAATCCGCGAAGTCGGTGTAATAGAAGGTTCCCCGCGCGGACCATCGACTGCCACCGCCGGTGAGGGTGGCCGCCAGGTTGCGGGCATGCTCCTGGCCTAGCTCCGGATCCCCGATCTCGAAGACGCCCGTGCCGGGGTGCGGGCTGTCCGAGAAGAGTTCCTCGCCCACCGGAGCGCGGGACGAGTAATCGGCCAGCAACGTGCCCTCCCAGCCCTCGGCAAGCGGCACGATGAAGCCCAGCGAAGCACTGAAGCCACTGAAGTCGCGGCTGCTGCCCTGCGCGGGTTCGTGCGCGACCCGTTCGTAGCGCAGGCCCGCCTCCAGCCCGAGTTCGCCGAGAGCGCGCTCGCCGACCCAGAACAGGCCGGAGGACGACGTGTCGACGGGGGGCGTGAAGGCTTCTTCGCCCTCCACGGAGAACTCGCGGTCGCCGAACTGGACGCCGAGGGCGCCTCGCCAGCCGCCGGCCGGATCGTGCGTCAGCTCCGCGCGCGCTTCCCAGGCCTTGTTCGCAAAGGCCGTTCCCACCTCGCCGGCTTCGTTCTCCACGTGTCCGTAGTCGTTGATGCCGAGCCGGATGTTAAGGTTCTCGAAGCCGTCGAACGGTTCGGCCAGTTCAGCCTCGACGTCGATGCGCGTCTGCTCAAGGTCGACGATGGGAGCGCCCTCGACTTCATCCTCGTGCTCTTCTTCGTGCTCGTCGTGGTGCTCCTCGTCGTCGTGGTGTTCCTCGTCATCGTGGTGCTCTTCGTCATCGTGGTCGTCGTGATGCCCGTGGGCGTGGCTGTGGCCGGGAATGCCGTACTCGGAGTCGAGGCGGCTGACGGAGAAGCCGATGAAACCGCGGTCGCCGACGGTGGAGAAGCCGACGGAACCGCCGCGAACCTCGAGCCCGCTGCCGGGCAGGTGCCCGTAGACCTCCTCCTCGTGACCGTGCTCGTCTTCATGGTGGTCTTCCACCTCGTGATCATGGTCGTCGTCGCCATGCTCGTCCTCGTCGTGGTGCTCGTCCTCATCGTGGTGCTCTTCCTCTTCCTCCAGGGCACGCAGCGCCGCGGACTCGGCGAACCCGGGGATATCGTAGTCGCCCGCCTCACGGGCGAAGGCGTCGACGTGCCACGCCACATTGCCGCCGCCGCCGTCGAGCCGGATGGACCCGTTAGTGCCGTCGCCATTGTCGGAACCGCGCAATCCGAAGGCGCCACGGATGCGCTCCGGCACTGCGTGCGGGATGCGTCCAGTGTGGACATCGACCACGCCGCCGATCGCGCCCGAGCCGTAGAGCAGGGTCGCCGAGCCCTTCAGGACTTCGACCCGCTCGGCGATGAAGGGGTCGACCGTGACCGCGTGGTCGCCGCTGCTGACGGAAACGTCAAGCGTGTCGATCTGCTCCTCCATGACGCGCACGCGCGCGCCGCCAAGGCCGTGGATGACGGGGCGCCCCGCGCCCACGCCGTAGGAACTGTTGTGGATGCCCGGCTCGTTGCCCACGGTCGCGCCGATGTTGTCCACCGCCTTGCGTTCGAGCTCGTCGGCATCCAGCACGTCGCTGGCCTGCGCGAGTCCTTCGCGCGCGAGCGGGTGCGCCAGGACGATGATCTCCTCGATGGTCTCCGGCTCTTCCTGGGAAGGAGCCTCTCCGGCGAGCGCGGCTACCGCCAGGCACGGCGCCGCAGCCAGCAAAGTTAGTTGAATGCGTTTCATGGGCTATCTCCGAATAAACGAACAGATGCACGCCGCAGGGGACCGGCCGCGCGCTTGCTGGCTTTGGTCACGGAACTCGGCGCAAAGCGCCGTTGCGATCGTTTGGAGGTACGTTATAACATATCTTTTTCGCATCGGGAAACAGCACATGGCACCGCAATCGAAGCCGCTGGTCCATTCGGTCATCGACGGTGACGAACGGCAAGAGACCCGGCGCGGGACGCTACCTGGGCACTTGATCGTCGCTGCGCAGCGCCCGATGGCTGTCGGGCGATTCTCATGAACCCGTCTAACGTCAAAGGTGACCGGTGGGGTCCGACAGCGCGCCTGGACCTGTACGCGGCCGGGCTCTCGACGCTGTGCCTGCTCCACTGTGTCGCCCTGCCCGTACTGGTAGCGGTGATGCCGGTGGCTGCCCAGGCCGCGGAGAGCGAGCTTGTGCATCGAGTCCTGGTGCTCTTCGCGGTTCCCGTGAGTCTCCGGGTGATATGGAAGACGCGGCCGATGGCCGACAACAGGCTATTCGTGGGTGCGGCGTTGGTTGGCCTCGGATTGCTGCTGCTGGGCGCGTTCATTGAGGCACTGTCGGCGTACGAGGTACCCATCACCGTTGCCGGCGGCACGCTGCTGGGTTCGGCGCATATTTGGCATTGGGTGAGAAAATGCGGTGGCGGTGACGTACACGGCCTCCCGATCCAACCCGATGAGCCTTGATTGTCGGCGCCAGGAGCGATCAGCGGACTTGAATGGAAATGCGTCTCCGGCAACGGGGGAATGCCGGCACCCCGCTGTCCAATGAGAAAGTGAGGGTGAAATTGGCGGATTCGTGAAGCGTGT
>JAPOYI010000159.1 GCA_026706665.1 Gammaproteobacteria bacterium | reverse complement strand
CCCTCCAAATACCGCCCAAATCGACAAAATGGTCGCCGATCTTGTTAAACATGGGCTAGCCCTGCACGCACAGCATCGGCCACCGGTTGGGCCGGAGCAGCGTCGCAGCCCTGGTGCGCGGCGCGGCCTCCACGAAGGTTTTCGATCAGCACGGGGTCGACCAGAAGAACCCGGTCCTGTCGCTGCCCGACGACGATGGCTGGGCTGCCGCATAGGCTGCCGCATGCCACTGGATGATGAGGGAGCCGGGAGGTGTCGCAGGTCCGACCGTCGGATGAATTGCCGCGTTGGGTATGATTGACCGACAGTGCGGCGGCGGGGCCAGCCCGCACAGCCGGGGCTCGCCGTGAATGTCTGAAGGGCTTTGGCGACGGGGTGCCAGCGGGTGTAGGCGCCTGACAGAACGGACGCGCTCGACGATGCCGCGGTAGAGCGCCTGTGGGCGCTCAGCCAGGAGACGACCCACGCATGACCGCACTCGATCACGCCCTGAATTGGATCGACGGCGAGCTGGTTGCCAGCGGCGCATTGATCGCGTTCGGCCTGCTGCTCGTGGGGTGCGGCGGGTTGCTTTGGAGGTTCGGAGAGTATACGGCGGCCCGCGCGATGGCGCTGCCTTTGCTGGTGATGGGCGCGTTGATTGCCGTACTGTCCGCGGTTGGGACGCTGAACAACGTGCGCCGCATTGCCGAGTTCCGCGAAGCGTATGCGGTCGATCCGTCGGCGTTCGTTGAACAGGAGGTCGCCCGCGTGCAGGGCTTCATGAGTTGGTACGTGTACACGATCGTGGGCGCCTCGATCCTGATCGTCGCGGGGCTGGCGGCGTTTCTGATTGCCGGCGCTCCGAAGTGGAAGGCGATAGGGCTCGCGATGATCGTTCTCGGTACGGCGGCGCTGCACGTCGACTTGTTCTCGAAGGCGAGCGCGACGCAGTACCTGGCGAATCTGGCTCTGCTTGACGGCTCCCCTGCGGCGGCCGAGCGTACGCCGGCTCCCTCTGACGACGGCAATGAGACAAGGCGGACGAGCTGAGTGGGCGGAGCCAGGACGCGCGCCGTCCGGCGAAGAACGCACTGGCACCGCACGCCGAGCTGGTCGGCCTGCACGGGTTTCTCCGGACGCCGACGGCGCGTCAGGCTGGGCCGGCCCGTATGTCCATACCGGGTCCGCCGAACGGTTGGTTACCCCGGAGGGGAGGGTCGGAGGGTAAGCGTTCGGTGTTCGTGCGCCGTGAAAGGCGCCGTTCCTCAGCGGGTGCGCCCGCAGGCGATCGACCAGTTCGGCTGCTCCGCCGCCTTGACGACTCAGGGTTGACAGATCCTGATCCAGAATCGTCTCGCTCGATCCCCGCGAGTATCGTCCCTTGGCATTGGCCACGACCCATTGAGGAAGCTGCTCAAGCTTCCTGGTCGCCACCACGAACGTCATGCGGTTGAAGCGCTTCTGCAGCTCGTCGTCCGTGGAGTCGACCTCGTCTTCGATCCGTTCCTGCTCGTCCTCCTCGTCCCGGCCGTCCTCGTTCACCTCCGTAACGACCTCCAGGTCTTCGGGATGATCCAGATTGAAGAGAATCTCGATCGGTCGTCGGCGACCCCGCACCACGACAGGCTCGCCACGGATGACGGCCGAGAGCGAGGTGAGGCGCTGCTGCCCGTCGAGCAAGAATCGCGTGTTCGGGTACGGATTCAGATCTTGGTCGACCGCGAACTCCTGCAGCGGCACGTCCTCGTCGGTCTCCCACACGAGGATCGCGCCGGACGGGTACTCGCGATAGAGCGAATCGAGAAGGTCGCGAACTCGAGTAGAACGCCACACGTATCGGCGTTGCATCTCCGGCAGACGCAACTCACCACGCTCGATCATCCCGACCAGTTCCGCGACTGAGGCTTCAGCTTTACCCATCGTAGTAGGGCGTCCGCTGCCGAGCAGCCTTCACGCGGCGAAGAACCGCATGGCGGCGATGACCGCGCCGCCGGTAGCCACGATCCATCGGACGGTGCGGGTCTCGCTTGCTGCGATGGCGGCCATCACATCAGCTATCCGAGCGTCCAGCCGGTCCGGTGTGACGTGATCACCATGCTCGGCCGCCTGTCGAACCGCATCGGTGATGGCGCTGGCCTGTTCGGGCTCTAGCCCAGCCTCGGTCAGGGTGCGGGCGAT
The DNA here is from genome assembly GCA_026706665.1 of Gammaproteobacteria bacterium. Classification (GTDB taxonomy): domain Bacteria; phylum Pseudomonadota; class Gammaproteobacteria; order Pseudomonadales; family Azotimanducaceae; genus VXNE01. Next base: position 478 of record JAPOYI010000159.1, on the reverse strand, counting down.
GGCGTGCGTGTCGAACATCCGTGTCCCTCTGATGAGCCCCAAACGGTGCCTTCCACTGCCAGATCGACCACGATCATAGCATCGCCGCGGACGCGTCGCCGTCCGGCTGCCCGCGGCTGGCAGCAGTCGCGGTCGTCGTCTGTGCAGGGGCGCCTCTCACCGATTCACTCCCGTTGCATCGGCCAGCGCCCGTCGTCGCCGCCGATTGCCGGTGCGGTTCATGGCCGCCATTAGCGCGAGTAGGTCGACCGGCATGTCTCCTGCCTCGTCCAGCGACCGATCTCCTCGAAGGAGGCCTCGTTGATGAGCACGGTGGCCATGGACCGTTGGCGTCGGGTGGGGTTGTCGGCGCGCAGGGCGTGGTAGAGCTCGACGCTGGTCGGGCGGACGCGCCAGCCGGCGCAGGCGCCGGCGAGCAGTCCGCGGATGGTCTGGGAGTGCGGCCCGGTGGCGTCGGGGTCGGCGTCGAGACGAACGG
>JAPOYI010000212.1 GCA_026706665.1 Gammaproteobacteria bacterium | reverse complement strand
GGCGCCGGATCCGGCATTGCCGGCGGATGTCGTCGCGCCTTCCCGCAGCTCCTCTGCGGCGGCGATACGGAAGTAACCGCGGATCACGCGCAGGAGCTCGCCGGCGCCCTGCTGCAGCGGGTGTGGCTGCTCGGTTCCAATAACGCAGGGCGCCATCGACGGGCGCGCGGGGCCGGTACCCGGCGCGACCGCCCCGAGACCCGCGGGGCGCTAGAACAGCGTGTATATGAAGGGTGCGGCGGCCGTACCCGACACCAGTATCAGGGTGCCTACCAGCAAGAGCACTATGACAATCGGCGTCAGCCACCATTTCTTGTTGGTGGTCAGGAAACCCCAAAGCTCTGCCACCAAGCCAGGCCGCGAAACCCGAGATTCGGCCTCGAACGCCCCACTGCGCGGGTTCTGCTCTGCCGAGGATCGCATGTCATCTTCCTTCAGAACTGGCGGAAGTAGCGGCGGATGTCGCCCTCAGGCTGCCGAGGAGTCCAGTAGCTTGCCGCGGCGTGGTCTGGCGTCCGTTCCAGCGGGTCGCCACGCGTCAATCGCAGCGCCAAGCCAATAGGCGTCACGACCGTAAAGTACACGGCGGCCAGGGTCAGATGCAACGTCGCCCAGCCGATCGGAAACGCGGCGTAAAGCCACGCGAGGTAAACGCGCCGGCGGAGGGCCGGAGGGGACGCGTGGAACCCGACCAGCACCGCACCGGCCACCCACGCGGCCCACGCCGCGACCGGCATCTCGAAGCGCCATTGGGCAAGGCCCCCGGCCAGCACGATGACGACCGCCAGAAGAACGGCGAACCAACGAAGCTCCCGTGCCGTAGGATGCCGGTTGATCTCCAGCAGCGCCATCATGAATCAGTCGGGTCGGAACGAGCCCAGGTATGCGCGGGAGTCCAACGACGTTGTCTTGGGCTGCACGTCCTTTCGCAACAGGCTTCGTTCCAGGACCAGGGCGTCCATCCTGGTGGACAAGAAGCAACGGTAGGCGTCCTCCGGTGAGCAGACGATGGGCTCGCCCCGTACGTTGAAGCTCGTGTTGATGAGGACCGGACAGCCGGTCCGCGCCTCGAACGCGCGCAACAAGGCGGCGTAGCGCCCGTGGCGCGCGTCGTCGACCGTCTGCACCCTCGCTGAGTAGTCGACGTGGGTGACGGCCGGGATGTCGGATCGCGGCCGCTTCAACTTGTCCAGGCCGCGCAGCTCCTGATCTCCGTGCCATTCCGGTGCCCGGCGCGACTCGCGCACCGGCGCAACCAGCAGCATGTACGGACTGTCCTCGCCCGGTCGTACGTCGAAGTAGTCGTCCGCCCGTTCGCGGAGCACGGAGGGAGCGAACGGTCGAAACGACTCCCGGAACTTGATCTTGTGGTTCAATACGGACTGCATGGTCGGGCTGCGCGCGTCCCCGAGTATGCTGCGCGCTCCGAGGGCGCGCGGCCCGAACTCCATTCGGCCCTGGAACCAGCCGACCACCTGTTCGCGCGCCAGCAGGCCGGCAACGGTGTCGCACAACGCCTCATCGTCCGGGTACGTCTCGTAGACGGCTCCCGCTTCATCGAGAAACGCCCGGATGCTGTCGTCCGTCGCGCGCGGGCCGAGGAGCGACCCCTGCTGCGCGTCCGGCGTCCGCACCGCCCGCGGACGGTCGAGAAGCTGATGCCAGATAAACAGCGCCACGCCCAGCGCTCCGCCGGCGTCGCCCGCCGCCGGCTGGATCCAGACGTCATCGAACGGTCCCTCGCGCAGCACACGCCCGTTGCCGACGCAGTTCAGCGCGACCCCGCCGGCGAGGCAGAGGCGGCGCATACCCGTCTCGGCGTGTACGTGACGCGCGGCGCGCAGCATTGCCTCCTCGGTAACCGCCTGGATTGACGCGGCGATGTCCATCTCGCGCTGGGTGATGGGTGCCTCGGGCTGTCGCGGCGGTCCTTCGAAGAGCACGTCGAACCTGGGGGACGTCATCCGCAGCCCCTGACAGTATTCGAAGTACGACATATCGAGGCGGAACGAGCCGTCGGGCTTGAGATCGATCAGATGGTCACGGATGCGCTCGATGTACTTCGGCTCGCCGTAGGGCGCCAGCCCCATCAGCTTGTACTCTCCGGAGTTCACCTCGAAGCCGGTGAAGTACGTGAAGGCGGAGTACAGCAGACCGAGAGAATGCGGGAAGCGGACTTCATGCGTCAACTCGATCCGATTGCCGCGCCCCGTGCCATATGTCGTCGTCGCCCATTCGCCGACACCGTCGAGCGTCAGGATCGCCGCCTCCTCGAATGGTGAGGGGAAGAACGCGCTGGCCGCGTGCGATTCGTGGTGTTCGGCGAAGACGATCTGCCGTTCGTAGCCGGGTAACCCACGCCGGATCTCGCGGGGCAGGTGCAGCTTTTCCTTCGCCCAAAGCGGGACGAACCGGAGGAACGACCGGAACCCCCGCGGGGCGTAGGACAGGTACGTTTCGAGCAGGCGCTCCAGCTTCAGGAACGGCTTGTCGTAGAAGCCGACGTAGTCGAGCGACTCCGACCGTACGCCCGCCTCGCCGAGGCAGTAACGGATCGCGTTGGTGGGAAAGGCGTGGTCGTTCTTCCGCCGGGTGAATCGCTCCTCCTGGGCCGCCGCGACAACGTCGCCGTCGATCAACA
>JAPOYI010000066.1 GCA_026706665.1 Gammaproteobacteria bacterium | reverse complement strand
CCTGCCGCCCAAAGGCTGGAACAGGCGTTCGCCCGCCTCGGTATTCACGCGCGGACACGTTCCTTCGCCGACGCCGATGGTCGGTATGTCCGGGTATTCCACTGCAACGACGTCGCAACTTCGACACTCGTTGGCGACGACATTGGCCGTGATCCACCCCGCCGTGCCGCCGCCGACGACTACGACTTTCCGAGTTGCGCGGTTCATCGCCATCTGAAATACTCGGTCGCACATTCGGTCAGCGTTCGACGTGCCAATGTAACAGTATGGACAACCCTCGGTATGGACAACTCCCAGCAATGACAAGCAGGTTGTCTCCTCCGAGAATCGGGCAGGGGAGTTGGGGGAAGACGGAAAACGAATGTACACGGGACTCGTCAAGAAAAGACCGCTGACCGCAGCGATATCGCTGGCTCTTGCCGGTGCCGCCCAGGGTGAGGAGGCGGAAGCGACCGGGTCCGCATCGGAAGAGGCTACGCTGATCGGAGAGGTCATCGTGGTTGGTATCCGCGAAAGCCTGCGCAGATCCATGGATCTGAAGCGCAATGCCGATGGTATCATCGACCTCATCACCGCCGAGGACATCGGCGATTTCCCGGACAGCAACCTGGCGGAGTCGCTGCAGCGGGTCACCGGCGTTTCCATCGACCGGGAGCGGGGCGAGGGCGCGCGGGTGACCGTTCGCGGCTTCGGGCCGGATTTCAACCTCGTGCTGCTGAACGGGCGGCAGATGCCGACCAGCAGCGGCTTGGGCCGATCCTTCGACTTTGGGAATCTCGCCTCGGAGGGCATCAGTGCCGTCGAGGTTTACAAGACCGGCCAGGCGGACGTGCCCACCGGCGGCATCGGTGCCACCATGAACATCCGCACGACGCGGCCCCTCGAAGCTCCGGGAATGAACTTCACGGTGGCGGGCAGCGGACTCCACGACGCCTCTGTCGACGACAGCGGATTCACCCCGGAGATGTCGGTGCTGTTCTCGAACACCTTCGCCGACGACACGGTCGGCATCGCCCTGAGCGCGGTGCGGCAGGACCGGAACAACGGCGCGAACACCGCCAACGTCGCTGGCTGGCGCACGTTCCGGGGCGAAGTGGACAACTGCTGGTGCGGCATCGGCCCCTCCGAGTGGGGCGGGATTCCGCCGCACACCGATCCCAACCAGCAGAACCGGCCCGGCCCGGGCGACCTCTACTCTGTGCCTCAGGGCATGGGCTACGAACTGGCGGAGTACGAGCGGCTGCGCACCAACGGCCAGCTAACCCTGCAGTGGCAGGCGTCCGAGAGGCTGGTCGGGACGCTTGACTACGCCTACTCGGAGGTGGAGCTCGAGCGCACCTACAACAACCTGTCGGCCTGGTTCAACTTCGGCGGTCAGGAGACCGTGTGGACCGACGGGCCGCAAGCTTCGCCGATCACCTATACCGAGAACCTGCCGGGCAGCGACTATACGATGTCCGCCGGCAACGATGCCTGGTACGCGCAGAACGGCGCCACGGGGATCAATCTCCTTTGGGACGTCACGGATCGGCTGTCCGTCGAGTTCGACCACCACGATTCGACCGCCGAGCGGCAGCCGAACGGTCCGTATGGCGACTCGTCGCTGCTGTCCGCCGCCTCGTTCACGCGGAGCCGGACGAGCGGGCATTTCGGCGCCGAGCTGCCGGTGCTCGAACTGACCCTCGCCAATGCGCTCGACGCGAACGACATGATCGTTACGGGCAGCGTGTTCACGAACAACTTCTCGAAGATGAACATCGAACAGACCCGGCTCGGCGGGGTGTACGACTTCGACACCGGATTCGTCGAGAGCATCGATTTCGGCGTCCAGCTCACCGAGGTCGACAACCGCTCGGCCGGCTCGGTCGTGCAGCGCGACGCCTGGGGCGGGGTGACGCAACGTGGCGCGATCGCGGACCTGCTGGAACCCGCATCGGCGGCGGCTGCGTTCGAGAAGATTCCCGGCGGCGACGACGGTCGCCGGCAGGTGAACTTCTTCACCTTCGACATGACGCAGGTCATCGCCCGAACGGAAGCGCTCATGGCCTCCGGGGAGGCGACCACGTTCTTCCTGACCGACATGGGAGACTGCGGAACCGGCCTGTGCGCCTCCAGCCGCTTCACCTCGGATCGGCGCACGACGGAGGAGTCCCAGGCGTTCTACGTCCAGTTCAACGCGTCGACGGAGTGGGGCGGGAAACCGGTCGGCATGCGGGCGGGACTGCGCTACGAGAGCACGGACATTTCATCCCAGGCGCTGTCGCCCGCCTACACGAGGATCGATTGGGTGGCCGGCAACGAGTTGACCGCCGTCCAGGGCGAACCGGAGTTTTCGGAACTCGAAGGCGACTACGACGTGATGCTCCCGAGCCTCGACGTGAAAATGGGCTTTACCCCCTCGCTGGTGGGTCGCTTCTCGTACGGAAACTCGATCACGCGACCCGGCTATGGCGACATCCAGGGCGGCCAGACCATCGATTCGCTCGTACGGGTGACTGAAGGCACGGGACAGCGCGGCAACCCGGCCCTGCTGCCGTTCGAGTCGGAGAACACCGATCTGTCCCTGGAGTGGTATTTCGGGCCGGAAAGCTATGTCGCATTGGGGTATTTCCACAAGGACGTCAAGAATTTCATCGGGACGGCGTCGGTGATTGAAGAGACGTTCGGTTTGCCGCACCCGGCACTCGGGCCGCTCGCAGAGGAAGCGCGAGCCGCGACGGGCACGACCGACTCGACGATGCTGTATCAATGGATACTGGAAAACCGGCCCGATGCGCCGGGCGTGGATGCGGAGAACGGAGTCATCACCGGACAGGCTGGTCGCGATCCGGCGTCACCCTTCAACCTGACAATCCCGGTCAACATTGAGCAAGCCACCATGAAGGGGTGGGAGTTCGTGGTGCAGGGCACCTTCGGCGACACCGGTTTCGGCGCCATGCTGAACGCGACCATTGTCGATGCCGACGTGGACTACGACAACTTCAGCCTCGTGCAGCAGTTCGTGCTCACGGGACTTTCCGACTCTGCCAACCTTGTCGCCTTTTACGAAAACGAACGCCTGAGCGTTCGGGTCGCGTACAACTGGCGTGATGACTTCCTCGCGGGCACCGGCCAACCCAACGTGGGGGCAGGTCCACCGACCTACGTGGCCGCATATCAACAGACGGACCTGAGCGCAAGTTACTGGGTGACTCTCCGGATGCAGGTCTATCTGGATGTGCTCAACCTGACGGATGAGACTGTTCACACCTACGGGCGCGACAAGGCGCAGACGTTGATAGCAGCGCAGGCTGGACCGCGGTACAACCTGGGCTTTCGCTACCGGCCCTGAACGGGCGAGGCCAGTGCCCCCGACTCTGTGCGCCACGGGGCGTTATCCTCCGGCTGCGATCGCGCGTCGGTACGCGATTTCGTTGGATGACATGACATGACACCTCCAGAGGTCGGTGGTGCCGTCGCGCATCCCGATGCATTACCTCCCGGCACTCGAGTCGAACGGTACGCAGTTGGGGCGGTCCTTTCGGCGAGCGATGCCAGCATCCGCTATTCTTGCCGGGACGGTGACAATCGCTGGGCGCTCCTCGAGTGCTTTCCGACCGCCTTGGTGCGCCGTCAGGACGGCAACCTTGTGCCCCACACGCCGAACTCGGCGACCGCGTTCGCGACGATGCTCGAAGAGTTCCTGCGGGATGCCGATAACGCGATGTCGTTCCGGCATGCTGGTATCGCGCCGTTGCATCGAACGCTGCGCGCCAACGGCACGGTATACGCCATCATGGCCTCCGTGGAAGGGGAGACGCTTGCGTCGTTGCTCGCGCGCGACGGTCCTCTGCCCGCGGATCGACTGGAACCGGTGGCCAATGGCTTGCTCGCGACCCTCGGCGCGATGCACGGTGCGAGCCTCCTGCACCTGGGCGTGGACCCGGGGGAGATTGTGGTTACCGGCGAAGACAGGCCGGTCGTGCTCGCGAGTACCCTGGTCCGCCGAAGTGCCGGAGGTGCCCGACACGCCTTCGCCGAGATCCGGCAGCAACGGCACGCCGCGTTCGTTACCTCGCCGTACACGGCCCTCGAGCTGTATGCGAAAGGTGGGCAGATTGGCCCCTGGACGGACCTCTACAGCCTTGCGGCCACGCTGTATCGCTGCGTGACCGGCGAGGTGCCGGTGACGGCCCTCGAGCGTGTCCTGCAGGATGATCTGCCCGAGCTGTCCCTGGAGGCCGATTACGACAGCTATTCGAGAGGTACTCTAGCCGCCGTCGATGCGGCGTTGCGCCTGCAGCCGGACGAACGCCCGAGGAGCGTCGACGGCTGGCGGATCATCGAGCAGCGAGGGGCGGGGGTTCCGGTTCGGCCAGGCCGGGTCGGACCACGGGCGGGCGGTTCCAGGGCCGACAGTGGCGTTGGCAGGCAACGCTGGGCACTTGCGGCACTAGGCCTGATGGTCGTTACTGCGGTGATTTCATATGTGGATACCGGCCTCCTTCGTGATGGCGACAGCAGTCCGGATACGGAAGTAATCGCGGCCGCATCAGAGAGTCCCGCTGCCGGAGCCCGGGACGCCGCAATGCCGGAAGCTGGATCCGATGTGCCGGAGCGTGCGGCGATGCCGGAGGTGCCGCCCGAGGACTTTACCGGCATGGCCGACGAAACCCGTGAGGAGGGGGACCTGGCTCTCGAAGAGACTGGCGACGCTCGCGCGCCGGGCGGCCTTGCCGATGGCGCCGCGGCGCGACACGATACCTTGGCGGATGTCGCCGAGACGCCGGATGAAGATGTCGAGGACTCCATCGAGTCGCCTGAACCGGCACCCGCCGCATTGGTTGTGGAGACCGTGCCTGCGGGCGTCGAGGTCTGGCTGGCGGGGCAACGAGTCGGCCGGACGCCTCTTCAGATCGAAGGACTGGTACCCGGGGTGCGCGACATTGCGCTCCGTCACCCGCTCTACGAGACGATAAACCTGTCGAAACAGAACTTCGCCGCCGGGAGGCAAGTGCAGATCGAACGGCGTTTGGCGCGGGCGACCGGGAGCCTGCGCGTGACCACCGATCCGCCCGGTGCCTGGGTTTCCTGGCGGGACGAGCGGATAGCGGAGTCGACGCCGGCGACGCTCACCAGCCTTCCGGCGGGGCCGATAGAACTGACCATCGGCGCTCCGGGGTATCGTTCCGAAACGGTGGCCGCCGAGATTCCGCGCGGTTCGGCGGGCGAACTGGAACGGTCGCTCGAGCGCGCCCTCGGCAGGCTGACGCTGGAGCTCTCTCCCGCGGATGCCACTGCGACCGTGCTCGGCGAAGATGGGGGCGGCTATTCTGCCGGGATGACGTTGCCCGAAGGCTCCCATCTGGTCGAGGTGCTGCACCCGGGATACGAGCCACGGACGACGACGGTCACCATCGCGGGTGAGACACGGGTAGCCATCGACCTGCAACGTCTGCGTCCCTGCGGGCTGCGAGTGAGCGGTATGCCGCCCGCCGCCCGCTATCCCTTCGCAAGAACGTTCGGTGGCGCTCGCCGAAACCTGGGGTCCGCCAGCATTCTCGTCGAGTTCACGGTTCAGGCGGACGGCGCGGTGGCGGGTGACGATGTCACGATCAATGCCGATCGCTCTTCGCTGGACGATCCGCGGAACCTTGAAGCGTTCTCGGACGCTGCCATCGAAGCTGTGCGACGCTATCGGTTCGACTTCGAGGAAGGAGTGTGCGACCGGCGTCAGCGCGCGAGTCTGATGATCCGCTTCCTGGCGCCGGAAGGCGATCGTTGACGCGTAGCGCCGCCCGCCCTCGAACTGCCGGCTTCAGATTCAGACAGGCATGGCCCGCGATTGGCGGTGTGGCGAGCCTGCGGCTGCCCGCTGACCCGGCCAGCGCGTCCGGTCGCAAACCGGGAGGCAGTCAGACGTCGGTGCCGACGGACTCACCATGCTGGCTGTAGTCCAGGCCCTGCACCTCCTGGTCCGGTGTGACGCGCAGACCGATGATCATCCGTATGAGGTACAGCAGTCCGGCCGTGGCCACCGCGCACCATCCGGCGACGAACAGGACACCTTCCACCTGGAGCCATACCTGCCCAAAGTTCCCCTCGACCGCTCCTGAAGCCCTGCCGATCTCCTCAAGGGCGAAAACCCCCGTCAGGACTGCGCCCAGGAATCCCCCGATGCCGTGGATGCCGAACACATCGAGCGAGTCGTCGTAGCCGAGGCTGAACTTGAGCCATGCGCATGCCCAGCAGCAACTGAAGCCGGCGATCACGCCGATCACGATGCCGCCCGCGGGGGACACGTACCCCGCGGCCGGGGTGACGGCGACAAGTCCCGCAAGCGCCCCGGACAGAATGCCGACGATGCTCGGTCGTTTCAGCACCATCCACTCGTAGACCATCCACGTCAGTGCGCCTGCCGCAGCGGCGGTCTGCGTCACCAGCATCGCCAGGGTGGCATTCGTGCCCGCGCTCAGTGCCGAACCCGCACTGAAACCGAACCAACCGACCCAGAGCATGGACACGCCGATGACGCTGAACATCGGATTGTGCGGGATCATGTTGTCCTCGCCGTATCCGGTGCGCCGGCCGACGATCAGGCACGCGACCAGTCCGGCGATGCCCGCATTGATATGCACGATAGTGCCGCCCGCGTAGTCGAGCACTCCCTTTTCGGCCAGAAACCCGCCTCCCCATATCCAATGCACCACGGGGGCGTAGACCACGATGGACCACGCCGCGATAAAGCAGATGAGGGCGGAGAACTTCATGCGGTCCGCGACCGCTCCCGTGATGAGCGACGCCGCCACCACCGCGAAACTGAGCTGGAAGACGATGTAGAGGGACTCGGGGAAGGTCCGCCGGATGCTGCTCAGATCAAGATCTGCGAGCAGCAGCAGGCCGAAGTCGCCCAGGTAGTCGTTGTCGCCGGAGAACGCGAGGCTGTACCCGACCATCACCCAGACGACTGTTACGACAGCGCAGATCGCGAAGCACTGCCCCGCGATCGAGAGCATGTTCTTGCGGCGCACGAGCCCCCCATAGAACATGGCTATGCCGGGAATGGTCATCGTGAGTCCGAGGACCGTGGCCATCATCATCCATGCCGTATCGCCGCTGTCGAGAGCCGGGGGCGAGTCGACAGCAAGGGCCGATGCGGCAAGGAACGGAGCAATTGCGCAAGCTAGAGTCGGGGCTTCCATGTGGCCGATTCTGCCCTATCCGGCACCAAAAATGCAGCCCCGGTCTCGTCTTCATCTTCTTGTCCGGTCCATCTTGTCCAACGCGCCGTTCAACCATGCCGCACGCTCCACCGGTTCGCCCGGGGCCATGACGCAAAGACCATGCCGTTGACCGCCGCATTCCCCAACCGCGGAATCGCCCTGGCCGAGCCGGTCAGTCGTTTGACATCGCGTCGTGCGGCACACTATGTTCGACGGTCGACATAGGGCCACGGCATCATCCCTTGCGATACTCCTGCGGATCACACAGCGACCATCGCGCGACCGCTCGCCACGGGGGCCGGTCGGGACTCGGAATCTATGTTCTGCTGGCAATAGTGCTGGCGCTGGCCGTCCTGGTGGGATCGCTTCAATACATGACCGAGGATAGTGTCGAAGGCCCGCCGCTGGACTCCGACCTTTGCCGGCTGGACGCCGATGTCGCCGGTACGGCAACGCTCCTGCTCGACCTCCGACAACCGCTTGACGAAGTGCATCTCGGGGCGCCGAGAGCGTTGCTGCGTGACATGTCCGTGCAGATCCCCGCCAACGCGGAGCTTCGGGTCTTCGCCTTGACGAACGACGCGGATGCGCCCCGCCATTTCCTTGGCCGGATGTGCAAGCCATACGCCAACGCGGACTTGGCGGTGAGGACGGCCAAGGACCAGAACAACTCGATTCTGGACTGCGACGATCTGCCGGCGCAACTCACCGACGTGTTGCGTCAGGCTACCACCGCCTTCTGTGCTCGCCGGGAGGCAATCACGGACCGGATCGATGCGCTGGTGAATCAGCCCGAAACCGCGCCGGTTGCAAATGCCGATCTCGTCGAAGCCATCGAGGACACCCTGCTCGACTTGGCTGGCCGGGCAGCGCCGCACACCATCGTCATTTTCTCGGTGTCAGTGTTCGCTGACGAGGAACGCCTGTAGCTGTTCCGAGAGGGTCGTGCAGGCGCTTTGCCGCACCCGGGCGATGATCGGTATCGGCACGACGACAGCAGGCACGAAACTCGTTCCGCTGGCTTCGGTGCTCACCCTTCCGGCGTTGATTCCGGTCCTGACGTCCCAGATCGACGCTTCGTAGTTCGAGTCGTTGTCCCAGGTCAGGAATCCGATGCATGCGGGTATGGCCCCGCTGATCACGTTGCAGGTGAGTCTCCCCGCTTCCGCCGTCCGCTCGGTGTGGCCTTCGATCCAGACGAGGTAACGCACGCCGATTTCGTCGATCCGTTCGGCGACCAGCGGCTTCGAGATCACGTGCGACAGGTCGTCCACTTCCAGGGGCGCGACCAGTGGCTCGAACCAGGGGAATACGGAGTCCACGAACTCGCCTTCCGACATGACGTTGACGGGTTCGCGCTTGCGAGTGAGCTGGTCGCTGACGCAGTCGATGAAGTCAGTCTCCGTTTCGCTGCGGGTCTTGTGCCTGCGGCCGAGAACGACCACGCGGTCGCCCTCGGTCATTCCCGTCTCGGCTTCGCGCACCTCCTGCACGGTCGCGGTCACGCAACCCGAGAGCGCTGCTGCGCAGATGCCGATGGCGCCCACGCCTGCCGCCCGGAGCGCGCCGGACCACACGATAGCTCTCATCCTTGTCCTCCCTGGACCAATTCCGCGATTTCGGGCACGCGCGGGAAATAAAGCGAGAGGTGCGCGGCGGCGTCGCGCAATGCCCACACGGACGCTTCGGTCAACCCCGAACCCTTCGAGTCCTCCATGAACCCGAAGTTGCGCTCGTTGCTCTTGCCGTAGGCGGGCAGCGCCCAACTCGTGAGCAGTTCGCCGTCGGAGCCAAAGACATCGATACGGTACTTGATCCAGACCTCGAAAAACTGGCCGCGGGTCTGCGCGGGAATCGAGAACTGCAACTCTTCGAAAACCGGCACGATGACGGCGGCTACCCCATCGGTCGCTTCCATGGACGAGAGCGCCACGGTCTCCTCGAACAGCGCGTCGAAAGCGCGCTCGAATACGGGGACCTGGACGGACCCGAGTTCGATGCGGAAGTCGCCGTGGTCTTCCACGGTCTCCTCGTGGACGTAACCCCTGAGGGATTCGTCGAAAAAGACGCCCACGCGCAACGGAAGGGGCTCCACCAGCGGCGAGGGCACGACGGTATTGACGACGACGTTGGCGCCGGTGCAGCCGAAGACGGCAAAGGCTACCGCGACAGGCAGGAGTCCGAGGCGCACGACCGTCATGCGATGCCTCATCGGCGTGCTGACGGTGCTGGGATTCATGGGGTCATCCGATTCATCTGATCAGAGACTACTGCAAACCCGGCAACCCGACAAAGGTGCCGTCGTTGCGGAATGTAAGCTCGCGCATGAGTGCGGCGTAGCGGAAGCCCGAGGTGGGCTGGTTGGTGACCTGAAAGATGACCGGGAACCCCACGCCATGAATGCGCACGCGGCGGCTGCCGTCCTCGCCGGCGGCGTTCATGATGTCCACCCGGTCGACAACCTCCTCGATCGTGTCGCGCGTCGAGAAATCGTCCCCGAACACGTAGATGCTGATCTTCTTGTCCGGCGCCCAGAACGTCCGGATCGCGTGTTCGATGCCCTCGACCGGACTCGAATTGCTGTAGGGCGCCCATGCGGAGAGGCGCATCATGATCTCCCTGCGGCGCTCTGGCGAGTCGGGGATCCACTCATCGGCGTAGTTGGGAAACATGTAGTCTCCCATGTCGTTCATCACCTGGATGCCCTTGACATCGGGATAGATGTTGAGCGTTTCGCTCACCTTGCGGATGGCATGGGGCCAGGCGGCGCTCTGCATGCTGCCCGAGGTGTCGATCACGAAGATGATGTACTCGGAGTCGACGGTAATGCCGCCGATCACGTTGTCCTGCCGCGCGAAACCCGCACCGAGGAGCCGGGTCATCTCTTCCGACAGGCTCTGTCTCGCTGCCACCAGCCGGCTGTTTTCCACCTGCTGCTGGTCCGCCTGTTCGCTGGTTGTCGCGAACTCGCCGAGAATCTCGGACAGTTCCCGTCTTGCCCGCGCAAGCAGTTCGAGCACCTTGTCGAGCTGGTCCTGTTCGTCCGAAATCTGGCGTTTGACGGTCCGGGTCTGTCCCTGGATGGTATTGACGGCTTCCCGCTTCGCCGCGACCTGACCGTCGAGATCGACCGTCGACTTCTCCAGGACCATGGGCTGCATGGTCTTGGTGATGATCAGGAGCAGTACGATCGCCCCGAAGCCGCAGCAGATGACGTCGAGGAATGACAGGCTGAACTGCTCGATCTCGCGCCTGCGCAGGGGTTTCAAGGCCAGTCCTCCGAAGGCGACATGAAAACGCCGCCGGTCTCTTGTGCGAGGGCCCAGTAGGCGCCCGCCGCCAGTGGGTCTCCTTCCATGGGAAACAAGATGACGTTGACCGGTATGTTGCGGGGCAGGCTCCTCCTGGCGGCCACGTAGTGCCGCATCCGCTCTTGCCCGGTCACGGTGGGCGAGCGCGGCGGCGATCTGCCCTGCGTGGGCAGGCTGTCGATGATAAGGAGGACGTTGTCCGGCAAGGGGTTCATGCCGGCGATGGCGCCGAAAATGTTCTCGAGGCTCGTGCCGTCCGCCGGAGGGGTCCGGCGCAGCGCTTCGACGGCATCTTCCATGCTGTCCGTGTCCAGCGCGGAGTGCCACCCGTCCGAAGGCAATACCGTCGCGGCCTGCGTATTGAAACTATAGACCTGGTACTCGCTTTCTATGGGGACCTGCGCGAGGAGCCATTGCACCGTGTCTACGGCGCGCTGCCACTTGGCCGACTGAAGCTGGCGCGAGATCGGCATGTTGCGCCGCCGGATGACGTTGACAAGGGTGTTGTCGAGCATGCTTGCGGAGGCATCCACGGCAATCAGTATGCGCTTGCCGCCGATGAAGAGCCCGGTCAGGTACTGGCGGTCTCCCTCCCCCCTGATCTCGATGTTGGACCGTCCGGCTTCGAGTTCTTCGATGGCCTTGAGCCGCTCGACCTCCTCTTCGCGCGTCTCGACGTCCGCCATCAGTTCTTCGAGGCTCTTGCGCTGGGCGATCGTCAGCGCCTCGAGTTCATCGAGTTCTTCGCGCCTGCGTTCGGCATCTTCCACGGTGGCGGTGCGAAGACGCCTGGCTTCCGCGATCCGGGCCCGGATGTCCTCGAGCCGTTGCTGCAGCTCGGTCAGGTCGGGCGTGCCGGTGGTGATCTCGTAGTTGAGCAGGCGCAGTTCCGACAGCAGGTCCCGATTGACCTCCTTGATCTCGGTGTCCACGGCGTGGTGGATGATCAGGAACACCAGCACGGTGGCGCCGAAGCCGCACGACATCACGTCCAGGAACGAAAGCGAAAAGACGTTGAGGTTGCGTCGCTTGGAATACTGCGCCATTACGTCATTCACCCGCGAAGTGGATGATGGTGAACTCCTGCTGCCTGCATCGGATCGAGTCGCCGAGAGCGATCCGGGTCTCGTCGGCCAGCGCATGCTCGTTCAGCAGCACCTCGGTTTCGGCGCCTGGCGCGAGATGGTGCCCGCTCGCTCGCCGGACGATGCGGAACGCGTTGCCGAGGGCAGCCGCCCGGGGGTGGTGGCTGGCGTGGAACTCGTCGCCGAGCGGCATTGCCACCGCATCGCAGAGGATGTGGGTCGGGGGTATTTCTTCCGGGGCAACCGCCTCGCTCGCTGCCGGAAGGGAAGTGATGAACGCGACCTCGTCGTCTCCCCGGAGGATGTCGGCAGACTCCCATATGCCGTCGCGCGCGGCGTTGGCGTCGAGGAGGATCAACCGGTGTCCCGACGCGCGCAGGCGTTGCGCGAGACCGGGAAGCCGGGATGCGCGATGCGTAAGCGCGAGCGTGGTGGCGGCGCCGATTCGCCGGACCACGAGGTCGTAGCGCTGGCCCGACTTTTCCGCCAGCACGGAAGCCGGCAGGCGCACGCGGCGTTCGCTGCCCCGATGCTCCACGGCCACGGACAACTCCAGCCCGCCTTCGTTCAGGACCTGGGTGCGGACCTGGTCGAACACCTGTTGCTCGGTCTGGGCAATACGCAGCGGATCGAGGCGGGTCTCGCCGACGAAACGGTCGGCGACCGTGTCCACCCAGCCTTCCAGCAACTGCATCAGGCCGGCTTCGGGAACTTCCTGCACACTTTCCCGGCGCGCGTTTTCGGTGATGGACAGGTCGACAACCGTCGCGCCATGCAGTAGCACGTCAATCAGCTTGCACCGCTCGGGCAGTCGCGCGGAACTCGCCGCTGCGACCGCCGAGTCGATCACGGCCCGGATGTTGAGCTTCGCTTCTCTCGCGATACCGAGCAACAGCCCGAGTTGCTCCCGGGTGCTGCCGCTGGGCACGGCGACGAAGAGTTCGTCATCGTCCCCAATGCTGGCAGACGACTTGACGTGGAGCAGATGGAGGTATGCCAGGTCGGCCTGGTTCGAGACCCCCGGTATGCCCGGAACGACCGGCTCGGCGTTCATGCGCGAGAAGTACTGGCTCTGGAACTGCCTCGGCCGCAGCCGCGCACTGGCGAGGGCGGCATCTCCGAACACGGGCTCGCGTTCCAGCAGTGCCACGCCCGGCGCCCGGTAGTGCACCCCACCGTCGCGCGACACGGCGACTTCGGCGTCGCTCAGTTCGAGTACCCACATCGTCAACGGACCTGCATGTGGCGGACCAGTTGCTGGTCACAGTAGTTCTGGGTATCGAACACCAGGCGTTCCTGCACGAGCTGCACCTGGTGTACCAGGAACATCACGAGGATGCTGATCACGAGAGCGACGAACGTGGAATTGAAGGCGACCCCCAGGTTCTCCGTGACGCCGGCGATGTTGCCGGCCACGGCCTCGTGGGCCAGTCCGAGCGCGTTGCCGATGCCGCGCACCGTGCCGATGAAGCCGATGGAAGGGATGGCCCAGGCGATGTACCGGACGATGGACAGTTCGCTGTCCAACCGGTCGGACTCCGCCGCGCATACCTGGCGGATGGATTCGGAGACGTCCTGCACGTTGCGGGTCGAGGAAAAACGCTGCAGCGCCGCGAGCAGCGCGCGGGGAAGCAGTTGCTCGCGCAATCCATGTGGCAGGGCCTGCAGCGGCCGCGCGTACTCGCGCGTATCCTCCGGCAGAATGCTGATTCCCTCGCTCACCCTGACCAGTTCCCGCTCGAACAGGCTCCGTTCCTTCAGCGTATTGCGCGCTTTGAATCCCACGATGGCCATCGCCCACAGTCCGAGGATGAAGCAGAACTCCTGCTCGTAGTCCCGCAGCACCACGTAGAGAGAACGCTCGACCACGAAGGGCTCGCCCTGCGCCGCGGCCTCGGCCCGGGCTTCGAGAATGGCGTCCGCGTTGGGCCTGATCAGGGTGACGTACACCAGGTGCACGAGGATCACGGCCGCGACGAGCGCGATGATCTGGTAGAAGAATTCGTGGTTTTTCATGGGGCTAGATATCCACGGGGAACTTTACGGCGATATTCTCGGAGATGTTCTCGCTCGGGATGAAGACATCGGGAGACTCGTCCTCGGACGTGTCGTCGTCGCCTTCCTCCCTGTCTGCGGCCGTTTCGGTCCGGGATGGGACGTCCGGGTTGGTCTCTTCCGGGCTGGCTGCCGTGGCCTCATCCGTCCCGGAGGCCGAATCCTCCTCCGCCCAGGCGCTGGCGCCGAACGCGAGGCAGAGCAAAAGGACGACAACGCCCACGGCGCTACTCCGCGAAGCGCGCAAGCCGGAAACCGACGTCGTTCCGACCCTTGCTGCCATAGTCGCGAAATGCCGAGCGCAACTCCGAAATGTTGCCGTGCATCCAGCTGGAACCCCTGATGACATGATAGTCGCCCTCCTGTGGCCCGAGCGGGTTCAGGGTCTGGCCCGGAACCGGTATCCCGTAGTAGTCGTGTACCCATTCGGCGACGTTGCCGCCGAGATCGTAGAACTGCTTTGCGTTCGGCTTGAACGTCCCGGTCGGCGCGGAACCGATGTAGTTGTCGTTGTAGCCGAAGATGATGCGGCCGACCACGTGGGTGGCGGCCCGGTCAGCGTAGTTGCCGTGCCGGTCGGGAGGCGGAAGCCGGTCGCCCCAGGGAAAACGCAACAGGGGCGTTCCGTCTTCGACGTGGCGGGCCGCCCACGCCCACTCGGCCTCGGTGGGCAGGCGGTATCCGGGGGAACCGGCGTTGAAGCCCTTTATGCTGCCGAACTCCTCTTCGTAGAACGGCACCTTGCCTTCCTGCCTGGACAGCCAGTTGCAGAAAAGGGCCGCTTCCTCCCATGCGACGTTGGCAACCGGATGATCGTCCCGGTCCAGGTCGGTGGACTGGAACGCCCCGGACGAGTGCCCCGAAGCGAACTCGCGGAACTCGGCGTTCGTGACCTCGTTGGTCGCGAGGTAGTACAGCCTTGTCAGGTCGACGTCCCGCAGAACTTCGTTGGCGCGCCTGCCGGGTTCTCGCCGAGAGGCGCCAAGCTGGATGGGGGAGGGCTGCAGGAGCAGCAGTTCCTGGCCGAGAACCGTCTTGATCGAGGGCTTGAGACGGGCGAGGCGCGCCTCGTCCACGGTCAGGAGCCGCACCTTGAGTTCCTGCGAGAAACCGGGTTGCGGGATGACGGTCTTCCGGTAGCCGGCATAGCCGTCCTTGCGCAACTCGATTTCGTGCGGCGTCGCGGGCAACGTGATGGTCCGGTTCGCGCTACCGATACGCTTGCCGTCTATCCAGAGTTCCGCGTCGACCGGTTCTGATTCCACGACCAGTTCGCCGGTGAGCGCCCGCAGCTCCACCGAAAGCGCGCGTTCGTTTCCGGACTCGACGACAAGGCTGCGTTCGACCGGTGCGTATCCGACCTTGAATATGCGAACGCCGAGCGTGGCACCGGGCGCGACCGCGATCTCGATGGGGGTGAGCCCCTGGTATTGGCCGCCGACGGTGACGCTGGCGCCGCGCGGCGACGAACTCACCGTCAGCAATCCGTCCGCCCGCTCGAGTCGAACCTCCGGCAGGCTGAAAGGCGTTCCCGCCGTCACCCGCAGTATGTCCTGCCAGCCCTTGTAGCCCGGCAGCTTGACGAGTATGCGACGCTCCCCGGACGGGACGGGCACCGGACCCGGCGTCAGGCCCACCTGGACGCCGTCCACGCTCACGGCCGCGTTGGGCGGGTTCGAAGGAATGGTCACGTCAGCCCAGTCGGGAAGCAGTTCCGCGTTGACGGACTGGGGCAATTGGCGGCCTTCCACGTCCACCGCGAGGTAAGCTGGCTGGTACCTGTCCCGGGTGATCACGACCGCGCGGGCGCCGGCGGCCACGTCTTCGGTGAGAGGCGTCTCGCCGATGTCTTCGCCGTCGACCAGGACGCGGGCGCGCTCGGGGGCCGAGTCGAACGTGACGCGGCCCGGAAGCGGCGTCATTTCGAAAGCGAACTCCTGGTTGCGGGAGGGACCGACATCGACATCGACGTCCAGGGGGTAATAGCCGGGCGCCTCGGCCGTGAGGCGGTAGCGGCCTTGCCGCAACAGGCTGATTTCGCCGACCCTGAGCTGGAAACCGCCCTCGGTCGAGACTTCCGCACTCGGCGGCGCCAGCTCGAATCGAACCGATTTCGCGGTGAACATGAACCACATGAACCATGCCGCGCAAAGGGCGGCCGCGATGCCGAACGCCTGCCATCCCGACAGGCGGATGGCACTGCGTCCCCCGTCCGGTGACGTGGGCCGAAACGCTGCGGGCTTGATCGTCGCCTTGGCGTCGTCCAAGGTTATATCCGTTCTTCGCAGCGTACTGTCACGGGGGGCGACCCCGATTCGAGCAGGATCTCCATCCTGACGTCACGGCATCCGTCGCGACTGCCCACGATGACGTACCGGCCCGGTCGCAGGTGCAGCGCATGGCGCTTGAAACTCCCCAGTGCGGCGACCTTCTGTATGACCACGTCGGTTGCATTGTCGGACAACAGGACAAGTTCCACGGGCCTGGCGGCCCGGGACAACAGTTCCGCCAGCGCGTCGATCTTTGCCTCGAACGCCGCACCGGTGCCGGTCTGCCCACGCGCCCCGGCCAGCAGGGCGTTCGCTGCGTCAAACGCGGCGTCCTCGGAGAGCGCCGCCGGGTCGTCGAGGATGGCATTCATCTCGCGGATCGTTGCGGCCCTTTCGCGCACGCGCGCGCGCCCGTCTCGCGCGAATTGCAGCGAGCCATCGATCTCGAGCGCGGCGTCGAACGTCGCGAGCGCGGCTTGCCAGTCTTCGGCGGCTTCCTCTGCGACGGCTTGCGCGCGAAGCGTGTCGACCCGCGCCAGCGTGCGCTGTTGGGCCGTCTGTTGCAGCCCGGCGAGCGCGCCGGCATCGTCCGGCCTCGATGCGAGGACGCGGTTGAACGCGGCTTCGGCGCTGTCGAATTCCCCCCGCTCCAGCTCGGCAAAGGCGACCGACAGCGCCTCGCGGTAGGCGTTGTCGGCGAGGGCAGCCCGCACCTCTCGGATCTTCGCATCCACGCCGGCTGTCAGCGGATCCTGCGAACGTGCTTGTCGAAACAGTTCCCCGGCGCGCGCGAGGTCCCCCCGCAACCGGGCCCGCTCTCCGGCCCGGACAAGATCCAGCACCCGCGGCTGCAGCGCCGCCCGATCGGCTCCGGCCAGCGCGCCGGCATCGTTCGACTGGATTGTCAGCGCCTCGGCGAAAGCCGCCGCCGCTTCCTCGGAGGCAAGCGCGTCGAGCGCGGCCGTGCCGCGGGCCACGGCATCCTCGAATCTTGCGAGTCCCTCGTCGCGCAAGGCGAGCAGACTTTCCGCTGCCGCTTCGTATCCGGCCTGCGCCCCTTCGTACCTGGCCTCCTCGAACAGGCGGTCGCCTTCGATTGCCTGGTCGAGCGCGACCGAATAAGCGTTGCTACCCCACGTCTCGACGTTCATCTCCTGTTCGAGCAGGCGTTGCAGTTCCACGACCCGTGCGATAGTCGCCCTGGCCGCCTCCTCCGCCCTCGCGAGCTCACCCTGCCGGAAAGGCGGGATGACAGCCGCCGGAGAAGTGTCCGCGTCCAGAGGTTGGCCGGAGGGGAGGTCGCCGGTGGAGGATGCGTCGCCCGCCACGGTTTCCACTTCATCGACGTGATCGGGAAGGACGAACACTGTCCAGGTCGCGACGGCGAGCAGTGCGACGATAACGCTGGCGAGCACGATGGTTCCGCGTTTCGGTATCGCGATGCGCGCGCGTCGGGTGGCATCCTGCGTTGAGAGCGGTGCCGACGCGGGCGTGATTACTACGCGGTCGCGGTTGCCGGACTCTGTCATTGGCTACGTGATGCGTGTCCCGGGGCTGGCGCCTGCGAGTCTGTTCCGTCCTGGCCCTGCCCGAAGGTGCTGTCGTCGTCCGTTTCCCGGAGAGATGCACCGCCTGGATCTCCGGGCAGTCCGTCGGTCTGCGGGGTCTCTCGCAAGGCGCCGTCTCCGGATGGCTCCTGGTCTTCCAGGCCTTCCGGTGCGTCTGGGAGCACCATTCCAAGGTCGCGGTAGTAGGCCATTTTCAGGATACGGCGAAGCTCCTGGTACTGGGCGTCGACGCTTCCCTGCAACTGCAGGACCTGGTTTTCCAACTCTATCGTGTGGGGAGATATCGCCGCGTCGGCCGAGTTTCCGAGTTCCTGCAGCATGTCGGCGCTGACTTGCGCTTCGGCCCGCTTGTTGAGCGCCATCCTCAGCAACGCGGCGCCACCGATAATTCCGACGATGCCGCCGTAGTAGGCCTGCCAGCTCTCGGCGGTGGCCTGCGTTGCGATGCCGCCGATGACAGCGGCCGAACCCGCGATCGCGCGCGACCGCGCCTGCTGCTTCAGACGCTTGTGCGCGATGGCCTCGTCGTAGGTCGCATGACGCCAGTTCTGGTAAGCCGAGAACATGTTCGTGCTGAACGTCTCGTAGTATTCGTCCAGGGTGTCGATGAACAGGTACTCGCGCTCGCGCACGCGCCGCACGCGCTGCAGGTTCTGGTCTCCGTCGGCGGGCAGGCGTCTCAACTCGAAGCCGCCGGACCGTTTGGGCGTGATATAGCTCGCGAACGCGTCGGGGACGAAATCGCGGGCAAAACGCATCTCGGCGGCGGCGCGGATCTTTCGCACTTCCTCCGGCGTCAGGGTCTTCAGGTGCGCGACCATGTCGTTTGCGATGTCCCTGTAGACGCTCTGAAACGGATCGATCTCGCGTGGAAACGCCGTTTCGTAGGCGTACTTGCTGGCCAGAGCCCGGTATTCCCTGTCGAACCAGACTTCGCCCATCACGTCCGTCGCCCGTACGCGTAGCGCAAGGGACTCTCCGTCGGATTCCTGAATCGTCGCCTCGACGGTGACGTCGACCGCGTGGGTCGCCCGGGGCACCACCCGCACGGCGCCCCAGTTGCCGGTCGACTGCAGCAGGTTCTTGAGATGGTAAGCGAGGTAGTTTCCTTCCGCGCGGCGCACGTCAGGGTGGATATTGGCCTTGATCTGCTCGTCGAATTCCTCGGGGACGTTCGCATCGAATACCGAGACGCCCACGTCGAGCAGCAGTTCTTCCGGGATCGCGGCGGCAATCCGCTCAGGAGGTGTCTTGTCCACGACGCGCACGGTTTCGGTGACGCATCCGGCCAGGCTGATGGTCGCGCCCAGCGCCCAGCAGAATCCTCTCGGCAACAGGTCGGCGCGGAGCATCCTACCTGCGCTCCGTGCAGCGCCGATACTCATCCCACAGGGCCTCGCGCAGTTCCGTATCCGTTTCCGCGATGGCCGCTTCGCGGATTTGCCGGCAGACGACATCATCGTCCTGCGCATCCTCGACGTCGGGTGGGACGGGAAGCCTGGGCGGGGGTCTTGGCGCCGGCGCGGACTCTCCGGGCCCCGCGCCGCCCCTGTCTTCGCTCGCCGGTTTTTCTGCAGGCTCCTCCTCCTTGGGCTCGGGCAAGGGCCGCTGGCCTGCAGTCTCGTTTCGGCGCGCGAGGATCCCCTCCCTTTCCGTCAGGATCTGGCCGTCGAGGCCTTCGAGCGCCTCTTCGAAATCGCTGTCTCCACGATCCCCGGTCCCTGACTTTTCACCCGAGCCGTCGCTTGGGCGGTTTCCCGCTGACCCGGGGGCCTCGTTGCTCGTCTCCCAGCCACCTTCGCCGCCAGGCCCGCCCTGATCGCCGCGGGGGGACGTTCCATCGTCACCGCCAGGCGTAGTTCCGCCAGGCGATCCGTCGTCGGGAGGCTGTCCGCCGGGCGTTCCGTCGCCGCCGCCCGTTGGAGAACCGGGCGAGGGGAGACCCGAATCGCCTGACGGCGAAGGCATTCCGGGGGAGGGCATTCCGGGGGAGGGCATTCCGGGGGAGGGCAGCCCGGGCGAAGGCAACCCCGGAGAGGGCATGCCCGGAGAAGGCAGACCGGATGGAATCCCCGGCATCCCCGGCGTGCCCGGAATCCCTGGCACACCCGGCGTGCCCGGAACTGGTGGTGGCGCCTTGCAGGACGAGAGGGCCGCCAGGCCTGACAGTAGTGCCAGAGACAGAATCAGCCGCGCGTACGTCATCGCGGTACAACTCCTTCCATGCGGTCGTTGTGCCATCGCTTTCGCCGCCGCCCTTGATCCCGGGGCTTGTACCCAGGAATCGGACGTTGCGATACGTCGATCATACTCCCTATGGCCAGCCGGAGGTCGAAAGGTTCGGCGTGGTTCACATGTGGTTCATATACGAACCGGCGAGAGTTTCCCGTTGTGAAACAGGCAGAACCCGAACCCCACCTCCTGGCCAGGAGCCTTCAGCCCCGGGAGCGCGAGGGTGTCCCTCGCAAAGTAAGGGAGCATCACCGACCGATGACGCGTAAGGAAGTGCCCGCGTTTCCCCCGTCGCCGGAGGCAATGGAATGGTTCGGCCCGCTCCCCGACGCAAGACCTCGATGGGCCAGAATGGCGTCTTTCAATTCTACAATCGAGAAACGGAGCGAACCAATGACCGAGATTACCCGAGTAGGCATCGACCTGGCCAAGAAGATCTTCCACCTCACCGCGATGGACAGCGGCGGCGAGATCGTCGAGCGCAAGCGGTTGCGGCGCGCGGGACTGCAGTCGTACCTGGCGCGCCTGCCGAAGGGCTGCGTCGTGGCGATGGAGGCCTGCGGCGGCGCACGCCACCGGGGGCGGCTGGCAACGATGCGCGGCCACCGGGCGCGGTCGATGGGTGGCCAATTCGTCGCGCCGCACAGATGAGGCGGGCGTGTGCGGAATCCATCGGGGCCCGGGAGTTCGAGGACTCCCGAATCAGAGGCCGGATATACGTGAGCAACTGAACCTGCTGTCTTCTTCCCTTCACTTGGCAAAGCGGGGCGAACCATATACGTACTTCCATGGAAGCCCTCAGCCGGGGAATGCTCCCCGACCGTTGGCGCGTAGGGAATTGTCGACACTCCGGCGTTGCCGGAGGCCGTCCATGGAAGCCGCAATCACGTTGCCGGGGCGGCTTTCTCGTCGGGCTTGTACGGGAAGCGGTACTCGACTCGCACGCCTTCGGTCGGTACGGGGAGCGCATCGACAAAGGCCGGGCGGTAACGCGCGCGCCGCGTCGCCTTGCGGACTTTGAACTCCATCATGCCGTCCGGCTCCGAGCGCAGCGTGGACAACTCGGAGACCAGACCCCGGTCCGTGACGGTAAGCGCCAGCTCGACGACGCCGTCCTCGGTGGTTCCGATAGCCGGTATCGGCGGAGGCGGCAGCGGGAGGTAAAGGGGCGTCGGGTCCTTGAACACGGAGTTCAATCCTTCCGGGTCGGACTCGAGGAGTTCCCATATCCTGGTATAGAGCGGAAACGCGCGACTGTACTTCTCGAACAGCAGGTACCAGTCGGCGAGTTCGAGCATGGCGCCGGCGATTTCCTCGTCCGACCCTTCCGGTTTCGCCATCTCGATGTTGATCACTTCGATCAGTGCGCGTTCTCCCGGACTGAAGTTGTTCAGCTGCACGTTATGGAAGCGGTTGTCGCGGTAGCTCGGCGAATCGCTCGCCGGTCTTCTCTCGCTCACGCTCGTCGGAAATCTCTCTTCGCGAAATGTGCGGGCCAACCCCTTGAGGGCCCTGATCGTCTGCGGGTCGTCGGCGGGCAGGTGGCGTTTGCCCAACAGGACAGCCCGGCCCAACAGTCTGCGGGCGAGAAAGATGTTGCGTTCCGTGTTGTACCAGTCGGCGAGGGTGAAGAGGCCCGGAATCAGCTTGGGATCGTCGTTGCCGTAGGCGCGAACAATGATATTGAAAGCGTACTCGTGGCGGTCGTTGGCCACTTCGCGGTTGCCGAGTGCCGCATAAGCGGTCGCTTCACGGTAGACCGCTTCGACCTGTTCGGGGGTGAACAGCCCCTTGTTGACCCGCGTGATAAGCAGCGACCGGTCGTATGCGTCCAGGGCGCCGACGACATCGGCCATTCCGAGCCGCGCGTCGCCGAGCAGCATCAATGGCTGTGCCAGCTCGATGTCATGCCGGTGCGAACGGTCTTCGATTTCCTCGACCAACTGCTCGGCCGCCGCTGCCGCTTCCGGGAACTCGCTTGCATCGATCTGGACCTCGATGCGCGTCAACGGACCGCTTTCCACCCGCAACGCGTCGCGAATCGTCTCATCGGCCCAAGCGTTGCCGGCCATGGCTAGCAGTGCCGAAATGAAGCCTGCGCGATACTTCATCGTAATCTCCCGGGCGAATCCGCTTGAGCGCGTGTTTCGCCCGCTTACGAGTGTCATGCCGCCTCGCGCCGCAGTCAAGGGCTTTGGCTCCGATTGTTCCCCTGGTTGGGGTATTGCCGTATTGCCGCCCGGTATGATTTTTGCCGGGCATCTCGGCTACCATCGAGGGCATGCCTGCGCCCATCCCCGCTGCGGACTTCGAAATCGACGCGGTCGGACTCGTCTGTCCGGAGCCGCTCATGATCGTGCGCAACAAGGTAAGGGAGATGCAGCCGGGCGAGACGGTCCATATCGTTGCCACGGATCCATCGACAACCCGTGACTTTCGGAACTTCTGCCGATTCATGGGTCACGAGCTGCGCGAGCTGGGGGCGTCGGGGCCCCGGCTGGAATTCGTCATCGAGAAGCGGGCGTGAGCTTCTACTTCGCCTATGGCAGCAACATGAATCCGCACCGGGTGACCGAACGGGGCATCGGTTTCGATCGCGTCAGCGCGGCGCGGGCGCCGGGCTTCCAGGTGCGGTTCGAGAAGCGCTCGCGCCTGCAGCCGGAAGCCGGGCACGCCAACCTGGCATACAGCCAAAGCGGCGTGGCGGAGGGCGTCCTCTATCGGCTGACCGATGACGCCCAGATCGTGAAGATGGATCCCTACGAGGGCGTGCCCGTCCATTACAGCCGCGATTCGATTCTTGTCGAGACGGAGCGCGGCTCCACGTGGGCATGGACCTATTTTGCCAACCGCGCCGTGATCGCGTCGGATCTCAAGCCGCCGCACTGGTACGTGGCGCACATGGCGGCCGGCGAACAGTATCTCTCGGCCGAATACACCGCCTGGCTTCGCTCCGTCGAATGCCTCTGAATGCCTGTCATCCCGGGCGGGACCGCCGGGCTCGCCTCGGGTCCGCCTGAAGTTGGCCGAAAACTGCGACACGGTCGTCATCGGCGCGGGCGTGATCGGGCTCGCGGTGGCTCGGGAACTCGCCATGGCGGGGCGCGAAGTGCTGATCCTGGAGCGCAACGCGCTGATCGGCGCGGAGACCAGCAGCCGCAACTCGGAAGTGATCCACGCCGGAATCTATTACCCGACGGGATCGGTCAAGGCCGGGACGTGCGTACGCGGAAAGGCGCTGCTGTACGACTACTGTGATCGGCGGCACGTGCCGTACAACCGCGTCGGCAAGCTCATCGTGGCGACCACCGAGGCACAGCTGGACGTGCTGCGCGGCTATCAGCGCCTGGCACTGCGCAACGGCGTCGGAGAACTGCCCTGGCTGGACGGCGGCGAAGTGGCGCGCCTCGAACCCGAGGTCCGGTGCCTGGCGGGGATATTCTCGGAAACGACCGGTGTCATCGACAGCCATGCCTTCATGCTGAGCCTGCACGGAGACGTGGAAGCGCACGGCGGGATCGTATCGTTCCACACCGAAGTCACGGATCTGGATCGGGAAGACGGCCGACTGTGCGTGCGTTGCGGCGATTTCGACCTGGCCGCCGAGATCGTGGTCAATGCCGCGGGGCTCGACGCGCCACGGGTCGCGAGCGCCGTCGGCGGCAATTGGCACAGCTACTACGCGAAAGGACACTACTACGCGCTGGCGGGCCGAAGCCCGTTTACCCACCTGGTGTACCCGGTGGCCGAGCCCGGAGGCCTCGGCGTGCACGTGACCCTGGACATGGCCGGACAGGCTCGTTTCGGTCCCGATGTCGTGTGGATCGACGATGCCGACTATGCGTTCGACGCGGCGAATCGGGACAGTTTCGTCGAGGCCATCCGGACGTATTACCCCGGGCTCGATCCCGATCGGCTGCATCCCGACTACACGGGCATCCGTCCCAAGCTCGCGCCCGCCGGGAGCCCAGCGTCGGATTTCGTCATCGAAGGTCCGGCGGAACACGGAATCCCGGGCCTCGTCAATCTGCTCGGAATCGAGTCTCCGGGACTTACGTCGTCCTTCGCGATAGCGGAACGGGTCGCTCGCTCGCTGGCCTGAGGGACAGCTCCATGGACGGCGAGTGGGGACGGGACGGACCCTTCAGCCGGGGAGCGCGAGGGGTCCCCCGCAAGAAAGAGTTCGGAGCCGAAGTGTCCGGATGTGGGCACTGCTAGATGGTTGTGACGACCATTCGCTCTGCTACCATCGCATCACTCTTGGCGCAAGGCGCCAAGGAGAAATAGAGAGACAAGAGACAGAGACATCTGGGGGCACCCTGACGGCCACATAATCAGCGTCCCGTCAAACCTCAAAAAAAACCGCTACACAGCCGAGAGTGTCATGAAACAGGCGGGCCTGCCGAAGAACGCCTACAGTCGTAGCTGACAAGTCGACTTGGGATCCTCCGCATGGATCGGCGCTGCGCGCCGTTCCTATGGCGCACGTCCTTAGCCTTGGCGGTAGCGCGCCAGGAAGCGTTCCATCCGGCCGATGGCGTCCGTCAGTTCGTCGGCCCTCGGCAGGAACACGAGACGTATATGGTCCGGCTTCGGCCAGTTGAAGCCGGTCCCCTGGATGACGAGGATGTGCTCTTCGCGCAGCAGGTCGAGAACGAATCGCTCGTCGTCGGAAATATTGAAGCGTTTCGCATCGATTCGCGGGAACAGGTAGAGCGCTCCCCTGGGCTTGACGCACGTGACGCCGGGAATCGCTTCGACCAGCGCGTGGGCATGGGTGCGCTGCGCTTCCAGCCGTCCGCCGGGACGGATCAGCGCTTCGATGCTCTGGGTGCCGCCGAGGGCGGTCTGGATCGCGTGTTGTGTGGGCACGTTGGCGCACAGCCGCATGGACGCCAGGATGTCGAGCCCCTCCATGTAGTCGGCGGCGCGGCGCTTGGCGCCGCTCACCACCATCCAGCCGGTGCGAAAACCCGGCGCCCGGTACGCTTTCGACAGGCCGTTGAACGTGACCGTGAGCACATCGGCCGGAATGGAAGCGAGGGGGATGTACTGCGCGTCGTCGTAGATGACCTTGGCGTATATCTCGTCCGCCAGGACGACCAGGTCGCGCTGTTCG
>JAPOYI010000051.1 GCA_026706665.1 Gammaproteobacteria bacterium | reverse complement strand
CGGCACTTCCTTACGCGTCAGCGGTCGGGGAACATTCCCCGGCTGAGGGCTCCTACCGCATCAGCCGGAAGCACTTGCGCAACTCCTCGACAAACAGTTCGGGCTGCTCGAACGCGGCGAAGTGGCCGCCCCTGTCCAGTTCGTTCCAGTAAACGATGTTGGGGTAGCGGTTCTCCGCCCAGATCCTGGGCGTCGGCGTGATCTCCTCAGGAAAGATGCTGCACCCGGTGGGGACGTTTATCTCCACCGCATGCTCATCATAGGCACCGGTGAGGTGGCTCTGGGCGTTCTCCCAATAGATTCGCGCCGATGACGTCCCGCTGTCCGTCAGCCAGTAGAACATCACGTTGTCCAGCAACTCATCGCGGCTGATGGCGTTTTCGGGGACGCCGTCGCAGTCCGTCCACTCGAAGAATTTCTCGAGGATCCACGCGGCCTGCCCCATGGGAGAATCGGCCAACCCGTAGCCGAGCGTCTGTGGGCGCGAACTCTGCTGGCTGCCGTATCCGCCGCCCCTGCCCTGCCGGCGTTGAATGCGCTCAAGTGCCCTTTTCTCCTCTTCGGTGGGGTTCTCGGGGGGCTTGCTTGGGCGACCGCCCGGCATGTTGACGTGGATTCCCGCGCAGTGATCGGAATGCAGAGCTGCGAGCGCGTTCGACACGGTCGTGCCCCAGTCCCCGCCTTGCGCGAAATAGCGGTCATAACCCAGCCGCACCATGATTTCGTTCCATGCGGCGGCGATTTTCGGGATGTTCCAGCCGGTGCCCCCGGGATGACCGGAGAACCCGAATCCGGGCAGGGAAGGGCAGACGACGTGAAACGCGTCTTCCGCCGCCCCGCCGTGGTGGGTCGGATCTGCGAGGGGCTCGATGATGGCGTGGAACTCGACTACGGAACCCGGCCAGCCGTGGGTAATCACCAGGGGAAAGGCGTCCGGATGGGGGCTTGCCCGGTGGATGAAGTGAATGTCCAGGCCATCGATGTCGGTCATGAACTGCGGAAAGCCGTTGTAGTAGGCCTGCCGCGCGGGCCAGTCGTATTCGTTTAGCCAATGATCGCGAATGTCCTTCGCCCAGCCGAGGGGCACCCCCTGGTTCCAGTCGTGGGGCGGTCCCTCGTGGGCGCGGATGGTCTCGGCATCCGGCCAGCGCGTCCGTTCGAGACGGGCTGCAAGGTCGTCCAGCACGGCCTTCGGAATGTCGATTTCAAATGGTCGGATTTCGCTCATGGGTGATTCCTGTTCATCTTGGCAGCGGGACAACGTGTTCTTGTTGAATCGAAGACGAGACATGGTGATAGTACTGTCGGCGTTAGGCAAGCGAGCCTGCCAGTCAGGGAGT
This sequence comes from Gammaproteobacteria bacterium, assembly GCA_026706665.1. Taxonomy (GTDB): domain Bacteria; phylum Pseudomonadota; class Gammaproteobacteria; order Pseudomonadales; family Azotimanducaceae; genus VXNE01. The sequence goes on along the minus strand of JAPOYI010000051.1, from coordinate 23,577 downwards.
GGCACCGAGTCGTCGAAGACGTCGGGGAAGACGACGATTGCTGCTAGCTGTCGCGGGTCACCGCCGCGTCGAGCAAAGCGTCTATCCGATCGCTGTCGAGTTCGAGGTCCTTGAGGATTGCCACCGTATCCGAACCGAGCGGCGCGGTGGGCGCCGACGGCGCAAAGCCTTCGGCGTGGAGATTGACAGGCGGTGACAGCGCCGTCACGTCCCCGACGGTGGGATGCCGGAACGTGTGGAACATGTGGTTCGCCGCGGTTTGCGGATCGTCGAGCAGTTCCAGGGGGAAACGGACGGTGGAAACGGGAACGCCCACTTCGTTGAGTTCCGCGACCCACTTGGCGCTTGCGCGCTCGCGCAACTTTGACTCGACCCTGGGCTTGAACGCATCGTAGTGCCTGTCGAGGTCGAGACCGGGACTCGCGCCGAGGCCTGGGTCGTCGAGGCCTATGACGCGCATGAATCTCTCCCTCAGTGAAGGGCTCCCGCAGGCGACAGCGATGGTCGCGTCCGCCGTCTCGTACGTCCGGAAGTAGACCTGCGACATGGACCGGGCGCGCACCGAAGGAATGATCTCGGCTTGTGCCGTGTAGGAAGCGCCGGCCGCGCGGAGTGCCTCCAGGCGATCGAGCACCTCCCTATGTGCCGGGCCGTCTTCGACTTCCACGCGGACAACCTGGTTGTTCGCGAGCGTCATCGCGGCCTGCAACAGCGATGTATCGACATGTCCGCCCCGCCCCGTCCGCTCGCGTCGTAACAGGGCCGCGCTGACGCCGAAAGCCAGCGTCATTGCACACATGTAGTCGGCGCTCACCGGATCCCCGGTTGCGGGTTGTCCGTCGACAATGCGTCCGTTTGCTGCCATCAGACCGCTGCGTGCCTGGACGACAATGTCCATGGCCGCGTTCCCGGCTTCGGGTCCCCGGTTGCCGAACGCCGATACGGAACCGACGACGAGACGGGGAAACCGTTCCAGGAGCGCCGCCGCGCCCAGGCCCAGTTCTTCCGCCAGTCCGGGTCGGAAGTTCATGAGGGCAACGTCGCCCCATGCGAGCAATGCGTCGATGACCGGTTTTGCGTCCGGGTGGCGCAGCGCCAGCGGCAGCGACCGCTTGCCCCGGTTGCGCGACAGGAAGGTGCGCGTCTCGGGCGCGATCGGTCTTCGCTCGCTGCCTGAATCGATGGATGCCAGCGGGCGCAGACGTCGGGCGGGGTCTCCGTCCACCGGTTCGACCTTGATCACCTGCGCGCCGCCTTCCGCCAGGAGTTGTGCTGCGAACGGCACGGCGACGAACTGGCCGAACTCGACGACGCGGACACCCTTGAACGGCTGTTCGGAACTGGCGTGATCGGGCAAGGAAAACCTTCCTGAGCATGGAACGAACCAAGAACATAGCGCCAATTCCTGCGTCGCCGCAATCGGGCGCGGTTGCGGCCGCACTCGGCGGAAACTACCAATTCAGTTGGGTTTTCTCCGTCTCGACAGGGCCGTCGGTTTGCGCCGTTCATGGCAGAGTGCTAGCTTTGCCAACGAATACAGGAGGGAGGAGCCAATGGCCGCGAACCCAAAGTTTGAAGAAGAGGTAATGTCACACAACGTTGTCACTCGATCGATTCCGGAAGAGTTGGTCTTGCCGCAAAACTACGGCGGACCCAACGACGGGAGCGACGTTGGGAAGGGCGACCCGGAAGCCGACCAAAGAGCCATACAGTTGAAATTGGCCCGCTCGAGAGTCGGCACGGACCGGGCGGAGAGATTCGTCAATGACCCGAACCAGACCTGGTCGATCAATGGGGGAAGAGGCCCCGGTCACAGCCTGGTCCCGAAGCTCACCGACGAGCAGCTCGAAGACCACATCGCGAGGGGATTGGGCACCCAGGGAATCTTCACCGTGATCGAGCCGGCAGACCTCGATCTGTACCGCTCATTCCTGCCGGCGCCGCTGCAAATGCCCGAGCGCCCACTCGTTGGGGCGACCCTGCTCGACATGAATTCCGGCAATCCGATCAATCGATTCCAGGAAGGCCGGTTCTCGCTCAAGTGCCTGTGCCCGGACGGGCTCGAATCCTGGCTAGTGGTCAGCACCCCGGTGCCGTTCAACCTGCAGTGCCGGGAAGGCGTGATCTGGGGATGGCCCAAGTACGTGGCCGACCAGATCAGCTTCAGCCGGGAAGAGAATTCCGCCAGGGCCGAGGTCCTGTACTTCGGGGAAGAGCGTTACTCCCTCGATTTCACCGCCGGGCCAGTCGCTGACGAAGCGGCGCTCAGAGCGCTCGGACGGGTCGAAGGCGGCAATACCGTCTCCTGGTACTGGATACAGGGCGGCGCCGTCCTGTGCAGGCAGGGCAGGGGACCCGGGTTCCAGAATGGCCGGGAAGAGCCGCGGATACTCGATTGGCAGGCGGGACAGGTCAAGGTCCATATCGGGCCTTCAGACCCATGGGCCGGTCTGATCCCCGAAGACTCCGTCACCGATGGCTACTACTCGAAGTTCATCGGCGGAGGTGGCGGCGATTCCGTCATGACCAAACTTGCGACAGTAGGTGGAGGTTCCGTCACCAAGCCGGGATCCAACGCTTCGGTCAGAGTTCCCGAATTCGACTGATCCAAACGAGCAAGAGAAGCAAGCAGCACAAGTAGCAACAGAAGAGACAAGGAAAGAGGAAAGCCAAGATGGCAGCAATACTGAAACCAGAAGTTGATCTCGATCAGAGCCTTGAGTTCAATCTCGAGGTCCCCTATCGGGTCGTCGCGCCTGATCCCAATCACGTCACGTCCATCGCATGCCCGCCTGAGTATGCCGACCCGGTGAATTACGCTTCCGAGCTGGCGCTCCCGCGATCCGAATCCGAGATGTATCGGACCGGAGACAAGGACCTGGACAAGAAGGTGGAAGTCGTAAGGATGAACGCCGCCAGGGTGAGGATGGATGCCATCCAGGCATTCGTCGAGGACCATGGCCAGACGTATTTCATCAACGGCGGCAAGGGTCCGGGCAACGTACGGAACGTGATGTCCGACGAACAGCTGGATGAGTTGATTGCGCTCGGCGCCGGCACCCAGGGTGTCCACACCGTGATCGAGCCCGCGGACCTCGATCTGTACCGCTCTTTCATCCCGGCGCCGCTCGCGATGCCGGAGCACCCGATCGTCGGAGCGAGCCTGCTCGACATGAACCAGTTCGGCAGAAAGGCCGCCCGCTTCCAGGAAGGCCGATTCACGATCAAGGTCCTGTGTCCGGACGGTCTCGAATCCTGGATGTGCATCAGCACGCCGGTGCCGTTCCTGCACCACACCCGCGAAGGAGTCATCTGGGGATGGCCGAAGTACGTGGCCGACCAGATCAGCTTTACGCATGGCGAGAACTCGGTGAGAGCCGAGGTGCTATACCAGGGCGAAGAGCGGTATTCGCTGCATTTCACCGAAGGACCGGTCGAGGACGAAGCGCGCCTCAAGTCCTTCGGCAAGGTGGAGGGAGGCAATACCGTGACATGGCACTGGATCCAGGGCGGCGCCGTCTGCGTGAGGCAGGGGCGCGGACCGGGAATCGACGTCGGCAACAAGCCGGCCAGGGTCCTGGATTGGCGGTCAGGCCAGGTGAAGGTCCACGTCCGGCAGTCGGATCCCTGGGCGGGACTCATCCCCGAAGATTCCGTTACCGATGGTTGGTACCAGAAGTGGATCGGCGGGGGCGGAGGCGACTCCTACTGGGTCAAGCTCGGAATCGTGGGCGGATTCCCTGCCTGATACCGGCAACGGGCCAAGCCGCCACGCAAAAACAAACGCCTCCCCGGAGGCGTTTGTTTTTTGGGGAGCTTTTGGCCCGCCAGACGAGGAACGCATGGAGAAGAACGAAGCGGGAATGCCCGTTCGTGAACTCGGCAGCACCGGACTGACCGTCTCGATCGTCGGCTTTGGCGGCGGCCACTGCGTCAGGCCGGACATCGATGAGAAGACAACGGTTCGCCTGATCCAGGAGGCTGTAGACGCGGGCGTGACCTTTATGGACAACGCCTGGGAATACGCTGGCGGCGAGTCGGAACGCCGCATGGGCATCGCCCTCGAAGGGCGCAGGGACAAGGTCGTGTTGATGACCAAGGTCTGCGGTCGGGACCGGAAAACTGCAGCGCAGCAGCTTGAAGACAGCCTCAGGAGGCTGCGCACGGACGTGATCGATGTCTGGCAGTTCCATGAAGTGAACTACGACAACGATGCGGAGTGGATCTTCAGGGCCGACGGCGCTATCGAGGCGGCAGTTGCCGCCCGTGACGCTGGCAAGGTCCGGTTCATCGGCTTTACGGGCCACAAGAGCCCCCACATCCTGGCCCGGATGCTGGCGCAGGACTTCGAATGGGACACCTGCCAGATGCCCCTCAACGTCCCGGATGCGCACTACCGCAGCTTTCAGAAGGAGTTGCTGCCCGTCCTCCAGGAACGCGGCATCGGGGTGATCGGCATGAAAAGCCTGGGCGGCCGCGGTCAGATCGTCCGCGAACTTGGACTATCTGCCGAGGAGTGTCGGGGCTACGCCCTGTCGCTGCCGATCAGCACCCTCGTGTGCGGAATTCAGTCGGACGCCGACCTGCATCAGGACCTGGCGATCGCGCGCGACTTCGAACCCTTTTCTGCGACACGAATGCAGGCGCTGGAAGCGCAGGTTTACGACGAGGCGACCGACGGGCGCCACGAGTGGTTCAAGAGCACGCAAACCTTCGACTCCCAGATCCATCGGAGTCAACACGGTTTTGGGTAGTGCCACAGAAACCGTCGCAGCCGAAGGCGTGCGCCGTTTTTTCAGGCGGCTAGACCACGAAATCGACGTCGTAGCGCCCGTAAGGCGCGGCCACTACCGAAGGCTGGCGGGGCTATTCTGCGTACGTTCAGTGTGCGCCCGCTACGCTTCCCATAGCATCTTGACGGGCATGGCGAACAGTTTGGAAGCCGTCTGTTGGACCCTCTCGCCGTCATGAAGGACGATTCCGCACGCGAACCGATTCCCGGTGACCTGTTTCAGGCGCGCCAGCCCTTTGAAGTCGTCGGGGCGGACCGTCGCGCCCGCTTTGACTTCAATACCGACAATCTTGCCGGGCGGTCGCTCTAGCACCAGGTCGACTTCGACCTGATCCTTGTCGCGATAGTGGTTGACAGTCATCGCGTCGTCCGAAAGTGCCGCAGCCTTGACGATTTCGCCATGGACGAAACACTCGAGAAGGGGGTCCGCTTCCCGCCGGTCCCTTGCGATGGTCGCCGCATCCACCCTGCGAAGCGCCGCGAGCAGGCCCGAATCCAGGAAATGCAGCTTGGGCGCCTTGACGAGCCGTTTCAACTCGTTGCTATGCCAGGCGCGCACGCGGCGGACAAGGAACATGTGCTCAAGCAGTGTCAGCCACCGGTTGATCGTCTTGCTGTCGACACCCAAACGCGATCCGAGATCGGACATGTTGAGCAGTAGACCAGTGGAAACTGCGGCGTGTTCGATCAGACGGGCCATTTCATCGAGTCTGTGGATAGCAGCGATTTCGGATACGTCGCGCTCGGAGAGTGCACGGGCGTAAGCGCGCAGCCAGGTTCGCCGCCTTGCGGGGTCAGTGCGCGAAAGGGCTTCAGGAAAGCCGCCGGCCAGGACGCGTTCGATCAGATCGACAGTGGGGCCCTTCTCCTCAAGATTGGGGAAATCCCCGGCGAAAGCCCGATCCAGGAATCCCGGTATGCCAGCGTTGGCGATTTCTGCTTGTGAAAAGGGTAGAAGTTCGACCGTTTCAACCCGGCCTGCGAGTGAGTCGGGAGAGATGGAACTCCTGAAGAGATCGACGGAACCGGTTATCAGGTAGCGGCCGGGTTGCGGATTCTCGTCGACGGCTCTTTTGAGTGCGAGGATGAGGCCCGGCGCGCGCTGGATCTCATCGATTACGGCTGTGTGCCGGCTACGCATGAATCCCACGGGATCGTCTTCGGCGAATCGTCTGAACTGTTCGTCGTCCAGTGTGACGAAGGGGCGATCATCATTGGCGAGACGACGAGCGAGTGTCGTCTTGCCGGATTGGCGCGGCCCGATGATCGCGACGATCCGGGTATCGTCCTGCGCCGCGCGTATGCGTGATTCGGCATGCCGCTCCACGTATGGTCCATGGATCAGCGTAGGATCTGCCATGAATTACCATCCAATTTGGAATATTTCCGCGTCTGATTCGGAATGTACCACCGTCCGATTCGGAATTCATTACCATCCAATCTGGAATGAACGCGGCTAGTCTGGCGGCTCGGTCGGCCTCTTCGCGGCGAGGAAACACACGGCGCCCACGGTCGCGCCAGCGGCCAGGATGGTGAATCCCATCCGGTAGCTGCCGAATGCGTCTGCCGTGAATGCGGCGACGAGCGGCCCGGTCGACATGCCGATCATGGCGATGGACATGGAAACGCCCAGGATGGTTCCGAATGCCTTCGGGCCGAAGTAGTCGGCGCGAAGCGCCACAGCCAACGGACCCCTGATGCCCATCGCCGTGCCGTACAGAAGGACGAAGGCGATCACCATGGCCACGTTCGCGGCATAGGCGATGAGGAGCAGTCCGACGGCGTGCGCCACGAGGCAACCGGCGCAGATCAACCGTTTGTTCAGCCGGTCGCCGAAATACCCGCCGAGCAACTGGCCGCCTATGTGGCACGCCGTCATGAACGCGACGACGCCTCCGGCCAGCGTCAACGAATAGCCGAGGCCTTCGATCAGGTGGGGCACGAGGTGCACCATCACGGCGGAGACGATCAGCAGCGAACACGCGTGGCCGATGGAAATCAGCCAGAAGGCACGCGTGCGCATCGCCTGCCGGATGGAAAAACCCTGGCGGGAGGTATCCCGCAAGGAATGATGGGTGCTTTCGGCGATGCCGTCGACGAATTCATGGGGTGCCGGCCGGTGACGCATGAGCTGCGCCAGGGGGTGGCCAAGCAGCAGCACCAGCACGCCCGCGACCAGCGCGGTTTCGCGCCAGCCGAACGCCTGTAGCGCGAACACGATGACAGGCACCGCTATGCCGCCGAGCGGATGGCCGAGCTGTCCGACCGCGATAGCTTTCGCGCGGTGCCTGTTGAACCAGTTGACGATGGACACCATGACGGTGGGGAATCCGGCCAGGTTCGAACCCAACGCGATCAGGGCGAACGTGAGATAGAAGGCCAGGATCGTCTCGACCCTGCTGAAGAGCATGAAGCCGGCCGCGAAAATCACCAGGCCGACACGCATGATTGTGCGCGGGCCGAACCGGTCGACCAGCCAGCCCTGCACAGGCGCGAGCAGGCCGAACTGAATCTGCGTCATGACAAAGGCGCCCGAGACGATCGCCTTGCTCCAGTCGAACTCGTCTTGCAGAACGACGAACCAGACGCCGTAGGACTGCATCCACAGCAATGAGCCGAGCATCTGGACTCCGCTGGCGGCGCCTGCGATCCACCAGCCGTAGAACACCCGGCCGGCCGGCCGAACCGTCGCGTCGATCTGCCGCCAGGCCGCGCGGATTCCGCCCACGGGTAGGGATCGGGTTCTCACCAGGACACGTCCACGCCTACAGGACAGTGGTCGGAGCCCATCACGCGGGGCCAGATGAACGCGTCCGTCACGCGCCTCGCGGCGGATTTCGATGCCAGCACGTAGTCGATACGCCAGCCGACGTTGTTCTCCCGCGCGCCGCCCCATTGCCGCCACCACGTGTAGTGGCCCGGTTCGCCGGGGTGCAGCGCGCGGAAGGTATCGACCCAGCCAGCTTCGATCCAGCGGGTGAGCTCGTCCCGCTCTTCTGGCAGGAAACCGCTTGTCCTGGCGCTCGACTTCGGTCGCGCGAGGTCGATTTCCGTGTGGGCGGTGTTGTAGTCGCCAGCCACGAACACCGGACCCCGGCGACGCAACCTCTGAAGGCGATCAAACAACGCGGCGTAGAAGTCGAGCTTGTAGGGGACCCGGCTGTTGTCGCGGTCGCGACCGCTACCCTTGGGAAAGTAGACAGACGCCACCGCCTTGCGGCCAAAGTGGGCCAGGATCATGCGGCCCTCAAGATCAAAACGATCATCGCCGAGACTTGTTTCAATACGCGTCGGCGCCCGCCTCGAGTAGATTCCGACGCCGCTGTAGCCGGGCCTCTCGGCGGGGCAGAAGTTGGCATGCCAGCCTTCCGGCGCAAGCACGCGCGGCTCCAGTTGGTGGGCAAAGGCGCGGACTTCCTGCAGGCACACGACATCCGCCCCCGACGCGTCGAGGAAGTCGAGAAACCCTTTGCGGACGCAGGCGCGCAGCCCGTTGACGTTCCAGCTCACGATCCGCATGCGTTCGACCTCCCCAGTCAGGCGGCTATAGAATTGCCCGGCCATGCCAGTCTACCGTGCCCCTGTTCGCGCTCCACAATGGCGGGTCGCCCGGTGAGCGCCGCCGACCGCGAGAAGTGGGACGAGCGTTACCGGCTTGGCGCCTACGAGGATCGAACCCACGCGAGCGCGTGGCTGGAACGCTGGCTTTCGGGCGTGACGGTTGGCCGGGCGCTGGACATACCCTGCGGCGCCGGGCGCAATGCGATCTATCTTGCCTCGCGCGGCTTCTCGGTGACGGGGATCGACATATCCGCCGTCGCGCTTGCACGTGCCGAGGCCACCGCACAGGCGCGCGGGCTATCGGTGGAGTGGATGAGGCGCGACCTCGATACCGGCCACGGCGTCACGGGCACGTTTGAATTGATCGTCGTCATCCATTACGTCGATCTCGGCCTTATCGCGAAACTCACCGATCTTCTGGCGCCCGGGGGACATCTGATGGTGGAACTGCACCTGGCGACGGACCAGCCGGTTGCCGGTCCGCAAGATCCGGCCTATCGCGTCGATCCAGGCACGTTGCGAGGCGCCGCCGGGCATCTCGATATCCTCGGCTACGCGGAAGAAATCGTGGAAGACCCCGACGGCAGGACGGTGGCCCTGGCACGCCTGACCGCGCGTCAGCCGCGCTGGTAGGTTCCCACCAGTCGATTCATGCCTATGGTGTGCGGTTCGATCTTCGCTAGCAGGGTCCACATGTCGAGACCGCCTTCGAGGTCGAGTTCGCTGTCGAGCGCCAGCACCCAGAAATAATACTGGTGGACGCCGTGTCCTTCGGGCGGCATCGGGCCGCCGTAGCCGGGTCTGCCGAAATCGCTCGTTCCCTGGGTGAATTCGCCGGAAGCCTCGGCCAGTTCGGAGACCGACGCCGGAATGTTGTACAGCACCCAGTGGACATACCCGTAGCGTCCCGAGGAGGTCACCAGCGGCGCGTCCGGGTCGTGGCAGATGATCGCGAACGACTTCGTTCCGTCCGGGGCGCCGGACCACGCCAGTGCCGGAGAGATGTCCTCCGCCTCTCCCGTGTGCCGCGCCGGTATGGCTCCTCCCGATTCGAACGCCGGGCTGGTCAATTGCATGTCTGACAATGCGAATCCCACGGTCAGGTCTCCTCTTTCGGTTGAACCGGAGAATATATCCAACGGTCCAATGAGCGACAAACGGGCCAACCACTCGAGTCCGGATTGTCCCGGGCGCTTGCCGACATTGAAGGCATGTCGTAGGTGATTGATAATTGTGCAATGCAGACGCTTGCATCAGACCGATCAATGGAGCATCCCGTGCGACCGTTGCATCCGTTTCTGGACGGGTGGCAAGGGAAACATCAGGAATGTCTGACTGCACCTCTGCAGGCGCGAGTCGCAACTTGGCGGACGTGCATTGGGCGGGAATGACAGTGCGCCCGGGCCAACTCCTCGGATCGATTCTCATCGTGGGATTCGGCCTGCCGATGGCCGTGGGGGGGTGTTCCCCGAACGCCTTTCTGCCGCCCGGCGATCTGCCTCCGGCATGCGATCTGCTGCCGATCATCTCGACCTCGCCGTTGGTTCTGCACGATTATCGCGAGACGCGGGACTATCTCAACGCGTTCCCTGTCTCTGCGTACAGGAAGTACGGGGTGCCGGGCGCCGGACACTTCTTCATCGATGATGTCGAGGACGCTATCAAGCGCGTAATCGCGGCAGGCATACAGTGGGAGGCGAAAAACGTCGAGATGCTGGAGAAACACGTTGAGCCGGGCAGCGTCGTCGTGGAAGTCGGGGCGCATGTCGGCAGCCACACCGTGCCGATCGCGCGCATGGTCGGTCGCTGCGGCCGCGTCTACGCCTTCGAGCCGCAGCGAAAGCTGTATCGCGAACTGCACCGCAATCTCGCGCTCAACGGCATGACCAACGTCGTGCCCTTGCGGTATGCGATCGGCGCTGGCGAGGCCCGGGTTATCGAGATGAATCTGCCCACGCCCGGAAACGAAGGCGGTACGGGGATCGGCATCGGTGGCGACGAGGCGGAACTCCGAAACCTCGATGGCTTTGGGTTCGAGCGCGTATCGGTGCTCAAGATCGATGTCGAGGGCCACGAAGACGAAGTGCTCGACGGCGCCGTGGACACCATCCGACGCAATCGTCCCGTCGTCCTGATCGAGATTATGGGTGGCAACATCTATGAGACGGCATCGCCTGAAGTCCGGGAACGGATACGCGGCACGTGGAATCGGCTCGAGGCGCTTGGCTATACAGTGACCCCGGTGCGTGGGCACGACTACATCGCGCTGCCGATCGACGTCGATGCTGGTTCGCCCGCAAACTGATCTCGCGGCGCACCGGAGCACGGCTTGTCGGTCTTCGAGCGCAAGCGGTGGGCCGGATGAAACACGGCGAGCCTGAAGCCGTGACGGGTCTCATGGCGCTGACGGTGCTCGATCTGGATTCTCCTCTGCGGGCGTTCCGACGCTCCCAACCTGTGTGCTCGTGTGGCTGACAAGGCGAAGGCCCGTCCAGGAATCCGCGCGGCTATAATCGAGCGGGCGCGGGGGATTCCATGCCGGACGATAGCAAAGCAAATTGGCGGGCTGGGCTTCGCCTGGGCGGGTGCCCGGCAGGGCGCCCAGGCGCCTGAAGCATGCCGCGGTCGGAGGGTTGGATGACCGGAGTCGTGTGTTGGAATTGCGGCTGTTCTCTCGACGGCATCCCCCGGCCGATCAGTCGCCACGCCAACTGTCCGGAGTGTTTTGAAGACCTGCACTGCTGCCGGCTGTGTATTCACTTTTCGCCCCGCCTGACGGGGCAATGTGACGATGATCGTGCCGATCCGCCGGTCCAGAAGGAGAACGCCAATTTCTGCGATTTCTTTCGTCCGCTCTCGGCAGCGTACGACGATGCGCGGGGCTCAAGGAAGGATGCCGCCCGCCAGCGACTCGATGCCCTGTTCGGCGGCGAATCCGGAGAGACGCCGGCGGAGGACGCGCCGGTCGCCACGGCGACAGAAGACACCGCGCGGGCAAAGCTCGAAGCGTTGTTCAAGAACGACGGGGATGACGCCCGCGACTGACGTGCTCGCGAACAGGCCGTGCGCCACGTCGTATCGGAGGCGGTTGCCTGGGCAGTTGGCGTTGCGAGTGCGACATGGACACTAATCCTATTGCGCGGTGGCTCATCGCCCGCAGGGTGCGACGCCATCGCATCGGCGATCCGCTCTGGCGCCGTATCGTCGCCGACTCGGACGTGTTTGACGGACTCGACGCGGAGACCCTCGAACGGGTGCGCGATCTGGCGGCCCGGTTCATTGCGGAGAAGCGGTTTTTCGGTGCGGGCGGGTTTCCCGTTGACGAAGCCGCAAGGGCCGCGATCGCCGCCCAGGCATGCCGGCTGGTCGCGAATCTCGGCTTCGAGTATCTCGGCGCCTGCCGCACCGTCATCGTCTATGAAAGCGGGTTCGTCGCCCAGCGCGAGGTGGAGGACGAGGTCGGGGTCGTGCATGCCGGTCACGAGGAACTCGTCGGCGAAGCCGCGCACGGCGGCTCGGTGGTGTTGGCCTGGGACGATGCGCAGCCCCGGCGCAACGCCCCGGACTACTTCCCGACCAACGTGGTGATTCACGAGTTCGCGCACAAGCTGGACGAGCTGTCGGGGCACCACAATGGTTTTCCGCCGCTGCCCGGCGGCATGTCGGACGCACTCTGGGAAACGACATTCTCGGCCGCGTATGCGGATCTCTGCGTGGTGGTGGAGCGCGATCTCGACCCCCCCATCGACGACTATGCGGCGTCGGACCCGGCGGAGTTTTTCGCTGTCACGGTGGAGACCTTCTTCACGGTCCCCGACATCCTTGCCGACGCGTTTCCAACGGTATACGGGTTGTTGACCGAGTTGTTTCGGGAGGACCCTCGGGCCGCTCGTTCCTGACCACTAGCTCCGTTGCCAGCGCCAGCCTGTGGCGTCTTTTGCCCCCACCCCGGGCCAACGACCTACTGATCGTGCGCGGTCCGTGATCGCGCCGTCGGCATCCCGAAACGCGTAGAGAGTCGGCCGTCCTGTCGCCCTAACCGAAGAACACGCCGTGGAGCCACGGCAGGCCGAACGCCAGAATGACGCTCACGACCAGGCCGGAGAGCGCCTTCGCGGCATCGGAGATCACCTTGCGCGCCGTCCCGCGCGTGGTCGTGTCCGAGAGATAGAACGACAGCGCGAACTCGCGTCCGGCAAGCACGCCGAGGAACACCCAGGTCGTGCTCATGGGCATGTTGCTCATTTCCTTGAATACGAGCAGCACGATGCCGTAGATGAAGTCGATGATGGTCGCCGCCCGAATGTCCGTGGTATCGGTCTTGCTCGTGACGATCTTCTGAATCTCGCCGCCGAACTGGAAAAAGATGTACCCCTGCATGGCAAGCAGCGCGCCCACGCCGAACGTCAGCCAGAGCGGGGAGAGTTCCCGCGGCAGGTAGACAAAGATGTTCGCGAGGTCCTGTATCAGCCACTGGCTCCACAGGAATCCTGTGGAGGCCCATTGCAACACCACCCAGTAGCCGGGTATCTCCTCGTCGCGCGTCCGATGGAAGTACTGCGTCGCGCGCTTGAACACGAAGCTGAACAGCACGATGGCGGAGACGAAGGCGACCACGTAGCCGAGGGCCGACTTGGTGAGCATGGCGCCGAGATTGCTCGTTTCACCGGCGGTGACGGCGAACACCGTGAGCACGAGGAACGTGGTGCTGACAGGAACCCCGAGCCTGGTGAGGATCAGCAATGCCAGCGGCGGAATGGCGTGTATCCACGATACGCCACCCTCTGGCACCGGGAATTTCTCGAGGCGGCCGTAGGCAGGGTCGCCGTCGTTGACGATCCAGCCATAAAAGAGCACTACGAGGAGAATGCTCCCGGCAAATACCCACAGCACCCACCAGGGGCGGTGCGAATTGGAGGACAGGAACGTTCCGAGGGTCTGGATCGAGTCGTTGGCGACGACGGAATAGGCCGCCAGAAGGAACCCGACGATCATGTAGATCTCTAGGAGGGGAATGGCAGTCTCCTTCAGCGGCGCCGGTGCAGTATGCGGTTTCTTTGTGACAAATGCGTGTAGCGGATCGGTCGGGTGACACGCTCGTCCGTCGGACATATTCTAGGGTGGTCAGAACAAAGCGGGAGAGGTCATGCCATCCATCGGTCGTCGTGATCTGTTGCGGCTCGGGGCCGCGTCGAGCGTCATTCCCCTTGCCTCGGTTGCTGTGGGCCAGGAAACCCCGGCGGCGGGCGAAGTCCAGCGCTACGTGCGCCTTGGCCGGACCGACATGCGGATCTCCGATGTCTCTTTCGGCTCAAGCAGGTTGCGGCGCGGCGGGGAACACCTGGTACACCACGCCCTCGACAGGGGCATCAACTACTTCGATACGGCTGACGGATACAGCGCCGGGGCGTCGGAGCATACGATCGGCCGGGCACTCGAAGGTCGCCGTGACAAGGTCTGCATCGCGTCGAAGTTCCAGGCTGGCCGGGATGAAACGCGCGTGTCGCTGATGCGGGCCCTCGATACATCGTTGCGCCGCCTGCGCACGGACTACATCGATGTCTACTTCAACCATGCGGTGAACGATATCGCGCGGATGGCGAACCCCGAGTGGCACGAGTTCACGGCCATGGCGAAGCAGCAGGGCAAGATCCGGTTCACCGGCATGTCGGGCCACGGCACAAGGCTGATCGAGTGCCTCGACTACGTTTTTGACGAGGACCTCGTGGATGTGGTCCTCGTGGCCTACAACTTTGGCCAGGATCCCTCTTTTCTCTCCAACATCACGCGGTCTTTCAGGTTGCCCGAGCAGCCGGACCTGCCGCGGGTTCTCGCCAAGGCGAAGTCCAGGGACGTGGGCGTCGTGACCATGAAGACCCTCATGGGTGCGCGACTGAACGACATGCGCCCGTACGAGACCGGGGACGCGACGTTCTCCCAGGCCGCCTTTCGCTGGGTGCTCTCGGATGCGAACGTGGACGCGCTGGTCATCTCCATGACGGAAGAGGGCCAGATTGACGAATACCTCGGCGGGTCGGGCGGCCTTCCCGTTTCCAGTGAAGACCTGGCGCTGCTTGAGCGCTACGCGGTGGCCAACGGCATTACCTATTGCCGCCACGCCTGTTCGCTGTGCGAAGGGGCATGTCCTTACGGCGTACCGATTCCCGACGTGCTCCGCACGCGGATGTACGCGACGGACTATGGCGACGTGCGGTTCGCCCGGGAGGAGTACTCGAAACTTGAAGAGAACGCGTCCGCGTGCCTTTCCTGCACCGGAGAACCCTGCGCGGGAGCATGTCCGCACGGCATAGACCTGCCCACGTTTGCGCCCGCGACGCACCGCATGCTGGCGTGAGGCGGTTTCAGCGCGGGCTTTCCACCGCCGGTCGGCCAACATTGTGATACGCCCATGGGCATCCGTCGATGACCGGTGAGAGTGCCCCACAGCCGGCGCCTTCGGCTTCGGTTGTTCTCTGGCGAGGGGAACCCCCTCGCGCTCCCCGGGCCCGGCCCCGCTCGTCGCCCATGGAACAACTGCCCCGGGTCGCTGAACGCTCCCCGAAACACTTGTTCCATGCGAGTATGCGATCACCCTGGGCGTATGGTCTGCTGCTGGCCTGCCTTGGCTGGCTGGCACTGGTCTTCGCGCCCGCGCTGTTCGCGGCCGCGGGCTGGCCGCATGCGGACATGCTGCGCTGGCTGTTCCACCCGGTCTGCCACCAGATTCCAGCCCGGAGCTTTCACCCGCTCGGCGAACCGCTCGCTGCGTGCGCGCGTTGCACCGGCATGTACGTCGGCTTTACGCTAGGTGTCGCCGCCTGGCCCCAACTGCCGCGGTTGGCGGCGAAGTTGGCTAAGCGGCCGCGATGGATACTGGTGTTCATGGTCCCGCTCTTCGTGGACGTGATGTTTGAGACCGGGGCACCGATTCGGTTCGCGACGGGTTTGGTGGCCGCGTTCCCATGCGCGCTATTGCCATTGATGGCCATTGCCGATTTGACGGCAGCCAGGACACCAACAGGAGATGATCCCTGATGATGAACAATCCCAAAATCAAATCGGCGCTGATCGGCGGTGGCGTGTTCGGCGTCATTGCGGCGCTGCCGTACATCGAAATGCTGAACATGCTTTGCTGCGCGCTGTTTGTCGGCGGTGGCGTGCTGGCGGTCTACTTCTACCTGAAGGAGCAGACGGCTCCCCTGGGGTCGCCTTACGGCGATGGTGCCCTGATTGGCATGATGGCCGGCGTGATCGGAGGGATTGTGACGACGTTCGTCGGCGCGGTCCTGATGGCCCTGGGCCTGGCTCCGGACTGGGCCGATACGGCTGCAGTCCTCGCCGAGCTTGAGAGCCTGGGCGTCGAAATCCCTGGTGTCGCGGGCGAGGCAACGACGCAGGAACATGTCGAGGAGGCCATCCTGGGGATGGAACTCGTGATGAACATCGTCATGTTCGGCATCTTTGCCACCATCGGCGGGCTCGTTGGCATGGCCATCTTCCACAAGAAGGACGAAAGCGCGGAGTGATTCGCGCTGCCACGTGCCGACATGCTCTGGGTAGTCGACAAGAAGGTGATCAAGCACGTGATCGAAGCGGGCTCGGCACTGGTCGAGGTTCCGGTCCGAATCCGGTTCGAGTTCTCCCTGGCCGAGGAACGTTTCGTTCCGGGATCGATGAAGCACACCTTCGTCTACAACAGGCAGGCACTGATGCGACGGTTTCCGCAGCTCGATTCCGACCGGCTCGATGCGGAGATGCGGGAGGTGGTTGACCGTGCGCTTTGCGAGCACTTGAAGTTCGCGGGTTATGCGCAGGGGGACATCGAGCTGTACGCGGAGGAGTCAGAGGTGGAGGAAGTTCCCGCAGCCGACGCCGAGCCGCCGAAGATCATCATGCCGGACGGACCCCGTTAGGGCGCTTTACTACGCGGGTATGCCGCAGCGGTCGAGTTCCCTCAAGGCGCCCTCCGGTTCCGACAATCGCTCTCGCGCCCAGTCCCGGGTGTCCAGGTCATGCGTTAACAGGATGACCTGGGCGGATTTGCTGACGGCGAGCAGCGTGTCGAGCACGGCCTCGCGCCGCGCCGAGTCGCTGGTGGCGATCGGGTCATCGAGGATGAGGGGACACGATTCGTCGGGTGCGGACAGGTGCTCGGCAAACGCCATGCGCAGCAGCAGGTAGACCTGCTCCGCCGTGCCGTGGGAGAGCAGGTCCGCGCGCCGCCATGCGCCGTTGCCGCTCCTGACTTCGACCGCGAGCGACTGCGGGTCGATGCGGCAATCCGTGTAGCGTCCGCCGCTGATTCCGGTCAGGTGCCTGACCACGCTTGCGCGCAGCTTCGGCGCCATGTCCCGGTGCACGCGCTCCTCGGCGCGGCGCAGGAACCGGACGGTCATCCGAAGGGTTGAA
The DNA here is from genome assembly GCA_026706665.1 of Gammaproteobacteria bacterium. Lineage (GTDB taxonomy): Bacteria > Pseudomonadota > Gammaproteobacteria > Pseudomonadales > Azotimanducaceae > VXNE01. The sequence goes on along the minus strand of JAPOYI010000051.1, from coordinate 6,815 downwards.
TCGAGCCGTTCCAGCCTTTCGTGCGCGAGCTGGGCCGTTCGTTCGGCTTCCTCGGCCAGGGATACGTCCGGCATGTTGCGGGCGAACTGGTCCAGTCCGCCGCGCGCGCGGGCGTAGGTTTGCATGGCGTCCGCGGCTTCGTGTTGCGCCACAGTGAGTTGTCGTTGCTGTGACTCGTTCGTTTCCAGTTCGCTCCGCCAGTCCGCGAGCCAGCGTTCGAGCATCGTCGCGCGTGTTTCGGTCTCACCATCGGCAATGCCGCACAGGTCCGCCGCACGGTGCAGGTCATCCTCGGCCTGGTCACGCCTCGCGACGTCTTGACTTGCCGGCTTCGTTCGGCCCGTACACGATGTTCATGCCTGGCGCGAGTTCCAGGGTTTCGTCGACCAGGGGTCCGAAGGCATGGGCAACTATGGACTCGAAGCGCACTACAGCACCTCGAGTTCGCCGCGGCCATCGAGTGCCCTTAGCCCGGTCATCAGGACGCGCCGCCGCTCGTTCTCGGGCAGGTCCGCATCCAGCACATCGTTCACGAACCGTCCGCGCACCGTGTTTTCACGGCGAATCGCGTCCAGGTCGTACCCTGTGCGCAGTTCGCCCCGGCGGATGCGCACTGCTTCGAAGCGTGCAAGGAGGACATCGCGCAGTTCGTTTTCGTGCAGTTCGACGCGGTGGTCGACCTCACCGCAGACGGTCAGGCGAACCAGGCCGGACAGACCGTCGACAACCTTGTCGAGGCGCGCTCTCACCTCTTCCCTCGTGACGCACCCCGTGATGTCGAGCGTCAGGTCGTGAACGCTCCCGCCGGCAACCCGTCGGCGCTCGCGAAGGACCTCGCCGGTGTCGATGGTCGCGATCACGGCACCCCGTTCGCCGTCCTCGCCGAAGGCCAGGGGCTCGGGATTCCCCGGATAGGTGTGACGGTCCCCATCCCTGGGCAGGTGGTAGTGGCCGAGGAATGCATGATCGAGGCCAGCGCTTTCGATGTCGGATGCATCGAAAGGTGCGTGCGGCTGCTTGTCATTGCCCTGGGCCGATAGGTCCGCAAAGTGCACGATCTTCATGACCGTATCCTGTCTGCGGGCGCGGAGGGAATCAACCGCGATAGACCGGTTTCCGCCGGCGGAAGCTCAAACGTAGGGCACACCCTGCGCTTCGACGTACAGGGAATAGATCGACTGCGAGCCAGTCATGAACAGCCGGTTGCGTTTGACTCCCCCGAAACAGACGTTGGAGACGGTTTCCCTCAGGTGAATCGCGCCGATCTTCGTGCCGTCCGGGGCGAACACGTGGATGCCGTTCTCCGCATCGCCGGCCCAGCCGGCCGCCGACCAGACATTGCCATCCATGTCGACGCGCAATCCGTCCGGACTCGTTCCCCCGAGATCGCAGAACACGCGGCCGTTTTCGGCCCGCGTCCCGTCAACTACGTCGTAGGCCTTGATGTGCCGCGGATAGCCTGGCGCATGCGACGCGCCGGTGTCGACAACGTACAGCACGGAAAAGTCCGGTGAGAACGCCAGGCCGTTCGGTTTTTCCATCTCCTCGATGGCGACCGTTGCCGCAAGCGTTTCGGGATCGATGCGATAGACGCGGGTGGGCAGTTCGAACGGTGCCTTGTTGCCCTCGTAGTTCCAGATGATTCCGTAGCCCGGATCGGTGAACCAGATGCCGCCGTCGGTGTGCACCACCACGTCGTTGGGTGCGTTCAGGCGGTTGCCTTCGAAGTTGTCCATCAGCACCGTGATCGTGCCGTCGTGCTCGGTGCGCGTGACGCGCCGGCTGCCGTGCTCGCAGGTGACCAGGCGTCCCTGGCGATCCCGGGTGTTGCCGTTTGCATTGTTGGACGGCGCCCGGAACACCTCGACTTCGCCGGTGCTCTCCGACCAGCGCAACATGCGGTTGTTGGGTATGTCGCTGAACACCAGGTGGCGGCTGTCGCCGAACCACACGGGGCCTTCGGCCCAACGGGCGCCGGTCCAGAGCCTTTCCAGCGCCGCGCCGCCGAGTACGCACGGGCGAAAACGCCGGTCGATCACCTCGATGGCGGGATCGGGATAGGGGATGGGTTCGCGCCAGTCGCGGCCGAGCAGGCGGTCTTTCGTCATGAACGAATCTCCTTGGCAGGTTCGGCAAGCGTAACGCAAAGCCGGGAATTGACGGATAATCCTCCGACCATTGCCGGGGTTGAGTTGCTTTTCGGTGAACGCGAAGTTCTTCGTTGGCCAGATCGTCGAACACAACAGGTTCGGCTATCGTGGCGTGGTGTTCGGTGTCGATGCCGAGTTCGGACTCAGCGAGGAGTGGTACGAGGAGATGGCGAGGAGCCGCCCACCGAAGGACCGGCCCTGGTATCACGTGCTGGTGGACGGTGCGCTGCACAGCACCTATGTCGCCGAGCGGCACCTCGAAGCGAGCGAGGATCTGAGCCAGATCAACCATCCCGGGCTCGGCGAGTATTTCGACAGATTCGACGGCGCACGCTACCACACGATCATCCGCGCACAGTAGGTACTTGAGGCGTATCCCGGTGCGTCGGGCCCAGCGGTCCGCCAGTGCGGGTTGAAGCGCCGTCGAGGGCGGCTTTCGCCTGTCACTCCGGCTTCGCGCGTTTCTTCCTCTTTGGCCGCCAGGCCGGTCTGCCCACGGCATCGAAGATGATGACTGCCACCAGCCCCGACACAGCGCCGGCCGCCGCAGCGAGCAACAGTGCTTGAATGTCCACCGGCGCCTCCGTCTGGTCTACTCGGCCCGTGGATGTCAGGCCAGACCGAACACCGGGGCTGCGTTGTCCCAGAAGATCTTGCGGACGCTTTCCTCCGGCAACCCCTGCTGCTCCAGGTTCTCCATGCCGCGAGGCCACGTGCCGTCGGCATGCGGGTAGTCGGTGTTGAACGTCACGTAGTCGTCGCCGACCAGGTCGCAGACGGCGCCGAGCGTCATCTCGTCGCCCCTGCAGGCCACCAGGAAATTCGACTTGAAGTACTCCGTCGGGCGCTTCTTGAGATCGGGGTGTTCGGCGTTGCCCGAAAAGTCCCAATGCTGCTCCATCCGCTGCAGCCAGTAGGGCAGCCAGCCGGCGTCCGCCTCGACGTGCACGATGGATAGCTTCGGGTGGCGCTCGATGGTGCCGAACCAGATCAGGCTCATCATCGCCGCCATCGCCTCGAACGGATGCGAAAGGATGTGGCCCGATGTATGCGTTTCCATGCGATCGCCGAAAGAGGGCAGGTAGGGCGAACCGGAGTCGTGGATGCACACCGGGCGATCCAGTTCCTCGATCGTGCGCCATACCTCGTCGTAGTCGCGGTGGTGCAGGTTGCGGCCGGCGACGGGATTCGGGCGCACGAAGAAGCAGGCACAGCCACGCTCGGCCATGCGTTTCGCTTCCTCGATGGCGAGGTCAGGCGCCTGCATGGGAAGCATCGCGGACATGCGCAGGCGTTCCGGCGCGCGGCTGCAGTACTCGAAGCTCCAGTCGTTGTAGGCGCGGCACACGGCGGCGAGCAATTCGGGATCGCGAAACGGCTTGCCGAGCATCTGTCCGCCCTGGGTGGGGTAGAGCACCTGGGCATCGACCCCGTATTCGTCCATGTCGGACAGGCGAACATCGGGGCTGAAGCCGGCCGCGCGCGCTGCCTCGTGTTTTTCCATGGAGGCTTTCCTGGAGGCTGCGTGGAACTCCTCGGCGTGCATCGGGTAAGTGCCGTCCTGCTTGGCGATGGGTTCGCCTTCCACCGTGAGGCCGGCGCGGCCGTGGCCTATGTCGTCGAATTTCGGCGCGCGGTCGGCGAATTCGGGGTCGATGTATTCCTGCCAGATGGATGGCGGCTCCATCTGGTGGGAGTCGGTGTCGATGACGCGATAGCCGTGGCGCATGTGAAGCCCTCCCCAGATCGATGGGTAGGATAATAACGCGACATTGCGAGATATGGGCGCGGCGGTCAGCCCTTGACGCAGACGACCTGTTTCAACGTGTGCACCACGTCCACAAGCGATGTCTGCGCCTCCATGACGGCATCGATGTCCTTGTACGCGCCGGGCGTCTCGTCGATGACGCCTTCGTCCTTGCGGCACTCGACACCGGCGGTGGCATCGCGATGGTTCTTGAGCGTGAAGGTCCGCTTCGCTTCGCCGCGCGACATGACCCGTCCCGCCCCGTGCGAGCATGAATGGAACGACTCCGCGTGAAGCTGAACGCACGATCTCGTGTGAGCTTCCTTCGCTACGAGCGATTTTCGAAGCCGTTCCCTGCGTTACTCGCTGCGCTGACTTGCGACCTAGGTCGAGGAACGGGGCGTCGGTTCGAGTTTTCACAACGGCGCAATCCGCCAATCCTGCACCGAAAGGAGTTGCTCCTACCTGCGGGTCACCCGCTTGTGCCGGAGGCGGAACGACTCACTGATTGCCTCGAAAGACTAGGCGCATTCGAGGACGCAAGACGGATAGGAACGCGGGAGGGATGGTCGGCGACGCTGAAGTCCCTCGGCGTGACCGTCCTGAATGGGGTGCCGGTGAGCGAAGCATGCCTGCGCCGATAGAACGCGAACGCACGGCGCTGCGCCGAGCGGAACTGTCTTCGCCCATTCAGCACTTGCTCCGGTTTGGGTTCCTTGACGGCCGTCACACGCTGTTTGACTACGGCTGCGGTCGAGGAGATGACCTGCGCCTACTGCAAGAGATGAGAATCTCGGCTACTGGCTGGGATCCCGTTTATCGGCCGGACGGCGAACTCCAGCAAGCCGACATCGTGAACCTCGGGTTTGTCCTGAACGTCATCGAGGACCCGGACGAGAGGACTAACACCCTGAAGTCGGCGTTCGCGTTGGCACGCAAGGTCATGGTCGTTAGCGTCATGCTGGGATACCAGAGCAAGCGTGAGCAGTTTGCAGCGTATGAAGACGGTGTCCGAACGCAACGGAACACGTTCCAGAAATACTACGCACAGGAAGAGTTCCGTTCGTACGTTGAGACTACGCTGGGAGTCAATGCGGTCCCGGTCTCGGCTGGTATCTGCTTGGTCTTTCGGAATCCGGTCGATGAACAGTTGTTCCTCTTGGCCCGCCTACAGGTCAGACGCCAATGGCGCCTTCTCCGGCACGAACCGAACAGCGAGGCAGTTGCCACCTTGATCGAGCAGCACCGTGAACAGATGGAGGCGTACTGGCTGACGGCTTTGGATCTGGGGCGCCCGCCCGTTGCCGAGGAGTGCCCCGAAGCCCAATCGCTCATCCAGTTAGTTGGGTCTTGGCGACGCGTGCACGATTGGGTTGCTCAGTTCTTCCGTCCGGAGGAACTGGAGGCCGCCATGATTGGCCGCCAGGAAGATCTCTTGGTCTACTTCGCGCTAAGCCACTTCGGTCGCCGACGCCCATACGGGGAAATGCCCGACCGCCTAAAGCGTGACGTTCAGGTCTTCTTCGGGAACATCACGAAAGCCCGCGCGGCGGGTAAGCGGGCGCTGTTCGCCATTGCTGATTCCTCCCGTATCGAGGAGTCGGCGGTCTTCTGTCACGAGGAGCTTGGCATCGGCAAACTCACTGACCGCCATCACCTGACTTTTCATCAGTCCATTCTGGGCGAGTGTCTTCCGCTAATACGAATCTACGTGGGCTGCGCGCTGCAGCTATTTGGCGACTCCGGATCCGTCGATCTGATCAAGGTCCACCTGCAGTCGGGCAAAGTGACCTTCTTGATCTACGACGACTTCGAGAGGTCGAATTCTCCGAGACTGGTAGAGAGAATCAAGGTGGACCTGCCTCGGCTAAGAGTGGACTTCTATGACTACGTCGGTGCCTTTGATCCTCAACTGTTGGACGGGCAGCCGGCGGAGTTCTACCAGCGCGAGTAGCTCCGGTTTCAGCGGATGAGGGTGTTTTTCCCCGCGGCGTCGTTCATTGGACCGGCCCTTAGGCCGTTGGGAATTACACTTGGGACTTGTACAACCGGAAAAGAGGGGCTTCGTTCATTGTTCCTATGCGGCAAGACGGGTTGCATCTCGATGATCACATATTTAGCATCTGATTCATCTAACTAAAGCATATGATGTATCGGGAGGAACGTTCGATGAGGACGACTATTGACATAGACGCGCCGATTCTTGGCGAACTGAAGGCGCTCCAAGCCCGGGAAGGCAAGTCGATGGGGAGGCTTGTTTCCGAACTGCTCGCACGCGCCCTGAAACAGGAAGCGTCGGCGTCCGACGACATGCCGTTGCGCGAATGGTTTTCCAAGCCGATGAAAGCTCGGGTAGACCTCATGGACAAGGAGGCCCTGCATCGTGCGTTGGACGGATGAATACGCTCGGAAAGGTCGACCGTGAGCTATTCCCTGGATGTCAATATCCTCCTTTATGCATCGGACGCCTCCAGCCCGCTGCACGCTCCGGCGCGCGACTTCGTGCAATCCTGCGTGAGTGGAGGCGACCTCTTCTATATCACCTGGCCAACGGTCATGGGCTACCTGCGCATCGCCACGCATCCGTCGATCTTCGATGAGCCGTTGACGACGCGGCAGGCGATGGCGAACGTCGAGACGCTGCTCGATCTGCCCCACTGTCGATGTCTGGCCGAGGAGGACGGTTTCTGGAAGGTCTGGTGCGAACTGGTTGGCGAGACGTCGGTGCGCGGGAACCTCGTGCCCGACGCGCACCTCGCTGCATTGCTACGCCTTCATGGCGTAACCACGCTGTACACCCACGACCGAGATTTTCGGCGGTTCGACTTCCTGGATGTGCGGGATCCGCTAGCCCGAAGTTCCCCCTGATTTCTCACTGATTGTCTGGCCAAGCGGTTGATTTGGCAAGGTTTCTGCGG
>JAPOYI010000230.1 GCA_026706665.1 Gammaproteobacteria bacterium | reverse complement strand
CTGGACGGGGCGCGCCATGGACGCCAGCATGCCACGTCCCGATAGTAATGTCTACCTATTATAGAGACGGTACACTAGTCCATGGCCACTACCGAACCGTCCCTGATCGAACTTGTCGACGTGGGGCGCGTCTACCGCCGCGCGGGCGCCGGCCGCCGCGGCGTCGCAACCCAAGCGCTGTCGGACGTGACGCTCACCATCGACCCGGGCGAGTTCGTCGCCGTGATGGGTCCCTCCGGCTCGGGCAAGTCCACGCTCATGAACATTCTCGGCTGCCTGGACCGGCCGACGCAGGGGGTCTACCGGTTCCAGGGCCGTGATGTCGGGCATTTGAGCGCGGACGAGCGGGCAGCGCTCAGGCGGGAGTCATTCGGCTTCGTGTTCCAGTCCTACAACCTGCTTGGTTCCGCGACAGCCCGGGAGAACGTCGAGATGCCTGCGGCCTACGCCCATCTCAGACGCCCGCTTCGCGCGGAACGGGCGGAGAGGTTGCTCAGGGCGTTCGCCCTGGGGAATCGCCTTGGCCATCGGCCACGTGCCCTGTCCGGCGGCGAACAGCAGCGCGTTGCCATCGCCCGCGCGCTGATGAACGGCGGGCGCGTGATTCTTGCCGATGAACCGACCGGGGCGCTCGACACGAAGAACGGCGAGGACGTGCTGGCGGTGCTGGCCGACCTGTCGGCGCGCGGCCACACGGTCATCGTCATCACCCACGATCCGGAAGTGGCGGCTTGGGCGGAGCGCCGCATCGAGCTGCTGGATGGCCGGGTCGTTGCTGATCGTCGCACCGAGGGCGTAACGCGAGTGGGCAGAGGCGGCGCTGCCGTCGGTCCGAATCCGTCGCCTCGCTCGGAACAGCGCGGGCGAAGGACCCGCATCGACTTCGAACGTACCGCCGAGTCGGTTCGGGGAACGCTCGCGTCGTTACGCGCCAACCTGCTCCGCGGCAGCCGCCTGCGCACGGCACTGACGGTGCTCAGCGTGACGGTGGGAGTGTGGTCGGTGGTCGCCATGCTGAGCGTCGTGCAGGGCGGCTATCGCGAAAGCGTGAAAACCGTCTCCCGGATCGGAGCCGACCGGATCTTCGTTCGATCGGGTGTGGCATACGGGGACCGGCAGTCGACGCCCGTGCGGCTGACGCTGGCCGATGCCGAGGCGATCGGGCGCGAAGTGGAAAACGTCCGGGCCGTGCTGCCGCACGTAAGCGGCCAGTTCACTCTGCGTCATGGGGATCAGTCGGTGGAAGCCACGGTGCAGGCCGCCGTACCGGAGATGCTCGTCACCGATCGCCTCAGGCTCGCGCGCGGCGTGTTCTTTTCCGAGCGTGACAGTGCGGACCATGAACCCGTGGTGGTGATCGGCGCGGCGATACGCGACGAGCTGTTCCCGGCGAGCGCGGCGGTGGGCCGGCACGTGCTGGTCGGGGGTGCGCCTTTTGTGGTCAAGGGTGTGCTGGCCCGATATCGCCGGTCCGGCAGCGTGGTCGAAGACTACCGCGACAAACAGGTGATGGTCCCGCTCGGCACGGCCCAGGCGCTGCTTTTCGGAAGGGAAAACCTCGACTCCATCACGGTCAGCGCAGAGGACCCCAAGCGGGTTGGCGAAACGGCCCGGGCCGTGGACAACCTGCTCGCGCGCCGTCACGGCCACCGCGGCTTTAGTCTGAGTTCGGATATCCCTTCCATGATCGGATTCTCGACGGTCGAGCGGCTGATGTCGGCCCTGATGGGCGCGGTTGGCGCGATCTCGCTCTTCGTTGGGGGCATGGGTGTGACGTCCGTGATGCTGGTATCGGTGGCCGAGCGCACCCGCGAGATCGGCATCCGCATGGCCACCGGTGCCCGCCGGCGCGATATCCTGTGCCAGTTCCTGCTCGAGGCGGTGGCGGTCACGGCGGCGGGCGGCGTGCTGGGGACGATGCTGGGTTTCGCGAGCCGGATCGTGTTCGACGCCTTCGACGTACCTGCCGCGCTGTCGGTGTGGTTCGTGTTCGCAGCGCTCGCATGCGCCGTGGGGACCGGGCTCGCGGCCGGCATCGTCCCGGCGCGCAGGGCGGCGGCGCTCGACCCGGTGGCGGCGTTGTCTCGATAGCATCGCCATGTTTTCGAACGCGATAGAGAGAACTTGTGGAATCTGGTGAGGACGGGGCGATGTCGCCGCTGATCGAATTGCGCGGCATAGGCCGCGTATTCGAAGACGAGGACGGCGCTCGAACGGAGGCTCTTGCCGACGTGACGCTGGCCATAGGGGCCGGAGAGCTTGTTTGCATTACCGGCCCTTTCGGCTCCGGCAAGTCGACGCTGTTGAACATCCTCGGTTGCCTGGATCGACCGGCGACCGGCGAGTATCGCTTCGACGGGCGTGACGTGACGGTCCTCGATGCCGATGCGCTGGCCCGCCTGCGGCGCGACGAGTTCGGCTTCGTCTTCCAGGCCTTCAACCTGCTTGAGTCGGCCACCTCGCAGCAGAACGTCGAACTGCCGGCGCGCTACCTTGGTACTCAGGCGGGTCCGGCACATGACCGTGCGCGGAAATTGCTGGAGTCGCTGGGTTTGGGCGACCGCCTGGACCACCGGCCGGCGGAGCTGTCCGGAGGCGAACAGCAGAGGACATCGATCGCGCGGGCCCTGATGAACGGCGGCCGGATCATCCTCGCCGACGAACCCACCGGCGCGCTGGACTCCGCCCAGGGCGAGGAGGTGATGTCACTTCTAAAGGAACTGGCGGAGCGGGGCCACACAATGTTGATCGTTTCCCACGACGCGGCCGTCGCAGCCGAGCCCGCCGCCGGCAAGATCGGCGCGGGCGAGTGCCAGGTCCACATCCTCGGCGCCGTC
>JAPOYI010000003.1 GCA_026706665.1 Gammaproteobacteria bacterium | reverse complement strand
GCATCGGCGCCGGGCTGGTGTCCGCTGACGGCGGACGTGCCGCCGGAGGCCGTGCTGAGCGACCGGCCGGTCTCCCGCGCGTACGGCGCCCTGCTCCTGCCGCGCCTGGCGGGCGGGACCGGCCTCGGTTGGCTGGCACAGGAACGTGCCGCCCTGGACGCGCTCGCCGCCTACTTCGGCGGCGGTCCGAGCGACCTGCGGGCGATAGCCGAGCAGGCGGAGGCTCGGGTCGGCTTGGCGCTGGCGCGAGAAACGGTTGCCGAGTCCCCGGCCCCGGGGGCCGGGGGCGACGGCGAAGAGCCTGCGGACGCGCCATCGGCGGATGCGATATCGGTGGACGTGATCGGCGGCGAGGCGGCCGGATGGCGCTGGGTGAACTGGGTGCGGGCGGGCCTGCGCGACGGCTCGATCGCCGTCAACGAAGCCAGCGGCTGGCTGCACAACATCGCCGGCGAGGCGTACGTGGTGGTGCCGGACGGATTCGAGGCGGTCGCCGCGCAGGAGGGCGTCACGGCGGCCACGGTCAAGAACCGCGTGGCCCGGCTCGGCCGGCACCGCGAGCGCAGCACCCGTTCGGGTGCCGCCAACACGTTCCGGGCCGAGCTGCAGGACGGCCGCCGCGTCGACGGGATGGTGTTCCCGGGGGATCTGATCTGGGAGGCGGACGCGCCGCCGGAGGCGACCGGCAGTCTGGGCCGGCGGCGGCGCTAGCGGCCGGCGGGCGCGCGTGGCGGGTGTCGCCGGGTGTCATCGGGCCGCACGGGGTCCGTGTTGCCAAGTCGTTGTTTTACAGTGGTATTCTGACCTTGCTTTGAGGCCGACGTAGTCGGCGTGGTCGCGCTGGACGCGACGTGAAGCAAGGTGCCGGTCGCAAGATCGGCGTGACAAGCCCGGGCGGAACGATTCCGCCCACTCCCGCAGGGGACCGATGTCCCCTGCGGAGGCCGGTGCCTGTTCGCGGGAGTCCTTCCCGGAGGGAACCCAATGAAGGACAAAGACAGGTTCGCCGGCCTGGGCGCAGGGGCGCTCAGCGAGGCGGAAAGGGAAAGCGTGGTGAGGCTGGCGCTTGAGGTGATGGCGAAGGAGGTGGCCGACGGTCCGCTTATGACGAGCGAGGCCGACGCCGCCCAGTACCTGCAGCTCAAGAACGGTGGGCGGGAACGCGAGGTGTTCGGTTGCCTGTTCCTGACCACCAGGCACCGCCTGATCAGGGACGAGGAACTGTTCTACGGTTCCGTCGACCGGGCGACGGTGCACCCGCGGGTGATCCTGCAGAAGGCGCTCAAGCACAACGCGAGCGCGCTGATCTGCTACCACAACCACCCGTCCGGCACGGCCGAGCCGAGCGCAAGCGATGTGGACCTGACCTGCCGCACCAAGGATCTCCTCGACGAGATCGAGGTGCGGTTGCTGGATCACATCGTCGTGTCCCGGACCGAGACCGTCAGCATGGCCGCCCGCGGCCTGATCTGACGGACCGCCGGGCGGAGGGAGCCTTCGGGCTCTCTCCGCCGGCGGCCTCGCCCCTCCCCGCATCTGTACGCGTATCACGGCGGCTTCGAATCGGCCGCGGGGCGTCGCGGGTGCCCGTGAGCGGCGAGCCAATTAGCTGTGTGATAAGGACTTTCTGCTGGCGTGGGTGCTGGTGCGCGCAGTAGGACCGGTTCGCGTTGGGGTGTCGGGGGGCCGGGTGTTTCGTGTCGGCTCGCCGGAACAGACTCGATGACGATTGGAACAGGCCCAGGCTGATCAGGTACGCGCGCGTTTCTACCGAGGACCAGAGGCTCGACCAGCAGCGGCGGGCGCTGGAGGACGCCGGTTGCGAGCGCTGTTCGAGGACACGGCGGGCGGCGGCGCCGAGCGCCCCGCCCTGCGCGATGCGATCGCCCAGCTCCGCGCCGGCGACACGCTCGTGGTGTGGCGCGTCGACCGGCTGGGACACTCGCGGAAGGACCTCATGGCGCACGCGGAGTCGCTGCCCACGCAAGGTGTCGGCTTGCGCAGCGTGAACGAGGCGACCGACACCGACTCGAGTGCCGGACAGCTCGTGTTCCACCTCTTCGGCGCGCTCGCCGAGTTCGAGCGGGCGCTGGTACGCGAACGCACGCGCGCCGATCTGGCCGCCGCTCGCGGGCGTGTCGGCGGCGCCACGCGGTGGAGTTCTACCGGTCGTGGCAGCGCACGGTGAAGGAGTTCTGCGCGCTGGTGGGGATTTCCCGCTCGACGCTCTACGCCGTACGTGGAGGAGTTCGCGGAAGCCGGCGCAACGGTCGCTCCGGAGCGCGCGCGTGGTTGACACGTCGTGCCCGTGGCGCCGACGGACCTGCGGAGGGTTCTCGGAATCGTCCTGTGTTCTGCGTGGCGGCATCGACGCGGGGCGAGCCGGAGCATGCAGCTTGTCAAGGAGGGGTAGCCGCCGGAGCGCTGGGGGTGCCGTCGAGTTCGCGGATTCCACTATGCCGGGCGCTCTACCTCCTGTTGTGCAGCGTGGTGACGATTTCATCGCACAACTCGCGCAACCGTTTGTCGGCGCCGACACTCGTTGAGTGAGGGCCGAACGTAACGGAATCCGGCATCCAGGACCGGAACTCTTCGGCTGCCCGGTCGGGATCCCTCTCCCGCCAAAGCACATAGGCCCATAGGGATTTCATCAGCACTTCGAGAGCGATGATGTTGGCGTGTGTGGATTCGGGCAGTTCTTCGTTCATGGTCGTGGCGCGCCAGGTGGATTGCGGATGTTGGGAGCGGCTGGGCGTGGCGGCCGTGCCCTGGTTCGACCCAGACGGCGCGGCATTGCTGCGCGGCCCGGAAGGGGTCACGAGTCGGGGTGCATCGGCCCGCGCGAAGGGCTCGGGAGTAGAGGTCATGGACTCACCATACGCGTTTCTCGTGGCGTGTTCGAATTGGCGACGCTCTTCGCAGCGACGGCGCCTGAGGGAACAGGTCGAGCGTATGGGGCATCCTTTGCCGGCCTCCGCGACAGGGATGGAAGCCCGCAGGGCCGAGACTCGGAACGAGGCTCGGTGCGCAGCACGACAGCCCGGCCCCCGAAGGGGGGTCGCCCCTTCCCGCCCGGGGAAAGGGTCATTGGTGGAACGCTGTAGGCGTCAGTTCCGGCTGCGGAACAACACCAGCGCCGCGAAGGCGCGCCGTTCCCGCCGGTCGGCCCGCTCGAACTCCTCGAGCACGGCCCGCGCATCAACCACGAGGCGTTGCACGTCGCTCTTGTAGAACGTGGCCACGGGGTCGTAGTCCGCCTGGTGGCGCTGGTCCTGCAGGTAGACGAAGTGGCTCGCGAAATCCCGTATCTCGACGCAGAAGGAACGCATGTCCCTGTGCGCCTTGCACGCCTCTCGGGCCTGCCGGTGGTTCAGCCCGCGGTAGATGCGCACCCAGCCCGGCTGTCCGCGCATGTTCCGGTTGAACAACTCGTCCGCACAGCACTCGGCCAGACCGTGGAACAGGGCGTAGTAGACCGTGCTGACCGCTCGGCGCAGGTTCGACTCCAACGGTCTGCCCGGGCCGGCGGGAACGAGGTTGCCGGCCGAGGTCAGAAGGTCAGACGGTCTCAGGCGAAAGACCCTTCGCGTCGGCTTTCGCGACGAGGTGCGTGCTCGGAGACGCGTCGACGCCCATGTTCCAGAGGATGTCCTGGATCCGCGTCGCGAGACTGGGCTTGGCCGGCGCGCCGAGATCCTCGACGTCGCCGTCGTAGACGGCCCAGACTTCAACCATGTCGTCGCCGCACCAAGAGGTTCGCGGTTTCAGCCATATCTCGGTGAACACGACGCCAGGGTGCGATACGGCCACGGCGTCCCGGATCGAAGGCTCGACTTTGCTAAGGACTTCGTCGGTTGTCATTCGAGTCTCCGCGCTAAGGCGATGGCAGGTTGGTTCTCAATCGGATTAAAGCAGGCGTAAGCGCTACGGGCAAATCGCATTCAAATCGCGGGAGCGGCGGCTCGCTGCGTAAAGAGCGGGAATGGACGAACGATGGGCTTGTTTCGCCCAGGCGAGCCGAGGGGCTCGTGTCTAGAGTGCTAGACGAAAGCCTCGGCTGCCTCGGAGAAGAACCTCGCGTAGGGGTTCTTCTGCCACCGGAAAATGAGTTGCTGAGAGAGTGGTCCGAGGTAGAAGTCCTCGCTCTTATAGAGTTTGGCGATGTTGTCTTCGCCGACGACCGCCTGATGCAGTTCGAGCAGCAGCGTGAAGAGATCATGCAAGCGCCCTTCAGTCTCCTCGGACAGATCAATGCCGTTTGTCGGAAACAGACTGCCGGTGAGGTCGGCGCGGACGAGTTCCCGAGCCCATTGGTCGCGATCCTGCCGCGTGGCTAGGTCGAGGAGTTTGCGCTTTGCCTTGGCCAGCAATCCGCAGTTGGCAATGATCGCAAACCGGCCTTGGTTAACGATTGCCTGTTCCTCCTCGGATATGCCCTCATCCTCAAGGAGGGCCTCCCGCCAGTGAATGTAGCAGTCGTGGAGGCGGAGCAGGTCAGTTTCCGTGGCCAAGTCCCGGTGTGCACGCAGGAAGACTTCCTTGTAGGTTTCCTTGGTGCCGAACATGGTTCCGCGCCGGGAGAAAGCGATATGGGGCTTCTGGCGATGGAAAGCCAGGACGAGTTGGCCGTAGGTCCAGTTGTCCAATTGCTGCCAGTCACGGATGCCACGCGCCCGCCGTTGCGTCCTAGTGAACTGCTTGACGCCCCGCTTGATACCTAGGTAGAGCTTCGGCTCGTGCTTTTCGAATGCCCGTTTCAGCGCGAGCTGCTCCGGAGCGTTCGACTTGAGGTCTCGGTCCTGAATTGGTTTCTGGGAGTTGGCCGCCTCTGCGAGGTCGGCCATCTTCTCGGACTCGGTCTCGCGAATGATCTTGCAGGGGAGAAAGAAGTCGGGGTCGATGACCGACTTGCCGATCTTGGTCGCGGTCTGGCAGCCGTTGATGACCGAGAAGTTGTACAGGACGATCTTGTTGCCGTCGACGTTATAGTCTTCGCAGGCGATGGTTATGCCATTGTTCTTTAGCCAGAAGTCCGCAGGCGTATTGCGGATGGAGTCGCTGATGGCGTCGTCGACCTTTTTGTTGGGGATAAAGGTTCGCAGGTTTTGTGCGAAGAGGCCGTCGTCGTGCTGGGCCGAGTAGAGTTTATTGATCGAGGTTGCGAGTACGTTGGCGATAATGCCTTTCGGCTCGTCCTGTCCCGGCAGCTTGTATTCGAGCAAGCCGGCTTTCGTATCCCGAGTGAGCGTACCTCTTTCAACGTGGGGCTTCGGTTTTTCTACGTGTTCTATTGCACTCTCGATGTCGTTTCCATAGGTGATGGTGACGTTGAAGTCGACTAGAAAGTCGTCGTTCCTAATGGCATCGTCGATCTGGGCCCTGGTTGCTTGGGATGGTTGTACGGTGGTGCAGATCATGATGTCCAAGGGTGCGTTGTCGGTGCTATTGCGAGCGGTCGTGTAGGCGCGACGGACGCGGGAACTGTAGTTTGCGGCTCGTCCGCCGTCGAGGTCGGACACGGTTCGTGCAATCTTCTGCGCCGCGTCGAGGACATCGTGCTTGTCGATCTTGGCGACCCGCTTGGACTGGACGAGCGCGATTCGGGTCACTTCGTCGTCGTAGGTGGCGATGGCGTCAATCCCGCCGTCGTTGGGACCGTCGCAAAAGCAGGAGCGGAACTCCGAAGCTGTCAGCTCGCCTTCCCGAAGCAAGTACTTGAGGAAGAGTGCGGTCAGAATGTGGGGTGCCGACAGTTCGCGAAAGATCTTCGCATCGGCACGAAGTTCGGTCTCGGCATTGTCTGCAAATGGCATGGACATGGGCAACGCTCTCGCGCAGATGGGACCGCCCGTTGGGGGGTGTTTCAGGGGACGATCATTTTACAAGGGGATCGAGTGGTGTGCCATCCGGGAGGCACTCGCCGGACATCGCTGCATTAACGGGTTGCAGGAGCCGTGGGGTCCATGAAGGCACGCTGCACGCCCGTCAGGCTTGGAGCGCACGATGTGGGTGGGATGGCGATCAGGGGCGTTGGTAGTAGTCGGCAGAGGTACCCTCGAGAGTTTGTCGCTCGCCGGATGCCACATGGTCAAAATAGTCGACGCGCAGTCTGGCCAAGTCGACCTTGATGCGCTCCACGATGCTGGGTGACGGCGACTCGAGGTCGTCGTACACGAGAAAGGTGACTTTGCGTGAATGCAGGTGGACCTTGATAAGGTCGACGAAGGTAGAGTCGCCGAACAGCTGAAGCGCGCAGCCGACGTAGACCCGAACGAGGGGAAGACATTCGCCGAGGACGGACTGGTGGAAGGTCAGGTGATGCGTTTCCGCGAGCCGGCCAATGCCGAGTTCGTCGTGGCAGAACAGCGCCGCCTCGGCGACGCGCTTCGCGTCGCCGGCCGCGAACAGGGCCCGTTTCCCCGCGTCCCGTGCTTTGGTGATGCTTCCGAAGAAGTGCGCGACGTCGCGCTGCAGGCGCCCGGGGAGTTCGCCGTAGGGCCGCCGGCGGGCGAAATGGCCGAGGGCGAAGTAGACGAGAAGATCTTCCATCCGCCCGACGGCGGCCGCTTCGAGCTGCTCGGCTTCGTAGAGGCGGCTCACCCAGTGGTGCACCCGGCGCCGCGAGCCGAGGGTGGCGGCGAGCGCCTGCGCCGCGGGGCACTCGTCGGCGGCCGGGGGCCGGCCGAGTTCGAGCGCTCTCAGCCAGTAGGTGTCGATGTGGGCGCGGTTGTCTTCGATTACGCGGGATACCGCCGCGTCTCCCGATTCGCGGCCCAGCAGGCGCCAATCGCGGCGGACCTGCTGACGGGCGAACAGGAACAACTGCTCGTCGGCGGGGTCGCGGAAAACGAGGCAGACACCCGGCGCGACCGGAATGGCGTTGGCGCCCAGGGTCGACTCGACGTAGGCGCGGAACTCGTCCTGAGCGAAGTATTTCTGGAAGGTGTTCCGTTGCGTGATGATGCCGTCGCGATAGCCGGCGAACTGGGCGCGCTTGCTCTGGTAGCCGAGCATGACGCTCACCACCAGCGCCTGGCGAGCGAGCGCGAAGGCGGCCTGAAGGGCGCCGCGCCGCTCGTCGGCGTCCTCGATGACGTTGAGCACGAAACCGAGGTTGACGATGTCCGCGGGGATGCGCGGGTCGTCGGGTCGGAACGCCGGGTCCCAGCCGGCGGCGTCGACGCCCATGGCGCGCAGCAGGCGCACGTCGTCGCCTTGGCCGCAGCCGTAGTCGAACACCGTGCGGCTGCCGTCGAGGAAGCCCAACGCGAGCAGGTGGTGCATGGGCGAGGAAAGCTCGCGTCGCTGCAGCGCGGTGCGCCGTCGGTCGATGGGCGGGCTCACCAGCCGACGACCTCGCCGTGGTCGAGGGCGAGTCCGACACTGGCCAGGACGCGCGACCAGCCGTCGACGGTGCCGATGCGGCGGGGATCGGAGAAGGCACCGCGTGCTTCGAGGCGGGCGGTCAGAGCGGCGGCGCGTGCCTCAAGAGGATGGCAGGCGGGGAGAAGCAGTTCCTTGCGGTGGAGGATCGGCGGATTGTCGCGGTCGCGGTAGTCGGCGTGGCGGGCGGTGCCCGCGGAGACGTCGACGGCCAACGAGTGGACGAGGACCGGAACGGGCTGGCGAAGTCGTCGTAGGTGAGGAAGCTGACCCGCGAGGGCGGCTGAAGTCTAACGACGTTGTAGTCGGGCGAATCGCCACCAGCGTAGCGGCGCCAGGTCGCGGTGAGGGTCCCCGCGATGGCGGGCCGGGTCCGAACGAGGTCGAGGTGGAAATAGCTGGCTGCCCCGACATGCTTGCCTCGGCCGGTTGCCCTCAGGTGGGCGCGGAGGCGCGAGACGTCGAGATAGGGAGGATTGTCCACGCCGCTACGGTCCTACTTCAGGGCGGCGAGATCCTCGAGGGAGCGGACATGCCCCATCTTGTGCAATCCGTTGTCGATGTGGCTGGCGATCATCAGACCGGGGTCGCGGTCGTCGCCGGCGCTCTCGACGTAGCGCACCAGCAGCAGTTCGTAGAGCTCCTGATGCTCGCCGAACAGCGTGGGCGCGTTGAACTCCTGTCCCGCCAGGTCAGCGGGCGCGTGCGCGACGCGGCGCATGTCCCGCGCCGACAGCAGGAACGCGAAGCGACTCAGGATGTTGGGCGTCAGGCCAGTTCTGGACTTCAGGTACCTCAGGCGGCCGGTGGCCCGCTCGGAGACACGGACTCGATGGGGGATCATCCGGCGGCCCAGGCGCGCGAGCGCCAGAAATAGCCTTCGTGGAGGCAGGACGCCTGCTCGGCGTTGTCGTAGCGGATCTCGAAGGCGTGGCTGACGAACGGGGAAAGCGTCTTGTAGAAGGACTCGTCGACCTCCACGTCGGTCGACAGCAGGATGACCTGGTGGCTGGCCCGGGGGAAGTAGCTGGTGACGAGGTTCGAGCGGTGCTGCGAGTCCAGGCGTCCGAGGGGCGTGTCGATGACGACGGGAAGACGGCGGCCCGATGACCGCGCCAGGGCGTCGAGCATGGCGATGGCGTAGATCTGCTTCTCGCCGGCGGAGAGCTGGGACTTGCGCAGTTCGCGCCCCTCGCGGTTGAGCAGCTTGACGGTGAAGTTCTGCGGGTCGATGCGGGCGTTGGCCAGCAGGTCTTCCTTGCGGGCGAGTTCCTGGAAGGCCGCCCCGAACTCGTACTCGAGCTCGGAGATGGTCCGCTGCGCCTTGGCGCGGCGGAAGTCCTTGAGCAGGCGGCGGGCCCGCTCGGCGTACTCAAGCGGCTGGGCGATCTCCTCCTGGGCGGACCGTGCGGTGTGCAACTCGCGAAGGGCGCGGGCCTTGTCAATCGCCAGTCGGTAGCGCGTCTTGAGTTCGCGTTTGCGGACGGCGACATCCACGGCGGCTTCGCGGGTCTCCCTGGCGAGTTCGGCCAGTTTGGCGATGTCGGCTGCGAGCGCTTCCTCGTCGGGGGCCTGCTCGAAGCGGAGCGTGATGGCGTCGAGTTCCCCTTGGGTGGTCTCGATGTCTTGGAGCAGGCGCCGGACCCTCGTGTCGGATTCGGGAATGGCGTGGCGGATGGCTTGTTCCATGCGGCCGAGTGCGCGGTGGCTGAAGTCGAGCCGCGTCTCGGGAGACGGTACGGGTTTCAAGGCGGCATCGAGCAGGCGGTCGATGGTCCCGCGGGCGGAGCCGTCGAGCTCGTCCTTGAGGGTCGCCGCGAAGGACGCGAGCAGATCGTTCGCGTCGGCCTGCGAGCGGTTCGCGAGGCTGGCGGCGGCGGCGTCGAAGGCGGGGCCGAGCGCTTCGCTGGCCAAGGCCAGGGGGTAGACGCCGGCGAGTTCGTCGCGCAACTCGCGTTCGGTCTGCTCAAGGGCTTCGGTCAGCTCGGCGGCCTTGGCCCGCCAAGACTTGCGGGACACCCCCCAGTCGCCGCCGCGTTCGCTGAGCCGGAGATCCAGACGGTCGTGCTCGGCGACGAGGCTGTCGAGATGTTCCTGGGCGCGGACAAGCTCCTGCTGGTCGCCGTCGATCGCGTCTAGCAGGTCTTCGTATTCGGCCTGGATCCGGTCGAGTTCGTCGCTCGCATCGTCTCGGGCGCCGTTGGCGCTTTGGCGCAGCATGTAGACGCGTAGGTCGCCGCGCAGGCGTTCGACCAGATGCAGGCCCAGGAGCTGCTGGATGGCGTCGCGCAACGCGCGCCCCGTTTCGTCCTCGGCGAGTTCCGCGATCTTCTCGCCGTCGAAGAAGAAGAGCTCCGAGACGCCGATCGGCACGAGTTCGTTGAGGAAGCCTTGGCACGCGTGCGCGGACAGCGCGAGGGGCCGTCCGTCCTGGAGGACCGACAGTTCCTCCCGCACTTGGCGTCGGGCGGTGGACCAGGCGCGGCGGACCGTGTAGTGGGAGCGGTCGCCGAGCTTCCCGTACACGAAGTCGATTTCGACGAACGCCTCGTGGCTGCGGATCATCAGCGCGGAGGACGCGTGGACGCTCTCGCGCAGGAACAGGTGGTAGGCGCTCTTCGAGGTGCCCATGCCGAGGGCGTGGCGCCCGTAGAGCGCCAGCTTGATCGCGAGCATGAGGGTTGTCTTGCCGGCGCCGTTGAGACCGCCGAACAGGATGATCGGGCGCTCCGCCCGGTAGCGCACGCGGGGCGACAGTTCGATGACGTGGCGGCCGCGGTAGGCGCGGAAGTCGGAGAGGGTCAGGCGCTCGAGGATCACGCGTCCTCTCCGTCGTCGAGAGCGGACACGGCGTCCTGAAGCCGGTCGATCTCGTCCTGGAAGCCGCCGTCGCGCACGCGCTCGCCCCGTTCGAGGACGACGTGGAGCGGCTGCCACTCTTCGCTCAGGATGGCCCGGATGCTATCCGGCATGCCGCGGCGCCTGGCGAGGCCGTCCATGGACAGCTCGAGGTCGAGAAGCTTGCGCACCAGCGTGGCGGGCACGGCGTGCTTGACGCCGAGTTCGGCGAGGATCTCTTGGTCGGCGTCGGTGAAGGCGCCCGCGTCGTGGTGAGTCCAGTCGAGGTCCTCGCCGAAGACGCGCCGATAGATCGCCGGCAAGTGGTCGGTCCAGTCCGGCTCGTTGGGGTCGTTCAGCCACTCGCGGCGGATGTGGTGGAGTTCCTGCTCGGTGACGAGCTCGATGTCGTGCCCGGCGGCGCGCAGGTCGCGCTGGAGCTCGAGCAGGCGCACCAGCCATTTGCGGCGGTAGCGCATCCAGTAGGGGCCGGGGACGTGCTTGCGGACCCGGTTGCCCGCCCCGTCGTCCTGGATGCCGCCGCGGGCGAACGACACCTTGCCCGTGCGCCGCCGGTAGTTGCGGAACTCGCGTTTCCGGTCCGGTCGGGTGGTCTCGGCCAGAAGATTGCGGAACTTCAGCAGCGGCTTCATCCATGCTTCGCCCTGCTCGACGAGACTCTCCATGGCCTTGTCTTTGGTGACCACCGTGCAGGTCCAGCAACCGAAGCGCGAATTGCCGCACGACGGCGTGCTGGTGTCGATGACGATGGGGCACTCCCCGGCGTTGGAGCCGCGGTAGAGGTCCAAGAGCGCGCGGTTGTCGCCGCCCCACGGGCGCGGCGCCGACATGAGGTACTCCCACACTTCGTCGGCGGTCCAGTCGTCGATCGGGGTGTAGACGTAGGCGTTGGGCAGGGACGTGTGCCGGCCGAGGCGCGAACCGTCGACGCGGTGCTTGGCGATGACTTGGGCGCGGGTGGCGCTCTCGGCGCTGCGGGCGCCGAGCACGACGACGGCCTCGCCGTACTCGGCCACCTTGTCCAGGATGAACGCGTTGACCGGGTTGATCTTCATGCGCTCGGTACACCAGCGGAACGCCTTGGTCGGCGCCGGGTAGCCCCTGCCGAGCAGGTTGACCCAAAATGTTTGGTTCTCGGCGGGCGTGACCTGGTGCGCTTCGAGCGGGACGGCTGCTGCTGCTGCGGCCTCGTTCAGCGTGGCGAGTGTGTGGCCGAGGAGGTCGACGACGACGGGCGTCTCCACCAGCGTGTCCGAGGAGACGACGAAGATGCGCTTTTCGCGCTTCGCGGCGGGCAGCGAGAGGACGGCGGCGTAGACGAGCTGCAGGACGGCGGTGGAGTCCTTGCCGCCGCTGAAGCCGATGACCCAGGGCCGGTCGTCCTCGAGGTAGAGGTCGCGGACTTCGCCGAGCAGGTCCTTGAGCGGGCGACCCGCCGGCGCGAGCGCATCGGCCTGCTCCCGGGTGGACTCGTAGAGGAACGCCTCAGCCACCGTTGGCGGCCATGTCGCGTTCGAGGGTCTGTTCTTCGGCGGTGAGGTCGAGCCCCATGCGGGTCTTGAGCAGGATGGCCGTGCGCCGGATGCTGGTCTTGGCCTTGCTGATCCTGCCGTGCTGCATGGCCCGTCCCTCCCACAGCTCGACGTTGCCGCGCGACCAGTCGATGCCCGCGAGCTTGCGTAGCCGGGGGCGCCAGAGCCTGGGGTGAGCGGCGACGAGATCCGCGCCGGCGGCGCCGATGGCGGACAGGGCGACGCCGTGCGCATGGACGAAGTCGCGCCTCAGGTTTCCGGGGGCGAGCTTGCGCTCCCGGGCGAGGCGCCAGTCCGGCATAGCGTCGCACACGGTTGACCAGAACGCCTCCGCGAAGGCGCGCTCGTCCGGCGTGATGTCGTCCTTGCGTCCTTTGCGGAGCAGCGCGCGGGTGGCCGATTTGATGCTGCTGAGCGTGAAGAGCTTGGTGCTCCGGTTCGAGAGGCTCGAGCGCTCCATCTCGGTCATGCCCTTGAAGCCGTCGACGGTGAAGGCGAGGTAGCGCGCGAGTTCCGAACTGGGGTCGCGCCGGTCGTAGAGCGTGCTCAGCGAGTCGCTGGGGCGGATGGCGTGCTTGTTGAGGTCGGCGAACATCTGCTGGCTGCGCTTGAGGCCCTGGTCGACGAAGAAGATGACGGGCACATGGTCGTCGCGCAGTTCCGGGCACTCGGTCAAGGCTTCCTCGACGGCCGCGCGGCGATGCTGGCCGTCGTTGATGAGCAGGCGGGCGTCCATGGGGAGTTCGAGAGTGCCGACGGTCTCCTGGCCGTTGCTGTTGCCCATGGGCGTGAACGCGACGGACTGGTCGACCGAGGCCGTCAGGGCCGAGACGACGTAGTTGCTTCGATTCTGGACCAGGTATCTGGCAATCTCTGGCACGCGGTGGCGGTTGAGCGTACGCTGCGCGCGCAGCTCGGGCGGGACTTCGTCGTCGTCGAAGACGAACAGTCTCGGGAGCAGGCGCATGGGGCACATGGCCACGTAGAACTCGGCGCCGGCCTGGGCGCCTCGCAATGCCGGGAAGGTGTGATTGAAACCGTTCATCCGCCGTTGGAAGTCACTCTCGGAAGAAAAATAACGTCCACGCCACTTGTATGTCAATATTTTCACGTCCCCAGTTGGCCGATAAGCGCAGACAGCCGGTCGTGCCCGAGCGGGATGGGCAATTGCGCAGGCGGGGTGTAAGGTGCGGCGCTTGGCCCGCAACAGGGAGCACGGTTGACAACGGAGACGATAGCCGAGTCGGCGATTTCAGAGGAGGGCGCGTCGGCGGGCACAGTTGCGCCGGGCGACCTGCCGGCGCTGAAGTCCCACTACCGTAGCGGGGTGGACGACCTGTCGGCCGAGTTCTTCGTGCCGTGTCTCAAAAAAGCCAGGGTCTATCGGCGGGCGGCGGGCTACTTTTCCAGCACGGCCCTGCTGACCTGGATGGAAGCGCTGCCCCGGCTCGTTCGGGGCGACGACTTGAAGGTCCTGCTGATCGCCGCGCCCGAACTGAGTCCGCAGGACAAGACCGTGCTCGGAGAACTCGTCGCCAAGGAGAAACGCGCAGCGTACCGCCGGATGGTGGTCGAGCGGATTCTGGAGGAGATCGTGGTTCTCGCCGAGGATCCGGCGGACGACGGCGCGAGAGCGCGCATCTTCGCCTGGCTGGTGGCCAACGGGCGCCTGGACATTCGGTTCGCGTTCCCGACCCACGTCGACGCGCCGGGCATCTTCCACGAGAAGATGGGGGTGTTCGATTTCGCCGAGGAAACCCGCGTGGCCTTCACGGGCTCCGCCAACGAGACGCTGGGCGGGCACCGCCTCAACTACGAGTCGATTGACGTGTACCGGAGCTGGGTGGCCGGCGACGCCGAGCGGGTCGGCACGAAGGTCGCGCAGTTCGACGAAGCCTGGGAGAACGATGCCGAAGGGCTCGATGTCGAGCGGCCAAGCGCCGAGACGGTGGCGAGGCTGCGCGCGCGGGCGCCGCGCAAACTGCGGCGCAGCCTCCCTCGCCGGCCGGCCGAGGGCTCGGAGGACCGGCGCTGGCGTCATCAGGATGAAGCGGTTGAAGTGTTCCTCGGCAAGCAATCCGGCGTGTTGGAGATGGCGACCGGGACCGGCAAGACCCGGACGACGTTGAAGATCCTCCAGCGGTTGATCGACGCGGGCGAACTGAGAGGCGCCGTCGTCGCGACGGACGGGACGGACCTGCTGGACCAATGGGCTGCGGAACTGGACGGCTGGACGCTGCAGTCGAATCGGCCGTGGCTGGTCTACCGACAGTACGAGCGGCACAGGGAGATGGGCGAGTTCGCCCTGGGTCCGGAAGGCGGGATCCTCGTGATCTCCCGTGCGCAGCTGCCGAAGGCGCTCCGGCGCATCCCGCGCGACGCGATGGGGAACATGATCGTCGTGCACGACGAGGTGCACGGTCTCGGGGTGCCGTCCCTGGTCGCCTCTCTCAAGGGAAGGCACCGGCCATTCGGCTGGCGCCTGGGCCTGAGCGCGACGCCCGAGCGGAGCTACGACGCGGACGGCAACCGCTTCATCCTCGACGAGATCGGGCCGACGATCTACGAGTTTCCACTGGAATCGGCGATCGCCCGCGGCGTGCTGAGCGAGTTCGACTATGCGCCGGTGCCCTACGAGTTGACGGACGGGGACCGCAGGCGGATCAGCGGGGTGTACGCGCGGCGCGCGGCGCGAAGGCGCGACGGGGATCCGATGTCGGACGAGGAGTTCTGGAACGAACTGGCCAAGGTCTACAAGACGGCGGAGATGAAACCGGCGGTGTTCGCGGAGTATCTGGAGGACCACGCCGACCTGCTCCGCAACTGCATCATCTTCGTCGAGACGAAGGAATACGGAAACGCGCTGCTGGAGAACCTGCACGAACACACCACCCGGTACCGCACGTACTACGCGGAGGACGATCGCGAGCATCTGGAGGAATTCGCGCGGGGCGAGATCGACTGTTTGGTCACCTGCCACCGCATCTCGCAGGGCATCGACCTGCGCTCGCTGCGAACGGTGGTGCTGTTCGCATCGGCGCGGTCGAAACTCGAGACCATCCAGCGGATCGGGCGCTGTCTGCGCGTGGACCCCGACAGGCCGGCGAAGCGCGCGCTGGTCGTGGATTTTGTTCGGGATACGGGCCCGAGTGCGCGCGGCAAAGAGATTCCGAGCGCGGACGAAGAACGGCGCGAGTGGCTGACGTCGCTGTCGAGAGTGAGGAGGAACGAGGATGCTTGATGAGGCGCTGGAGGAGTCGCTGACGGAAACCGTGCGGGATGCCGGGCAGCCCGAGACGGTGGCCCGCCGACTGACGGCGTGGCTGAAGCAGATGAGCGAGCGAGCGCTGGCGAAGGAGGACGACGCGAGGTTCTTGCAGGGGGTCTTCGACGTGCTCGAGTTGGAGGACGACGATGCGGATTGAGATCGCGGGATGGGAGAGCGAAGGGCTGCGCTGCCCGGACGTCTCGGTGGATCTTCGCCGCGACGGGCGCGTTCCCCGTGTGTCGCTGGTCCAGATGCCGAACGGCACGGGCAAGACCACCACGCTCGAACTCCTGAACGCGGCGCTGAGCGGTTCGGCTCAGGGCTGGCGCCCCGAGCAGGTGCGCGCGTACCGCCGCGGTCGCGAAGGCTCGGTCGGACGATTCAAGGCGAACCTGCTGGCCGACGGCAAGCCGTTGTCGATCGAGCTGATGCTGGACTACAGCACAGGGCAGGCAAGCTATCGGTCGACCAGTCCGGGAAGCGGCGGCGTCGTGCAGGTGTATCGCGTTCCGCCGTCGCTGGATCGTTTCTTCAGACCGGAGTTCCTGAGGCTGTTCATCTTCGACGGCGAGTTCGCCGGGAGGCTGCTGGACGGCGGGCAGGCAGAGGCGGACCGGGTCGTGGACGCGCTGTGCCAGGTTTACCTGTTGACGGACGCGGCGTCGTTCGCGCGCGACTACTGGGAACGGGAATCGAGGGCGGCGGATACGACGCGGACCGAGGCGGGATTGGGGAGGTTGCGAGAAAGGCGCAACGGGCTGTCCGTGCGGGAAGCTAGGTTCGCCGGCGAGCTAGAGGGGGCGAAGGCGGAAATCGGAGCGCTGGGCAAGGCCGCGGGGGAACTCCGCGAGAAGATACGACAACGCATCGACAGCGTGGCGGAGACGAGGGGCCAGCGCGACGAGGCCGAGTCGGAACGGGCGGCGGCGCGGAGCGAGGTGGCCGAAAGGCGGGCGAACCTGATGACGGCTCTGCGGCTTCCGCATGCGATTCATCCCGATCTTGCCGACCGGCTGGTCGAACTGCGGGACAACCTGGACCGCGTGCGGCTGCCGGAAAACACGTCTGCGCAGTTCTTCGAGGAGCTCGTGGAGGAGGACGACTGCATCTGCGGCCGGCCAATGGACGTGGCGGCCAGCGAGCAGATTCGGGCGAGAGCGAAGCGGTACCTCGACGCGGACGACTCGGGGATCATCAACGCGCTGAAGCAGGACATCTCCCGCTACACGGAAGAGCCGGAGGACGCGGAAGAGGACGCGGGACACGCACGCGTGCTGCGCCTTCGGGCGGAATTGACGGAAGCGGTAAGGCGGGAGCGGCTCGCCGACCAGCGGTTCCGCGTGCTGATGGACCGCCTGATCGAGGCCGGGGACAAGGAACTCGAAGCCTGGCAGGCGGAGGTGGAAGAGAAGGAGGAACGGGCAAAGGAATGCCAGAGGCTGGTCGACGAGATCGAGGGCCTGGGCGTGGGGGACCCGAGGGCGGAGACGTCGAAGAGCCTGCGCGTCATCCGGCGGGAGATCGGCAAACTCAACGACCGGATCGCGCAGATCGAGGGCTCGGTTCGGCTGCGCCGCCAGACCGAGCTGATCGCGTCGCTGCTGGACGAGGCGGGCGAGCGGGCGCGGGCGACGATCAAGGCGGAACTGCTTGAAGAGTGCAACACCCGCCTGTCGGTGATCCTGGAGAACGATCCGCTGACGATCGACAGGATCGATCGCTCGATCCGGCTTCGCGGCCAGCGCGGCGCGAGCGCCGGGCAGACGCTCGCGATCGGCTACACGTTCCTGATGAGCGTGCTGAACCGCGGGCAGAACGACTTCCCGCTGGTGGTGGACAGTCCGGCCGGCCCGATCGACAAGGGCGTGCGGCGGCGGGTTGGCCGGCTGCTGCCGACGCTCTGCAGCCAGTTTCTCGGGTTCACGATCAATACCGAGCGGGAAGGATTCGTGGACGCGCTCGAGTCGAGGGTCGATGACATCGCCTATCTCACGCTGTTCAGGAAGACGCCCGGCACGCAGCGCATGATGGAGGCCCTGCCGGACAACAGATACGCGGAAACGCGGAATGCGGTGCTGGTCGACGACCGGGATTATTTCTTCGGGTTCGACATCGAGGAGGAGGAAGAGAATGCCGTTCAGGCTTCGTGAGGACGCCGAGCGCTGGTTCAAGGAACTCGACGGCAAAGAGCCCGCGAAAACCAAGTTCGACCTCTACTACTTCTGCCTGATGGCGGGACTGGCGAGCGGGCGGACCAGCGACCCGTCGACATTCGGGGCACGAGAGATCATCGATGAGTTCATCCAGGACTACCAGCCGGCCCAGCGCCTGCTGATCGGACTGCTCGTCGCGGCTGAGATCCGGCGGGGCGGGATTGACCTGACCGAGAAGGCCGCCGTTCGGGCGGTCTTCAGGCGCCTGGTCACGCCGGAGTCCAAGACTCAACTTACCGACGAAGGGATGCGCTGCATGAACGCGTATGCGAGTGGTGGCTACGATTTCTTGTCAGAGTCAAGGGATGCGGCGCCTGCATCGCCAGAGGAGTTCGTTCGGGATTTCGTGAGTCTGATCGATAATGCGGTCGAAACGGGGTAGGAAAAAGGGGCGCCAGCAGTTAAACCCCTACTGACGGAGCGATGGCGCTGGCAGCGTCGATGACCTCGGGGACGGGGCTTGGCGTGGTGGAGTTCGAGGAGGACGGTTTGGCGCGCTCGGTGGTGGCTGGGTGGCAGGGAGTTTCGATGCGAGGCGCCAGAGGGTAGGTATGACTCCGATGGCGCTGCGAGGCGGAGAGCGGCGCTGGCCGGGCACCGGTGATGGTGTCGTTGGCCGGTCAACGGATTCTGGTGGCGAGCGAGCCGGTGGATTTCCGCAAGGGCCATGACGGGCTGGCCGCGGTGGTGCAGAACGAGACAACGAGACCATGATCCGCGGCGTGGTGGTGTTCGCGGAACTGGGGGTTTGAAAGCGTCTGGATGGCGGGCGATTCGCTTCGACCGGAGCGACTGGCGGAACGGCCGCGCCTCGACCGGGGATTGCCGGGAGGGGGCTCGCGCTGCTTCGGGCAATCGGCCATTGACGGACGCACGCGGGGATGGCGTCATGGGACCGTGCGCGGGGAAAAGCCGGCCTCGGATCGGGCGGAGAAGACAAAGGAGAAGATCGCGGATGGCGGAGGAGAGGATGCCGACCACGGTGCCGAGCCCGGTGGACCGGGGGGAATTCCGGTTCGTCGCAGTGGACGCGAGCGGAGCGACGTGGCACTGGATCGACGAGGAGATGGTTTGGGTGCGCCAGCGGCACGCGGCGGTCGCCGATGGCCGGGAGGCCGGCGGCGGCGAGGTCCTCCATCGATGGTGATGTCAGCCGAAGACGGCGTCGCGGTCTCCGCGCGGCGGCGAACGTCTGCGGGACCGGAGGAGGCGGAACTGCGTGGGACCGCGGGGAACGCGGCGAGCCGGATCGGTGTCGGAAGTGCAGCCTACGGCAGCGCGGGTGTGGGACCAATTGGGGGATTGAGGATGATAGGAAAATTTAATTAAACAAAAACAGATAGTTAAAAGGTTATCTGGCGGAGAGGGAGGGATTCGAACCCTCGATGGGCTGTTAACCCATACACACTTTCCAGGCGTGCTCCTTCGGCCGCTCGGACACCTCTCCGGTGGCGTTTCGGGTGATCCGGCGAACAGCACTCACGGTTGTCGCAGGGAAATATGCAGGATCGCCCTCGTTGCGGCGCGTATCGTAGCCATCGCCTTGGGAACCTGGCAAGTGGTCGGGGCGGGTCAGGGGCGGAGAGGGAGGGATTATTCGCCGCCTCCGACGGCTCACCCCTTTCGGGGCCGCTCGGCGACTGCGTCGCCAGCGCGTTCTCTCCCCGCCTCGCGGCGGCTCGAGTCGAACCCTCGATGGGCTGTTAACCCATTCACACTCTCCAAGCGTCGCTCTTCGGGCACCTCTCCGGTGGCGACTGGAGGCGACCCACCAGCCACACCCCGGCACCCGAGTCCGCTGCTGCCGCTGCTCCCTTCCGGGCCTGACGGGGTTCACAACTTATCGTCGCGAGGGGACCGGTGGGGTCACCATCGTTGCAGGGCGTATCGTAGCCAGCGCGCGGCAGACGTGGCAAGTGACGGCGGGTCCGGAATGAGGCGTCGTTTCTACCGTCTCGTAGATTCGCGTACGCTAAGGAATCCTCAAGCACCCGGAATTGGCGCATATGCCACAAGAGACAACAGGTCCGACTGCGCGCATAGCCGAGCGCGTCGTCAAAACCCGGTTCGAAGACCTCTCCACTGAAGCGATCACCGTCACCAAGCAATGCCTGATGGACTTCATCGGGGTGGCATTGGCGGGTATGGACGAACCGCTTGCCCGCATCCTGCTCGAAGAGGTGGAAGAGCAGGGCGGGCATCCGCAGGCGTCAATGTTTCGTACCTGCAGGAAGGCGAGTCTCAGCCAGGCGGCGCTCGTCAACGGCACGGCGGGCCACGCCCTCGACTACGACGACGTCAACAGCGGCTGCAATGGGCATCCAACCGCGCCCGTTGCGCCGGCTGTGCTGGCGCTTGCCGAGCACAAGGGGCTGTCAGGGCGCGATGTGGTCCGGGCGTTGGCTTCCGGCATCGACGCGGAATGCCTGGTCGTCAGCTACACGGGTCGTTCGCCTTACGCGCGCGGGTGGCATGCGACCGGCACCGTGGGCTGTTTCGGCGCGACTGCGGCCTCGGCACAGCTCCTTGGTCTCGATGCGGACACTACCGCGCAGGCATTCGGCATCGCGGGGACTCAGGCGGCCGGCTTGAAGGCAGTGTTCGGCACCATGACCAAGCCGCTGCACGCCGGTCACTCGGCGGCGACGGGACTGACGGCGGCGAGTCTCGCGAAGCGCGGTTATTCCAGCCGTTCCAACATTCTCGAGGCTGCGCAGGGTTTCGGTGCGACACAGAGCGACACCATGTCCATGGAGAGGTTCGAGCACGACATCGAGGCTGTCGATTCGTTCGTGCCCGAGACCAACTACAAGTATCACGCCGCGGGTTACCTGGTGCACTCGGCCATCGAAGCGGCCAAGGCGTTGCAGGACGAGCACGGGCTTGGCACCGACGATGTCGAGAGCATCGAAATCAAGGTGGACAGCGGACACTTCACGACCGTGAACATTCCGGCGCCCAGCACGGGGCTCGAGGCGAAATTCAGTCTCCGTTTCACTGTTGCCATGGCGCTGCACGGCGTCGACACGGCCCGTATCGAGAGCTTCAACGACGATATCGTCAAGGATCCCGCCTTGGTCGAGACACGCGACAAGGCGTTCGTCGTTGCGTTCGACGGGCCGGCGGCCGACACTCGGGTAACCATCGCGACAACGGACGGACGCGTGGTGTCGCTCGACGAGAACGTGGCGATTCCGGAGCGCGACCTGGAACTGCAGTGGCGAAAGCTCGAAGCGAAGTTCCACTCGCTCGTCGATCCCCTGATGGGTTCGGATGTGGCGGATCAATTGGTCGCGTGGTGTCGCGATCTGGAGAATCGCGGGGACTTGAGCGCGTTCTGGAATCTGCTCCGAGGTTAGGTTAGTGGCGCAGGGCAGTCTCGGGAATCGCTCCGCCAAGCCTCATTGCCCAGGACGGTTCTTGGGATTTTTTCGGCTTGTCAGGGTGGGTGTTCTCCCATGCCGCCACCCCTATCGCTCAAACAGTGCCTTGCGCCAGCCACGCAGGAAACCCTGCGGGTTCGGTTCGATCGTGACCAGGAAGGAAAGGGTCGCCGTCAGGTTGTCGGCATCGGTGGCCGCAACGGTCAAGGTGACCACGCCCCCGTCGCCGACCTCGTTCGGTGCCAGAACCAGGTTCGTGCCTTCCACGCTAACCGTCAGCAACTCCGGATCACTGGATTCCACCACGTAGGTCAGCGTCTCTCCCTCGGCACCGGCGAACATGCTGGTCAAGTCGACGGTTACAGTATCGCCGGCGGCGAGCAGCTCGATCATCGTCAGGGAATCCGTCGCCCTTCCCGCGATCACCTCGAAGCTTTGCGTGGCAGTCAGGCCGCCACCGTCCAGCGCCGTCACCGTCACGGAAGCTTCCCCGCTGGCGATGCCGCGAATCGTCAGGACGCTTCCGTCGACCTCCACCGTCGCGGTGGGCGTGTGGTCCGAAACGGCGCTGAACCGCATCGGGCGGCCATCCGGGTCCCGGAAGTGATTGGACAGATCGATCTGGACGCTACCGCCAACCTGGAGGAACTGCGTGGCGATCTGGCCGGTGGTCTCGGGCCGTCGATTCGGGACGCTGAGCGGCGTGCCGCTGTTGACATTCGAGGGCGCGCCGTCGCCGGTGCCGGTCTTGGTGGCGATAACGCGCACGAAGTACTGGACACCGGGCGTCAGGTTCGGGATCGTATCCTCCGTAGTCGAGGCGCCCACGACGTGCTGCCGGGCAGGACCGAAGGCCTGGTCACCGGACCCCCACTGCAGTTTGTAGCCGTCGGCATCGTCCACTGGATCCCACGACACGGCTAGTAGACCAATGCCGGGCGTGACTACAACGCCGGTCACGCGGCCCGGCGGCCGGCCCGTGGTATCGAGAACGAAAGAGAGCCTCGCCATGGGCTCTGCATCGGAGAACGGGGCCGTCCCCCTGATGCTGGTGATGGTCTCCCGTGGATTGGTGTCGGGGTTGCTCAGCGAGAACGTGGTGCCGTCCTCGGTTCCGGCATCATAGGGGTACAGGTCGAGCATCACCGCCCTCCGCCAGTCGCCGTCTCCGTCGAGCAGCGACACCCCGGAAATGCCGACAAACCAATCCGGGCTTGGGCCAATCATCGACGTCAAGGTTATCAGGGGATGGTCGTCGGGGACCTCGATATCGAACCTGGCGGTACCCCTTCCACCAAAAGAGACCTCTTGCTCGATGACCGCGTGCGCATGCGGACTGGCTTGGATCTCGCTCCGGAGGATGCTGGTCAGCCCCGTCTCCGCCATTAGCTCGATGCCCGGCGAGGCCGTGCCGCCGCTACGCCAGAAGGTGACATTGCCGTTGTGAATCGCGCCGATCAAATCGGTGAAATGCGCGCTTCCGGGAACCGGGACGGTCGTGCTTTCGGTTGTCCAATTGCCGCCAAAGGTGACGCTGTAAGTCGCGGTGTCCTGTCCCGTCGCGGGGGCGCCAACGCAAATCGCCGCCACCGCCGGGAGCATGCGGAGGAACTTGCGACAACGGATCGCCGGATCGGAACGCTGGTGATGTCGGGTCATTGGGAACATCGATGGGTTCGATCGGAACGCGTGGCAGTGATCATTGCCCCCCGAGGCCGTGCTGGCGGATGTCGTTCCATACCTGGTCGAGACCGGATGCGGCTGCCATTGTGCTACCTCCCGGTGCCATGTCGCGCGTTCCGTGCGGGAACGCAATGTCCTCTCCTCAAGACGCCCGTACGACAGCCATCGGGGTCGTGTATTCGAGGAAGATGTGCTCGCTGATCCACTCCGGCGGATCTTGCCGGGGCAGCGTCAACGCCGGCTCACCCTTGCAACTGATGCGGTAGAACAGGCGGGCGTCGTCCAGCGACTGGATGTTGTCCTTCGACGGTGGTGCCACGTGCAGGGTCATGAAGAGGTCCCAGAGGGTCACGTCGCCGGGCGTGTGGGCATGGTCGTAGCGGAACTCCGGCTGCAGCACATGAGCCTCGATCTCCTCGAGGAAAGCACGGGACGCTTCCGCCGACATGCCTTCGACCTCCAGGGGAATCTGGGTTGGAGGGCGCGGGCACCACAGCGGACTGTGCAGCGACTTGATGCCGGAGCGAGCGTTGGTGCGAACCAGGGGGGCGAGGTTGGCTCCATCGTTCTTGGTGTAGGAATGCCGTCGCACCTGGATGCTCGAGAGACGCGCCTGTTCGGCATCGGGCAGGGCTGCGAACGCGGCGGCCGTGTCGGCGAAAGACGTCTCGCCATTCAGGGGAAGCGCTCTGCGCAGGCGCAACAACTCGGGGTCGGAATCCTCGAAATAGCGGTCCGTTTGCGAGTCGTCGGGGGCGGGAATCCATTCGGGGACCCATGTGCCGCCTGGCGCGTCGCGCGATACCGGCACCTTGTGGACCAGGAACATGGATACGTGCAGCGGTATCGCATGGTGTTCGATGTCCGTGTGCCACGTGGTGGCCGGAAGAAGCCTCGGTCCAGCCTCGCGTTCCTCGTCGGTCAGATCCCGGACGTTGGTCACGACGAAAACGGCGGGGGAGTCGGCGCCCGGAAGGCAGCGCAGATCATCGGGAAAGGCGGCGTTCACCAGTGTAGAGGGACGCTTTTCGGGCGGCAGAAGTTCGGGTTCGTAGTACCGGGTGTTGCCGAGGCGCTTGAAGTTGCTCGGATGCGGCAGCGGCGCGCCCCAGTGGTTGGCGAATCGCTCGAAATGGGCGGCGGAGAACGCGTCCAGGTCCTGATCCGCGAGGGTCATGATACGGTAGTGGCCCAGCGCGTCGATAAGGGCGTTTGCCTGGTCCGGTTCCAGCGGCTCGCTGAGGTCGACTCCAGTGATCCTGAACCCCGCGCCCCCGGGCGCGAGGGGACCCTCGCTGCGGACATGCCCGCCAAACGCCTGTTGCAGTCGCCCTTCGATCGCTTTGTTCATGCGGCCGCTACCCAATCTTGACCCGCTGGCCCGTACGCGCGGATTCGTGGACCGCGTCGATGAGACGCATGGTTCCCACCGAAAGTTCGTCAGGTAGAAGCGTCGGTTCGCCCGTCGACAACGCGTTGACCAGGTCCAGGAGTTCCGCGCGGTAGGGATTCAGTCCCGCAACTTCGACCGTCTCCTCCCGGGGATCGCGATAATCGGCGTTCGCCCATGTCAACGTCGACGATTCTTCCCTGGGCCAGGACCAGGCGGTTCTCGGAACCCAGATGGTGCCTTCGGTTCCGACCACTTCGCAGGAGCCCCGGCGGGACCACCCGAAACTGGTGTCGAATTGCCCGATCACCCCGTTCTCGAAATGGAGCGTTCCCAGCAGGGTGTGCCAGATCTCGGCATCGGCGTCGAAGTTCCCGTTGGCCGACACCCACAGGGGATCCTCGCCGACGAGGTAACGGATGCTGCTCAGGCAATAGCATCCCAGGTCCATGGCGGCGCCGCCGCCGAGCTCGCCCCGCCGGCGCCAGTTGGTCGGGTTGGAGGATCCGGACGAAAAGCTGGCCCGCACGCAACGCAGTTCACCGACAGCACCTTCGTCGAGACGCGCTTTCACTGCGTGCGTCTGCGGGTGGTAGAGGTGCATGAACCCTTCCACCAGGATCACGCCGGCGGACCTGGCCGCCTCGAACATCCGCTCGGCCTCGCCGGCATTGAGAGCTATCGGCTTCTCGCAGAAGATGGCGCGGACGCCGCCGTTCACGCCGTCCAGCACGTTCTCCATGTGGGAGGCGGGCCACGATCCGACGATCAGGATGTCGGGCTGCTGCTCCGCCAGCATTTTCTGCGCGTCGGAGTAGGTGTTCTCGATGCCGAAGAGCTCCGCAAAGTTGGCTAGCGACTCCGCGTGGGCGTCGCAGGCCCCCACCGGCTCGATTTCCGGGATGTCTGCCCAGAGCGGCGCCAGGGTGCCCCTCGCGTGGCCGCCGCAGCCGATGATCGCCAGCTTGAATCTGTCCGTCATGTTGCCCCTCCCTCCGGCGCAGATAACCAAATATGCCGACCGAGGTCCAGCGATAGCACGGGAACCGCAATGTTCTTTACTTATTGATGGTGAGTAAAGATTGGGATACCGTTACTTTGTGTTGGCCATGTAGAAAAGGAACTTTTCATGCCGCGAGTGAGCGCTAAACGCCAGATTACGCTCCCCATCGATCAGTGCAGAGAGGTTGGGATCGGGCCAGGAGACGAATACCGCAGTTTCGTTGCCGCGGGCCGGATCACCATTGTGCGAAAGATCCCTGGCGCGGCCAAGGGATTCCTGCGGCACATCACTGGCGATGCCACCGTTAGCGACGAGGAGTCATTGCAGGACGCGTTGGACGAGTCGACGCCTTGATTGCGGTCGATACCAACGTCCTGCTTCGGTATCTGCTGCACGACGACGAGGCCCAGGCGACACGAGCTGCTCTCGTTTTCGATGCTGCCGAGACCGTTCTGATCACCGATGTCGTGCTGGTGGAAACCGTCTGGACGCTTGCGGGACGCAAGTACCGGCTCGACGAGGCCGAACTGGTGGCTGTCCTCGAACGGCTATTCAGCGAGCCGAACATTCGTTTCGAGAACGATCAGGCTGTTTGGCGGGCACTGCAGGCGTACCGAAACGCCGGGTCGGAAGGGGAGGTCGCGTCGGCGCAAGGCGGCGGTTTCGCGGACGCGCTGATTGTGTTCAAGGCTATGGAAGCAGCATCGCACTCCGGTGAGGAACTGAAGGCCGTTTACACGTTCGATACGGCCATGCAGGGGTTTCCGCACACCACTGCCCCTTGAAGGCAATTCGGCGGGGTCGATAGTCTCGACTACAGCGCGCGCAAGGTCGGCATGACTTCCTGCGCGAGCGCTTCCTGCGTGCCGAAAGCTCGACCGCCCGCAAAGTAGATGTGGCTCAAGCCCAGCTTCACGATGGGCGTGAGACGTTCGATGACCTCTTCCGCGGTTCCGGCGATGGCGAACCAGTCGATGAAATCCTGGTCGACGATTTTCGCGTGGGCCGCATCGCCCTGCGAGTGTTCCGCGGTGTCGTATTCCGTCTGCAGCCGCGAGGTGACGCGGCGCATGATTTCGGGTTGACTGGAGAAGTCGGTTCCGGCGCCCGCGCTGAAGTGAGCGAACGTTGCGACCCCGCCGCGGATGGACTCCCGAACCCGATCCCTATCGGTTCCGACGGCGACATTGATGTATGCCCCGATGGGGATGCTGGCAGCGTCGCGCCCGGCGGCCTCCGCGGCCCGGCGCACGGTATCGATGCCCCAGGCCAGGCGATCGAGATCGGCGCCGACGGCGAGCGTCACGCGATCGGCGAGGCTCCCCGCCAGCGCTAGGGCTGCCGAGTCATGATAAGTAGTGACTGACAACAGACTACGCATCGTGCCGCAAGG
>JAPOYI010000024.1 GCA_026706665.1 Gammaproteobacteria bacterium | reverse complement strand
GGCGCTGCGCCTGCAGGCGGCGTTCGGCCTGCGCCGGGAGGAGGCGATCAAGTTCTCGCCGTCGCACGCGGACCGGGGCGGCCGGATCGCGGTGAAGGCGTCCACCGCCAAGGGCGGCCGGGCGCGGGAGGTTCCGATCCTGAAGGACAGTCAGCGCAAGCTCCTCGAAGAGGCGCGGCGTCTGGCCGGCGGCGGAGCGCTGGTACCGCCGCACCGGAACTACGCGGAGCAGAGGAAAGTGTACGAGGACCAGACCAGGGCGGCGGGCCTCGACCACATGCATGGCCTGCGACACGCGTACGCGCTCGACCGCTACGAGGAACTGACGGGCTGGAAGGCGCCAGCTGCGGGCGGACCGTCGCGGCGCGCCTTGACGGGAGAGAGGCGGCGCGTCGACACCGTGGCCCGGCTGACGATCGCGTCGGAGCTCGGCCATTCGAGGCTCGAGATAGCTCGCGCTTACGTTGGTATCTGAAGTCGGCGGCCCGCCCGGCGGGAAGGCAATGGTTACCCAAGCGGTAAGGATGTGAGTCTCGCGCGGTCGGGCAGTCGGTGATATGGTCAATCCGCTTGATTGTCGGTCTTACCGACGTTGCCGCCCGAGGGTGGCGTTGAGCAAGGTGCCGCCCTCCGGGGTGGCGTTTCTCCCGCTGGGGATCCGATCCCCGCGGGAGAGGTCCGCTGGCGGGAATCCGCATGGAGGAAAGCCAGTGGATATTGAAGAGAAATGCAATGAGCTGGAGCTCAAGCGGATCGAGGCGGACGCTGTGAAGCTGACGAAGGAGGCGGAGCGCATGGATCTGAGCACACCCTCGACAAGGTGAAGCTCGTCCTGACCGCCGTTGCGGCCGGCGCTGCGGTGACGGTCGCCCTCGAGTCGATTGGGCTGATAGGAGGTGCATGATGTTTGAACGGTACGTTCAGGTATCGGAGAACATCCGACTGGAGCGCGAGTGGTGGAAGCTGCTCAAGTACGGCGTTGGCCTGCCGCTCTTGGGGATAGTGCCCACCGTCATCGTGTTCTGGCTCTGGATCCTTTGACCGGGTTGCGGCTCCTCCCTCCCGGGAGGGGCTGCCGCCCACTTCCCCTCGCGCGCGGTCAAGCTCAATCACAGTTCGATTGCGGGGCGGGGATCGTATCCGCGGTCGCTAGAGCGCCAGGTGCGTGAGGTAGGCGGCAACCAGCGCGGCCATCACGAGGGCGGCCAGCTTCGTGGCGTGCCACCAGCTCCGGTCCGTGAGGAAATCGCGGGCATCATGCGTGCTGATGCCGATCCACCGCAGCCACCGCCGGCGCCGCCCCTCCACCCGAACCATGTCGGGATCGATGCCCCAGTGCGCGGCGGCGAGCGCGACGGCGTGGCGTTGGTCGAAGGCGTCGATGTCGACGAGGACATCGTGTTCGGGCCGGTGGCAGCGAAATGTCCAGGGAGCCCGCTTGACGGGACGTTCGCGGATGTGCGCGGCGGAGGGTTTTTCGGTCGTCTCCATCGCGGGAGGCTCGTCGTTGAGGGGGTGGTCGTTAGTGTAGCGTGGGGTGAGGTGTTTGTCGTTTGAGCGGCCTGGCGCCCATCCCGGAGTCGACCACATGAATAGGACCGGAAAGCGGAGCCGCGGCGGGAACGCGTCACGGAGGGTTCGCAAGCTCCGTGCGGACTCGGAAATCGCGGAACGCGAGGCTGGCGGAGATGCGAATGCGAATGGGTTGCGAGCTGCCAAGGTGGCCGTGGCTCTCGCGGGCGTTATCATGGTGATGATCGTGATGTTCCATGCCATCGGCCTGTTCTCCTGAGGAGGAGTGACCGTGTGGGAAACCAAGGAAACCCTCGAAGGGGGGCTGCGCATCGACTGCTGGTGGTGGGTGACCGTGAAACTCCGGCGCGCTAGTCGGGGTGAGTGCGCTGGTGGCGATTGCGACCGCGCTCGCGTTCCTGTAGCCCGCATCGGACGGCCCTCCTTTGGGAGCGCCGTCCGATATGCGCGGGGCGCGGAGATAGCCGGGCTAGATGCGCCATCCCGGCGCTGGCGAGCTGTGTGGGTAAATGTGTGGGAAACTGTCCTCTAGAAAAGAGAGATAGATCTTTATAATCAGTATCTTGCGAAAGTAAATCGAGTCTCCGTCCCGGCACCAGTCAACCGAAACGCATCGAGAGGTCGAGCGGTTCGACGTGCTTCGTGATGTCGCCGACCGAGATGTAGTCGACCCCGAGACGCGCGATTGAGGCCGCATCCGCGAGGTGGATTCCGCCAGACACCTCGATCTTGACCCGGCTGGCGTTGCGCCGAACCGCCTCCCGGATCTGCCTGTGGGAGAAATTGTCGAGCAGCACGATGTCCGGAGCGGCAACAAGCGCTTCGTCGAGCTGGTCCAGATCCTCCACTTCCACCTCCACGACCAGGTCCGGGTGGGCGCTTCGCGCGCGTCGCACCGCGACGGCAATACCGCCCGCGGCCGCGATGTGGTTCTCCTTGATCAGGCAGGCGTCGAACAGTCCGGCGCGATGGTTGCGGACGCCACCGACGGCCGCGGCGTACTTCTGCGCGGCCCGCAGGCCGGGGATGGTCTTGCGGGTGTCGAGGACCTCGGCTTTCGTTCCCGCGACGGCCTGTGCGTAGGCGCTCGCGCGGGTGGCAGTTCCCGAAAGGAGCTGCGCGAAATTGAGGATCGTCCGCTCGGCCGTCAACAGGCTTCGCGCGGCGCCCGAGAACTCCATCACCGTTTCATCAGGCGACAGGCGAGCCCCATCTTCGGCGATCCTGTCGACGCGGACGCCGGGGTCAACCTGGCGGAACGTCTCGACGACCCAGGGCGCGCCGCAGAACACTCCCGAGGAACGCGACACCACCACGGCGCGGGCGCAGGTGCCGCGTTCCACGAGTTCCGCCGTAACGTCTCCCTCGCCCACATCCTCGGCCAGCGCGGCGCGGACGTTCGCCTCGACAACTTCGGGCGGCGGCGTAGTAGCACGGTGTTGCATGGGCTATCGCTTGCGTATGATCGCGCTGTGATTGTAAGCCCCGAACATTGGTTGACGAAGGCCAGCCGAACGCCGTCGCCCAATCAGGATGCGCGACCTGATCCGGACGACGTCAGCCTGGTCGTCGTTCACGGTATTTCATTGCCGCCGGGCGAGTTCGGCACCGGGGCCGTGGAACGGTTCTTCCGCAACACCCTCGACTGCTCCCGCGATCCCCGCCTGGCTGACCTCGAGGGGGTGCGCGTTTCGGCGCATCTTTTCGTAAGCCGTTCGGGCGGGTTGTCGCAGTTCGTTCCCTTCGATCGCCGCGCGTGGCATGCGGGCGTCTCGTGCTGCCGGGGCCGGTCGGGTTGCAACGACTTCTCCATCGGCATCGAGCTCGAAGGCACGGACTACTCCGGGTATACCGACCGGCAGTACGTCGTCCTCGCGCGTATCCTCAATACCCTGATCGCCCGCTATCCGCGCCTGGACCGGAGTGCAATAGTGGGCCACAGCGAGATCGCGCCAGCGCGCAAGACGGACCCCGGTCCGAACTTCGACTGGCAGCGCGTATACCAGAGCCTGTACACGAGGGGGAACCCCTCGCACAAGACATGACCGGCTTGCGGATCGGGATCGACTTCGGCGGTACGAAGATCGAAGCGGTACTGATGAACGCGACCGGTGAAGTCGTGCATCGCGAGCGCCGATCCGCTCCCCAGGGAGACTACGAAATGACCCTGAGCGCGCTGTGCCGGCTTGTACACGACCTGGATGCCCGCACGGGCGGGCCCTGTCCAGTGGGCATCGGGACGCCCGGAGCCTGGGTGGAGCAGCGCCACGTCCTGAAGAACTGCAATGCGACCTGGCTGAACGGAAAGCCGTTGCTCGATGACCTGGTGGGGCGCCTGGGTCCCCGGGTGCGTATCGCCAACGACGCCAACTGCTTCGCGTTGTCAGAGGCGCGCGATGGCGCGGGCCGGGGAGCGAACGTCGTGTTCGGCGTCATTCTCGGCACCGGCGTTGGGGGCGGCATCGTGGTCAACGGAAGTCTGCTGGAGGGCGCCAATGCGGTCGGCGGCGAATGGGGCCATACGCCGATGCCCTATCGTCGCGCCGACTGGGTTATCGAGCCTCGCTTGCGGGAATGCGAGGCGCGCCTCGCCAGCCGGACATGCTATTGCGGCCGCGTCGATTGCATCGAGACGTGGATTTCGGGTCCGGCGCTGGCGGCGACATACGAAGAACTCGAAGGGGTCGCGAGGACTCCAGAGGAAGTCGCGATGCTCGAGACGCCCGCCATGGACCTCTATTTCGCGATGCTCGCGCGAGCCCTGGCGCAGATCGTCAACATCGTGGATCCGGATGTCATCGTGCTTGGCGGCGGCGTCTCCAACATCCCCGGGATCTACGAGAGGGTCCCCGAACTGATGTCCCGATACGGCTTTACCCATGAAGGCGCTACGCTGCTCAGGCCCGCGCAGTTCGGCGACGCGAGCGGAGTGCTCGGCGCCGCCCGGCTGCACGGCTGAGACGTTTGGCGAAAGGTCCGGTCCTGTGCATTGTCCGAAGCGGGAATGGGGACAGCTTATATAATGCGCGGCACAAGGGGATGCGCGCTGACCAGAGCCGATTGCGATGGAACACACGAGGCACGTTGAGGACATCGATCCGGAGGAGACGCAGGAGTGGCTCGATGCACTGGAGTCCGTCATCCGGGAACACGGGATCGATCGGGCCAACGTGCTGATGGAGCGGCTTTCGTCGCGGCTGGCGCAGACCGGTGAGCGTCTGCCCTACCTGCTGACGACCCCTTACAGGAACACGATCCCCCCCACCGACGAGGCGTTCATGCCGGGCGACCTGTTCATGGAGCGCCGGATTCGCTCGCTGATTCGGTGGAACGCGCTTGCCATGGTGCTCCGTGCCAACAAGGGCGATGACGATCTCGGGGGGCACATCTCCACGTTCGCGTCCGCCGCCACGCTCTACGACGTGGGCTTCAACTACTTCTTTCGCGGACCTACCGACGAGCATGCGGGCGACCTGATCTACTTCCAGGGCCACAGCGCGCCCGGAATCTACGCGCGCTCGTTCC
This sequence comes from Gammaproteobacteria bacterium, assembly GCA_026706665.1. Taxonomy (GTDB): domain Bacteria; phylum Pseudomonadota; class Gammaproteobacteria; order Pseudomonadales; family Azotimanducaceae; genus VXNE01. Next base: position 21,299 of record JAPOYI010000024.1, on the reverse strand, counting down.
TGGAGGGCCGCCTGACCGAAAACCAACTGGACCGTTTCCGCCGGGAGGTCGATGGCGGCGGACTCTCGTCGTATCCCCATCCGTGGCTCATGCCGGGCTATTGGCAGTTTCCGACGGTGTCCATGGGTCTCGGACCGATCCAGGCGATCTACCAGGCCCACATCATGAAGTACCTCGACCGGCGCGGCCTCATCCCCATGGATGACCGCAAGGTCTGGGCGTTCATCGGTGACGGCGAGTGCGATGAGCCGGAGTCGCTCGGCGTCCTGTCGCTGGCCGGGCGCGAGCGGCTCGACAACCTGATCTTCGTCGTGAACTGCAACCTGCAGCGGCTCGACGGTCCGGTGCGCGGCAACGGCAAGATCATCCAGGAACTCGAAGGCGAGTTCCGCGGCGCGGGCTGGAACGTGATCAAGGTGGTGTGGGGGCGCCACTGGGACCCGATCCTGGCGAAAGACACCGCGGGACTGTTGCAGCAGCGGATGAACGAAGCCGTCGATGGCGAGTACCAGAACTACAAGGCCAAGGGCGGCGGCTATACGCGGGAGCACTTTTTCGGCCGGCACCCGGAAGTCCGCGCCCTGGTCGAGCACCTTTCCGACGACGACATCATGCGCCTGAACCGCGGAGGCCACGATCCCTTCAAGGTGTTCGCCGCCTACCACGCGGCGGTGAACCACAAGGACGAGCCCACGGTGATCCTCGCGAAGACCGTCAAGGGGTACGGCATGGGCGATGCGGGTGAATCGGAGAACACGACCCACCAGGTCAAGAAACTCGACCTCGATGGCCTCAAGCACTTCCGCGACCGCTTCGACATACCGCTCTCCGACGACGAACTCACCGCCGTGCCGTACTACCGGCCGGCGGAAGACGCCCCCGAGACGGTCTACCTCAAGAAGCAGCGGGAGCGGCTCGGCGGGCCCATTCCGAAGCGCATGACAGACGGCTCGCGCATCACGGCGCCGGACCTCGCGATGTTCCGGAGCCAGCTGGATGGTTCGGGCAAACGGACCATCTCCACCACCATGGCATTCGTGCGCACTCTCTCGACGCTCGTGCGCGAAAAGGACATCGGCGACCGCATCGTTCCCATCGTTCCCGACGAGGCGCGCACGTTCGGCATGGAAGGCATGTTCCGGCAGCTCGCGATCTATTCGTCCGAGGGGCAGTTGTACGAACCGGAGGACTCCGGCGAGATCGCGGCGTACCGTGAATCCATGGACGGACAGGTGCTGGAAGAGGGGATCAACGAGGCGGGCGCGTTCTCGGCCTGGCTCGCCGCGGCCACGTCCTACAGCACGCACCGCTTTACCCTCATCCCGTTCTACATCTTCTACTCGATGTTCGGCTTTCAGCGCGTGGGCGACCTGGCGTGGGCGGCGGGCGACATGCAGGCGCGAGGCTTCCTGCTTGGCGGCACGTCGGGGCGCACGACGCTGAACGGAGAAGGTCTGCAGCACCAGGACGGCCACAGCCACCTGCTTGCGTCGGCGATACCGAATTGCATAGCGTACGACCCGTGCTACGCCTACGAACTCGCCGTCATCATCCACGACGGGCTCAGGCGCATGTACGCGGAGGGCGAGCGCGTCTTCTTCTACATCACCGTGATGAACGAGAACTACCCGCAACCCGCCATGCCGAAAGGCAAGGCGGTGCGGGAGGGAATCGTGAGGGGCATGTACCGGCTGCGCTCCGTTGGCGACTTCGTCGAGGCGAATCCGAAGCGCGTCCGCCTGCTCGGTGGCGGCGCCGTGCTGCGGGAGACGCTGAAAGCGGCGGAGCGGTTGCTGGAAGACCACGGCATCGCCTCGGAAGTCTGGAGCGTGACGAGCTTTACCGAGCTGGCCCGCGACGGCGCGGACACGGAGCGATGGAACCTCCTGCACCCCGGCGACAAGCCGCGCCGGTCCCATGTCGCCGCTTGCCTCGATGGGGAGATTCCCGTGGTGGCGGCGACGGACTACGTCCGCAGGCATGCCGAATCGATCCGCGCATACTTCGATGCCCCATACCGGGTGCTCGGCACCGATGGCTTCGGGCGCAGCGATACGCGCGAGAAGCTGCGCCATTTCTTCGAAGTGGACGAGAAATTCGTAACGCTGGCTGCCCTTGAGCAACTCGCCAGACGGCAGGTCCTGGCCTCCGCGGACCTGTGCGCCGCCATGGAGAACATGGGCATCGATCCAGACAAGGCGAATCCCAGGGTCGCGTGATGGCAAGTCCGGAACACGAAACGGACATCGTGATCCCCGACATCGGAGAAGCCGAGGACGTGGAGGTCATCGAGCTGTGCGTCGCGCCCGGCGATACCGTCGAGGTGGACGACCCCCTCATCGTGATCGAATCCGACAAGGCATCCATGGAAGTGCCGTCTCCGTTCGCAGGGACATTGCGCGATCTGAAAGTCGTAATCGGGGACGAAGTAAACGCGGGCGATGTCATTGCGACCATTGCCGCTGATGCCCCGACCCCGGCCGGCGACACCGCCGAACCGGTGGAAGACAGCGCCGGCCAGGCCGAGGAAGTCGAGGCAACGCCCACCCCCGCGGCGGAGAGCCCGGCGCGCCCGGTGACGGCACCTGACGTTGCGGCGCCCCACACGCCGACCGGAACGGGGCGGGTCTACGCCGGCCCCGCGGTGCGGCGCCTGGCGCGCGAGCTTGGCGCCGATCTCGAGGCCATTCAGGGATCCGGGCCCCGGGGGCGCATAGTCAAGGACGACGTCAAGGCGTTCGTAAAGGCGACGATGACGGGCACGGCCCCGGCCGCATCGCTGCCCGCCGTGCCGGTGATCGACTTCGCGAGGTTCGGTCCCGTGGAGGAAGTGCCCCTGACGCGGCTACAGGCCCGGGGCGGCAAGAACCTGTACGGCAGTTGGCTCTACGTCGTGCACGTGACGCAGCACGACGAAGCGGACGTGACCGAACTGGAGGCGTTCCGCAAATCGCTGGCAAGGGAGGGCGAAGAACGGGGCGTGAAGCTGACGCCGCTCGCGTTCGTCATGAAGGCCTGCGCGGAGAACCTGCGCGCCTTCCCGCGCCTCAACGCTTCGCTGAACGCGAGCGCCGATGGCCTGATTCTCAAGCGGTACCACCACGTCGGATTCGCGGTCGATACCGAGGAGGGGCTCGTGGTGCCGGTCATCCGCGACGCCGACCGGAAGGGTGTGTGGCAACTCGCCGCCGAAATCGCCGAGTTGTCGACGTTGGCGCGGGAGCGGAGGCTCAAGCCCGACGACCTGCAGGGTGGCTGCTTCACGGTTTCGAGCCTCGGCCGCGTCGGCGGCACGGGATTCACGCCCATCGTCAATGCGCCCGAGGTCGGTATTCTCGGCGTCGGCCGTCTCGCCACGAAACCGGTCTGGGACGGCCTCGAATTTCGGCCGCGCGCCGTGCTGCCGCTGTCGCTATCGTACGACCACCGCGCGATCAACGGCGTCGAAGGCGGGAGTTTCATGGTGGCGCTGACGCGCCTGCTGGGGGACATCCGCCGGCTGGTCATGTAACTCTCGCGTGAAACAAACGCATCCGTGGGCGCCAGCGACCGGCGGCGATTGTTCCATGGTCGACGAGCGGGGCCGGGCCGCCCGCGGCCCTTGGTGAGATATCCGGGTTAAAGGCGCATAATTCGCAATACGGCCGTCTTAACTAGAGTTAATTCTCGCAACTGGGCGGGAGAGGTGCGCAAATGCCCAGAAATTCCCCTGCTCGGATCGTGGATGCGATGCCGGAGGCATTCGTATCCAATACCGTGATCAGCCGCGAAGTCTCGCGCAGGCTGGAGTCCGGCCAATTGCGCAAGCTAGGTTCTCGACTGTACACCACGAACTTGCTATTTCCCCGGTGCGCTCATTGCCGACCGTACGGCGCTCGAAAACGTACCCGCTCCGGACGGATCGATCTGTCTCGTGACGGCTCGCGGCGGGACCGTCGCATTGCCCGGCATCACCCTGCGTCCGCGTCGGGGTGTCGGGCCGCTGCCCACGGATCGACCATTCCTTGACGGCTTGTTCCTGAGTTCCACGCCGCGGGCTTACCTTGACAATCTGCGGCCTTCGCGCGCTCGCGCGGGCCGCGTGGCCCGTACCTTGCCTCGGCGCGAAATCGAGAGTCGCCTCGAAAACATGATCCAGCGTGCCGGAATGGACGCGGCTGACCGCTTGCGCGACGAGGCGCGAACGATAGCTCCGGATTTGGGGAGAGATGCCGAAGCCCTGCTGTTGGATGACTTGATCGGCGCGATGGCAGGCACGCGCGAAGCGCCGCCGACCGCGCGGGCGCGTCGACAACCTTATGACCCGGCGCGCCTCACCCTTTTCGAAAGGTTGCGCGCGGCATTGCGCAGGGAACCGGTTGCGAGGTGCCGCAGCGCGGTGCGGGACGGTAGCCAGGCCGCGACGCTGGCGTTCTACGATGCGTACTTTTCCAACTTCATCGAGGGCACGGAGTTCACCGTCGACGAAGCTCGGGACATCGTCTTCCAGGGTCGTATCCCGACCGACCGTCCGGCCGATGCGCACGACATCGCTGGCGTCTGGCGGGTGGTCTCAGACCCGTCCGAAATGCGCCGCGCGCCGCGCGACGCGGGAGATTTCCTGGCCATCCTGCGTAGCCGTCACGCGACGATTCTGCAGAACCGGCCAGATGTGCGTCCGGGTGAATTCAAGCTGGCCCCCAACCGCGCGGGTGCCACGGTTTTCGTGCGCCCGGAAGAGGTCACCGGTACCCTGGAACGGGGTTTCGCCCTGTATCGGAGCCTCGAGACTGCATTCGAGCGCGCCGCCTTCCTGTTGTTTCTGATCGGTGAGGTGCATCCATTCTCGGACGGGAACGGCCGGTTGGCGCGCATCATGATGAATGCGGAACTCGTGAGGGGCGACGAAGAGAGGATCGTCATCCCCACCGTGTTCCGCGGTGACTACCTGGCCGCCATGCGCGCGTTGACGCATAACGGCGTCACCGAACCGCTGATCCGAATGCTGGACTACGCCCAGCGCTGGACCGCCGCCGTGGACTGGCGCACCGTGGAATGGACTGCCCGGCAGCTCGCGTCATGCAACGCATTTCTCGACTCTGACTTGGCCGAGCATGAGGGTTTGCGCCTGCGTCTGCCGCACGGCGTGTAGCCACGAGGCGGGTGATAAGCTTGCGCCGTTTGCTGGTTTGAGTGGCTACCCGAAGGAACGGACATGGCTGACATCGCGCAGGCGCTGGCCGCGATCACCGGCCCTCGGGGTGTGCTCACCGGCACCGATGTGTCCACTCGGCCGGCGGGCATCTGGCGCTCCGATACCATCGCGGCGAAGGCCATCGTCCGCCCGCGCGACACGGCGGAAGTCGCCGCCGTGCTGAGAGCATGCAACGACGCGGGACAGAGCGTCATCGCGCAGGGCGGTCTCACGGGCCTGGTGCAGAGCGCCATCAGCGAACCGCGCGACATCATGCTTTCGCTGGAGCGGATGAACCGCGTGGAAAGCGTGGATCTCGTGAACCGGACCATGACGGTGCAGGCGGGCGTCCCGCTGCAGACGGTGCAGGAAACGGCGGACGACCACGGACTGCTGTATCCCCTGGACCTCGGCGCCCGCGGAAGCTGCACTGTGGGCGGCAATATCTCCACCAATGCCGGCGGCAACCGCGTCATCCGCTACGGCATGACCCGCGACATGGTGCTGGGCCTGGAGGCCGTGCTGGCGGACGGCACCGCGGTTTCTTCCATGAACCAGATGATCAAGAACAACGCGGGCTACGACCTGAAGCAGTTGTTCATCGGCAGCGAGGGGAGCCTCGGTATCGTGACCCGGGCCGTGCTGCGGCTGCGCGAAAAGCCGCGCAGCCAGGAGACGATGTTCGTGGCGGTGGACAGTTTCGACAGGCTGCCGGAACTGCTGAAGCACATGGATGCACGGCTCGGCGGCGCGCTGTCGGCGTTCGAGGTGCTCTGGTCCGATTTTTACCGGCTTGTCACGACGCCACCGGCGAAGCAGAAACCGCCACTGCCCCAGCAGTATCCCTACTATGCGCTGATCGAGGCCATGGGAGGAGACGCGGACAACGATGCCGCGCGCGCGCAGGCAGCCCTTGCCGAAGCGTACGAGTCCGGCCTCCTGGCCGATGCGGTCATCGCGCAGAACGAGGCGCAGCGCCGGGAAATGTGGGCGATGCGCGACGACGTCGAGCAGTGCAACCGCTTCCCTCCGCTGTTCATCTTCGACGTGGGCCTGCCGATACCGAGCATGGAGGCCTACGTCAGCGATGTGAACCGTCTCCTGGACGCGTCCTTCGATACTTACCGCAACTTCACCTTCGGCCACCTCGGCGATGGCAACCTGCACTTCGGGATCTGCGCTGGAGAGGACGAGGAGAGCGCGAGGGAGGCGGTCGAGCGTGCCGTCTACGAACCGCTGAAGCACATCGACGGAACGATATCGGCCGAGCACGGCATCGGCCTCGAGAAGAAGTCCTACCTCCTGATCTCGCGTTCGCCGGAGGAAGTGGCGCTGATGCGTACGCTCAAGCAGGCGCTCGATCCCAAGGGCATTCTCAATCCCGGCAAGATCTTCGACCGGGATTCTGAGGCGTCGTAGCAAGACGTGGAGTACTCGGCACCTTCATGATCGCCCGCCGTCAACTGCTGGCGGCCGGCGCTGTCGCGCCGTGGATCAGGACGACTTCGGCGGTGGCGGACGCCGACATCGCCCGGTTGTTGATCGATACGCCGCGCCATTCCCTGCTTGCCGGCTTGGTGGCTCGAATTCGATCCGGCTTGCGCCCGGAGCAACTTCTTCGGGGCCTGGCCATCGCGGCCTGTCGCGAAGTGAGCCCCTATCCCCACGTCGGGTTCAGGTACCACGCCGTGATGATGCTGCGGTCCGTCGAGCTTTCCGTCGCCGGCATGCCGGACGAGCGCCGCTGGCTGCCGCTGCTCTGGACGGCGAACTACTTCAAGTCGGCGTCCGGCCAGCAGGACCATTTCCGTCCCTGGTTCCTCCCGGCGATCGCCGAGACCTCTGGGGGCTTACCCGAGTTGGAAGCCGCATTGGCGGCGTGGGACCGCGATGCGGCGGACCGTGCCGCACACGGCATGGTCATGGGTGGGCAGGCCGGTTCGGCGCTGCAGACGCTCATGCTGCACGCCGCGCGCGACTTCCGTGCCATCGGCCACAAGACCATCGCCGCCGCCAACGCGCACCGGTTGTGCCGAGCCTTTGGGGATGACCGACTGCTGGCCGGGCCCGTGGTGCGTTCGCTGGCCCTCGCGGTGCAGAACCCGCAGGGCGATGACTTCCCGGCGGGCCATGAATACCTGGCCGATCACGACTGGAAGACGAATCGACCGATCGGTGCTGCCCTTCCAGGCGACTGGGGCCGGGGACGCGAAGATCTCTCCGCGGCGCGAACCCTGCTCCAGGAGTTGAGGACCGCCAGCAGCGAGACGGCCGTGACTGCTGCGGCCGCTCTGCTTGAAGGTGGCATCAGTGCGGACACGGTGTGGGAGGCGGTCGCGATATTCGCGGCGGAAATGGTCCTGCGCAGGAACGACATCGTCGCCGTTCACGCGAACACGACGGCCGAGGCGATGCGGTACTGCTACGAGGTTTCCGATGCCGATGCCGCCCGGCGGATGCTGCTCCTGCAGGCGGTGGCTTTCATGCCGCGCTTTCGGGAGCTGACGACGCCCCGTTCGGGCGCCCGGGATCGGCGCATCGACACGGTCGAGCCAGCCGCGGCCGGGAGCCTGGACGAGATCTTCGAGACCCTTGGCCGCAGTCGATACAACGCCGTGCGGCAGGCACTCGGCTGGCTGGACGCCGGTGGCAACTCGGTGGCGCTCGCCGACCGCCTGCGCTGGTACGCGACGCTCAAGAACAGGGGAACGCACGACATCAAGTTCACCGAGGCCATGCTCGAGAACTATCGGCAACTGCGGTTCGGCTGGCGTGACCGGCTCCTCGCGGCCAGCCTCATGTATGCCAACGCCAGCCGCGTGCCGGACGACGAGACCGTCGTCCGGGCGCAGTCGCTGCTGCGACAGGGCTGAGCGGATTAGCGTTCCTGCCCCTGGATGCCCCGCGCGGAAGAAAATCCGCGTCGGTGGCGTCCAATTGGGGCAGGACGAGTGTGAACAGTTGCCTGAGACCGACGACAGGACGTTGCTGAAGCGTTACTTCGAAGGTCTGAGCTACCGGGAGATAGCCGAGGCCCTGGACTGCAGACCCGGCACGGTAGCTTCCCGGCTTTCGCGGGGCATCGCCAGGCTGCGGGATGGCCTGGTTCGCAAAGGCGTTCTTGAACTGTCATTGGAAAGTACTGGGGGAGGTGAGGCCATGTCGGATACATTGAAAGGCAACAGGGCGTTTGCGGCTCGATTGCGGGACGCATGGTTCGTTTTCCATTCGGAAAACAACGTGTGCGGATTGGGGCACATTTCGGCAAGACTTGAGTCGAACGGCGCGGTAAGCGTACACAAGCGATTGGATTTACCTCTGGAATCCGACTTCACGGGCCCGCCGGAATCTGCGGAAACGCGCCTTTGGTTTGAAACCGACCTGGTTCTGACCGACGCGGAGAACTTTCGCTGGCGCACGTTCCGAAGCGCCGAAGGAGCGACGCCGAAAGCGGCCGCGATGGCGGCGGAGCGGGGCATGACATACGACGAGGAAGTTGTCTTCAGGCCCACCAAAGCCGGTGGGCTGTCTGCCAAGGCGAAGCGGGGGGAACCGACGCTGACCGGGAAGGGGAAAGGAGACGGTCCCATAGTCCCCGACGCCGCCGTCGAGCTTTCTCCGCTGGCGACCAGCTAACGGTTGCACGTGACAACGAGTTCAAGTCACCTAGCGCGGCAGCGTCGGTCATATTGGGTGGATCTGCCAATGGCTGGAAAGATCTGAAAGACAAGAACGGCAATACGTTGGAAAAGCGACGAAACGACTTGCCGGGTTAGTGGATTGACGCAGTGGCGCAGGCAAACGGCCTACGTCCTACAGATCACACACGGATCCAACTGAGGCGAGACGGACGTTGCGGAAGGTCGGTGATCGGTCGACTCCGCCACCGACGTCTTGGAGTGTGCCGTCCGTGGCCCCACTGCCCTGTACGCACTTCTTTCCCGATCTCCTGGATGTTCCTGATTATCGAAGTCGCCAGTGCTTTTTTCCGACGACACGGGAACATTCCAACGGAGTGACGCACGCTGTAGGATAGTCACCGCACTTCTCGTGGGAGATCGGCCATCCGAGCGCTATTCCCGATCTGCTTCCTGCTGTTGGCGGGCGGTGCGTCCGCAGCGCCCTGCGATACCGCCTCCTGCCTGAACGCCCTCGTCGTCGGCATCTCCGACGGCGACACCGTGACATTGCTGGTTCAGGAGGACGGACGCCAGTTCCGGACACGATTCCGGCTGACCGAAATCGACACGCCGGAACGCGGCCAGCCCTGGGGCACGCGGGCAAGGCAGGCGCTTGCCGGGAAGGTGTTCCGCCAGCGGGTGCGGATCATGCCCGAGGGTGTGGATCGTTATGATCGGATGCTGGGAAAGATCTACATCGACGGGCGCGACATCAATCGCGAGATGGTGCGCGAGGGCCATGCCTGGGCGTATCGGCGATACCTTTCCGACAAGTCGCTGCTCAACGACGAGCGCCTCGCGCGGGAAGCGGGCGCCGGTCTATGGTCAATGCCAGAGCCGCAACAGGTCGCGCCTTGGGAGTGGCGGCGCAACGGTCGCCGGGCGAATGCCGCCGCGCTCTCTTCGACATCGCCGCCCGCTTCCTTCACCTGCGGTCGGAAGACCAGCTGTCGCGAGATGAGTTCCTGCGAGGAGGCGCGCTTCTATCTCGAGCAGTGCGGCCTGTCGTGGATCGACGGCGATGGCGACGGCGTTCCCTGCGAACGGCGGCACTGTCCACAGTCGAGATAGGTCCGCCGGGCTGCGCTAGATTTCGTTCCTGACCAGTTCGCGGGTCCTGCCCCGTTCGTACTTGCGCGCCGGAGTATTGATGATCGCGGCGAGTTCGCCGGCCGCGAGTCCCGCCTTGACGCGCTCGGGGTCGACGTCGCCGTAGACCGTCGTGCGCTGTCTCGGCGTTCGGCTCGCGGACTCGATCAACGAGCGCATGCGCTGGGGCGAGGTCTCCTGCCCGTGGCTGGCGCCCGCGGCCCGGGTGATGCTCTCGTTCATGAGGGTGCCGCCGAGGTCGTTGCAGCCCGCGTTGAGCGCCGCCACAACCCCTTCGTGGCCCATTTTCACCCAGCTGGCCTGGATGTTGGTGATGTGGGGATGCAGCGCCAGCCGGGCGACGGCGTGCACCAGGATCGCCTCGCGGAACGTGGGGCCCCGGCGGGCGCCTCCCCGGAGGTAGAGCGGGGCCTCCATGTGAACGAACGGCAGTGGCACGAACTCGGTGAAACCTCCGGTGCGCTTCTGCAGCGCGCGGATGCGAAGCAGGTGCCTGGCCCAGTGTTTCGGTTGGTCAACATGGCCGTACATGATCGTCGCAGTGGTGCGGAAACCCACTTCGTGGGCGGTTTCCATGACCTGGAGCCACTGCTCCGTGTTGATCTTGTCCGGGCAGATCACGGCGCGCACCTCGTCGTCGAGGATTTCCGCCGCGGTGCCGGGGAGCGTATCGAGTCCGGCCTCGCGCAGCGCCTCAAGGTGCTCCCTGACGCCCGAATCCGACGTGGCGGCGCCTTGCCACACCTCCAGCGGCGAGAACGCGTGCACATGCATGTCAGGCACCGCTTCCTTCACCGCGCGGGCGATCTCCATGTAGGTCTCGCCCGTGTACTCCGGGTGGATGCCGCCCTGCAGACAGACCTCCGTTCCGCCCCGGTCCCATGCTTCGCGCACGCGGCGCTGGATTTCCTCGCGGCCGAGATCGTACGGGCGTCCGCGCAGGTTCTCGGCCAGCTTGCCCTTGGAGAAGGCGCAGAAGCGGCACTTGAAGTAGCAGATGTTGGTGTAGTTGATGTTGCGGTTGACGACGTAGCTGACGATGTCGCCGTTGACCTCGGCGCGGAGCCTGTCCGCCGCATGCACGACCGCGTTGAAGTCGTCGCCCCGTGCGCGGATCAGGCGCACCAGGTCCGCTTCGTCCAGGTCGTTGCCGTCCGCGGCGCGCGCGAGGATTTGCCGCAGGTCGGCGGAGACGGTCTCCCTGTGGAACGGTGTGTAGATGCCTTCCAGCGTGGCTTCCGGCGGTGCGTCGATGGCGCCGGGGGACCAGCCGTCCGTGCGCGGAAAACCCTCCCCGTCGGTCATGTCGAGCACGCGGCGCTTCAGCCCGGCATCGAGCCAGCGGTCCGGCTCGCGCGCATAGGCGGGGTAGATGGTCAGGCGCTCCTGCAGGTGCTTGCCCGCCAGGGCGGTCTCCCGGGCAAGTTCGTCGAGATGGGGCCAGGGCGCTTCGGGATTGACGAAGTCGGGTGTCAGCGGGGAGACGCCGCCCCAGTCGTTGATGCCCGCCGCCACGATCTGCCGGAGTACGCCGGGACTCAGGTTTGGCGGCGCCTGGATGCTCATCGACGCGCCGAACACGATACGGGCGATGGCGATGGTCCATAGCAGTTCGTCCAGGCTCGGTTCCGGCGCATGGCGCATCCTGGTGTCGGGCTTGGCGCGGAAGTTCTGGATGATGACTTCCTGGATGTGGCCGTGCGCTTCATGCGCATCGCGGATCGCGAGCAGTGACTCGATCCGCTCCCGGCGGGTCTCGCCAATCCCTATCAGGATGCCGGTCGTAAAGGGCACCCCCGCGGCGCCGCCATCGGCGAGCGTCTGCAGGCGAACGGCGGGCACCTTGTCCGGGGAACCGTAGTGGGGCATGCCGCGGTCGGTCAGCCGCTCGGACGCCGACTCGAGCATGATGCCCATCGACGGCGATACGGGTCGCAGCGAGGCGATGTCCTCCGGCGTCATGTTGCCGGGATTCAGGTGCGGCAGCAGCCCGGTTTCGTCGAGCACGGCCGCGGCGGCATCGCGCAGGTAGTCGATGGTGGTTTCGTATCCCATGCGTTCCACCGCCTCGCGCGCCGCCCGGTAGCGCAACTCGGGTTTCTCGCCCAGGGTGAAGAGCGCCTCCTTGCAGCCGAGTTCAGCGCCCTGGCGGGCGACTTCCAGCACGCGGTCGAGCGACATGTAGGGGTGGTCGAGCCGGGACGGTGTCTGCGCGAACGTGCAGTAGTGGCAGACGTCGCGACAGAGGTGGGTCAGCGGAATGAAGACCTTGCGCGAGTAGGTGACGACGTTCAGGAACTCGCGGTCGCGTAGCGTCGCGGCGACGCCGGCGAGTGCGCGCGTGTCCGGATAGTCCGCCAGGGCAAGGGCGCCGGCGGCGTCCGGCAGTCGGCCGTCCCGAGCGGCAGCCAGTGTCGTTTCGGCGCGCATCGTGTCCTGAGATTCCCCCGGTAACCCCTAATTATGGGTGGCCGACAACCGCGATGCCACACCGGTTTTGGCGAGAAGGCGACCGCTGCGGGTGTCGCTGCCGGCGGCGGCGAACGCGCGCAGGCCGTCGATGGTATCGATATCGAGCCCGAAACCGGGCAGGCGGACGATGCGCGGCTCGAATCCCGCCGCGCGCGCGAGCGCCTGGTGCGGTTCGAAACTCGTGCCGTCGAACTGGTAGGCCATGGCGTTCGGCGGGGTCGCGATGATGCAGTTGGTGCCGATATCGTGCCGGTCGGGCACGAGGGTAATGTCCCGGTGGCTCCGGAGCGCGTGGTTCACCTCACCGGTGGTGAGGAGGGGAAGATCGCCGTGGACGATCATGGTGCCATCCGCCCGGTTGGCCACGAAATCGCTGGCTTCGGTGACGGCGCCCGTCAGGTCGTTCGCCGAATCGGCGAACACCTGGGCGTTGAACTCCCGGGCCAGCTTCAGGGCGGTCGGGGATCGTGACACGATCAGTACGCCGGAGAGCGATGCCCGCGTCAGCGCGTCCAGCACGTCCTTTACCATGGCAAGCGTCAGGTCGCGACGCTCGCGGGGTGAAAGGTACGCGCCGAGCCGGCCCTTTGCCCCTTGCGGGCCCTTGAAGGGCACCAACGCCCAGATGTTGCCGGGAGGCATGAACTCAGGCACCGGCGAAAGCGAGCACGTCACGCGCCAGGGCGATGCGGTCGTCGAGGCTCGACATCACGGTCCGGGTCACCGCGGTGGCGAGTCCCAGGTCCGCCACTTCGGCCTCGCGCGAGGCGTCGCATTCATCGAGGACAAAGCCGGTGATCAGGTCGCGGTAGTGCCGGGCGACGGCGGTGGCCGACGCCGGAATGTCGAGTTCGCGCATCATCTTTGCCGTCGGCCCCTTGATGGCCTGTCCCCCAACGATGGGCGAGACGGCGATGATCGGCGCGCCGGCTGATCGCAGCATGTCCCGCATGCCGGGCACGGCCAGGATCGGGTCCACGGAAACGAAGGGGTTGGAAGGGCAGATGACGATTGCGCCCGGTCGGTCGCTCGATGCGCCGGCGCCGAGCAGTGCCGAGAGTTCGGGATTGATCGAAGCGTCTTCGATGCCGTCGAACTCGAACCCGGTGACGGTTGGCCGGCAGCGGTCGCGTACGAAGTAGTGCTGGAACGCGAGGGACCCGTCGGGCGTCAGCACCCGCGTTCTGACCGGGTCGTTCGACATCGGCAGCACCGGCTGGGCCACGCCCAGGCGCCGGCAGGTCTCCCGGGTGACCTCCGTGAGGGTCGCGCCCTCGGCGAGGCGCTGCCGGCGGTAGATATGCAGGGCGAGGTCGCGGTCGCCCAGCCGAAACCATGTCGGTAGGCCGAACTGCTCCGCGGCGCGCATGAACTGCCAGCTCTCGTCCTGCCGGCCCCAGCCGGTCTCGATGTTGGCTTCTCCCGCGAGGGTGTAGACCAGGGTGTCCACGTCCGGCGACACGTGGAAGCCGAGGTGTTCGAAGTCGTCTCCGGTGTTGACGACGAAGGCGACCTCGTCGGGTGCGAGGACCTTCGCGAGACCCAGCGCGAGCTTGGCGCCGCCGATGCCCCCGGTGAGCGCGAATACTCTCATCGCCCGCGCCTCGTCGACGCGGTCATTGGAACAGGTCTTCCGTCAATGGCCGGCTGATCGCTGCGGCATTCCCCTCGGGGGACTCTGGCGGGAAACCCGTGATCAGGGCCGCGGGTATTCGCTCCGCCGTTTCGCCCATCACGAGAACCGCGGCGGTAGCGATGCTGTCGGCGCGGTTGACGAGCGTGATCTTGAGTTCGCGGCCGAACAGGTCGGAACCGCCGCGCCGATCGTCGAATACCTGGACGCCGGCGGCGCCGATGGCGATGGCGGTGGTGCCGAGGCGCCAGGGCCGGTTTGCGCTGTCGCTGATGACCACGCCGACGCGCCTGCCGGTCTCCTCGAAGATGCCCGCATGCAATGCCGATGCGGAAGCGTCCGGATCCAGGGGCAGCAACAGCGCGGCCTCGCCGCCGGCGTGGTCGACGTTGGACTGGTCGATGCCGGCGTTGGCGCTGACAAAGCCGAGCCGGTGGCGGACGATGAGCACGCCGGGCTTCTTTCTCACCACGGCGACGGATTCATCGAGAATCAGCTGTACCAGCCGAGGGTCCTTTTCCGTCTCCGTCGCCAACTCGACGGCTTCGGCGGACGGGTCGACGTCGTGAAGTCGTACCAGGCGGCCCTCGGCCTTGGACACGATCTTCTGCGCAACGACGAGCACGTCGCCGTCACGGAGCGGCGTCCGGGCGTAGATCGCTTCCAGGAGGATGTCGCAGAGATCATCGCCGGCCCGAATCAGGGGTACGCCTTCGATACCCGTGACGCTGAACGCCACATCAATGCTCCTGGCCAACGATCCTGATGCCCGAATGCGAAACGTCGTGTCGGCGGTTGATCTGGATGAGGATGCTGGTAAGCGCCTCCGCGGCTGCGGCGTTGTCTATGGGTCCGGCGTGCCATCCGGTCAGACCCGCTTCCGCCGCCAGTTCGATGACCTTGTTCCTCGCGGCGCGCTTGTTGCCGGCAACCAGCACGTCGCATTCGATCCGGATGTCCTGCCGCAGCAGGTGGGCGGCGATGTTCTGGAATGCGGAGACCACCATGACGTCATCACCCAGGAAGTCCTGCGCGCGCTTGCCGGCGGATCCCGCTTCGGGCAGTTGCACCGTGCCGACCCTGGGCGGAACCAGCGGCACGGACACGTCTATCAGGATCTTGCCCTTGAGGCCCTCGCGAACGGTCTCGAGGGTCGAGACCTGGTGTTCCGCGGGCACGGTCAGCACGACGATGTCGCCCGCTGCCGCCGCATCGGCGTTCTCCATCGCCCGGGCCGGCGTTTCGGGACTGATCTTGTGGAGGTTCGCCACTGCGGTCCTTGCCTTCTCAAGCGTGCGCGAGCCGATGATGATCTCGTGACCGGCTCTCGACCACCGAATGGCCAGGCCCGTGCCCAGATCGCCCGTACCACCCAGTATGGCGATGGATTCCTTGCCGGACATGGACTCCCCCCAGGGAAAAGCGGCGATTATCGAGTGTCTCGCCGCCTGCGGCAAACGGGCTTGGCGGGGCTCGCCAGGGTGACCGCGCCGGCAACACCCGCCGTGTTCGCCCCCGGTGATGCGACCTGATCCCCACCCCGGTTCATCGCCGAACGTTCCTCGCGGCCGTCAATCGACCGAATTCGGTTCCGAGATTGCGGTCCGCATACCGTAGCGCGCGGCACATCTCCGGGCCTGTGGAGGTGCCGGCCTGGTTCCGATCCCGATCCAGGCTGAAAGACAGGAAGCCACCTATCGGGTTGTGGCCGGCCACCAGCGTTGCGACCGGCACCTCGTCCCCGCGCGCTTCGCGATACTCCGTGCCGTCACGCACCAGGTCGACCGTGCCCGCGTCCAGTGTCGTGCGGGTAGTGATGGAACCTCCGCCAGCACGATGCCGCTCGGCACTGTCCAGTACGGCACGCTCGAGAAGGGCCGGCCGAAAGGCCAGGCGTTCGCCTTCGGCCACCGCCCAGCACAAGGGCTCGAACGGAAAGTCACCCAGCCCGGCCACAAGGGTCGAGAACCCGGCGCCGGTGCGGGGATTCAGCTCCGTCGGCAAGAATCCGTCGGTCGAGAGAACGCCGTCCACCGTGAACGCGCCGCGGTAGTCGACCCGCTCGCGCAGCGCGTGGCCCACGCGCCGCGCCGTTCTGCGCATCGCATCGCGATCACGGGTTTCGGGGTCGAACCAGTTGGAACATCCGGCGTAGAGGAGTCGATCACTCCTCATCGGCCGTAACACGACCATTTCGACGGGCCGGAACACGGCCACGGCGTCGTCGAACACGATTCCATGCATGCTGACCGGGATGCCTTCCAGGAACGGCATGACGCGAACGCGATCGGCGATTCCGCGCAACGAGTCCGCTGCCGCGATGCCATCGTCGCCGGGTCGCACCCATCGCAGGCCGATGGCGCTGCCATGTATCCCCGACTTGACGTCGGCGACCCACACCGTACCGAGACCCTGATCGAGGGCGGTGGCCGCTGCGATGAGTTCGCGATGTTCGGCAGCCACGATGCGCGATGGTGCCCTTTGCACGCCGGCGGCGTCCCAGAACGCGTCGATGGCCGTCTTGTCTTCGAGCGCCATCCAGGCAGGCTTGCGACCCGCGTAGATATCCCGGCCGGCTACCGCCGCAACATCGCCGGGCGAACACAGCACACGTGCCGAGCCGTCCGGGTCCCAGCGGTCGATCATCGCCCTGACATCGCGCGGCAGGTCCCGGAGCGTCGCCTCTTCCTGCAGGAGTTGGTCGACGAGGTCCCGGGGCCGGATTTCGAATTGATGCAGGTGTGCGGCTTCCGGGCCGGGTTGTTCCCCCGTCCCTTCGCCGAAAGCGAGCAGGAACGGTGGGGCCGCGCCGAGCGCCGCCAGCGCGCGCGCCTTCCTGCCGAGGCTCGCCGCCAGCCCGCCCGCGAGAATGAACTTCCGCCCTCCGAACAGGCGGCGCAACAGCGCCTCATGGTATGCGCGCGCCTCCTCCTGCACGGAGACACTCCGCCGTGCTGGAGCTTCGGACGATTCCGTGTGCTGATCCATGGTCACCCGGATCAGGAGGCTCCGAGCAGTGCTCGCGCGGCTGCGACGATGTGGGCCGGCATGGGTGAGGGCCGGCGGCGGGCCTTGTCGAGGTGGACGCCCGCTTGGGTGAGGGCCGCGATCTCGGTGCCGTCGCGGGCGTCGAGGAGCCGATGTTCGATGCGCAGGGACGTGCGGCCGACATGGCTCAGGGTCGACTGGGCGGAGACGGGCGTTCCCGGTCCCGCGCGCGCGGCGAACCGGGCGTCGAAGCTGAAGGTCGCGAAGCCGACGTTGTGTTCCCGCGCGTAGCTGGGCGTGATCCCGATCGCGTCGCGCAGGTGCTCGCCGGCGGCGGAGAACCGCAGGATGTATGCGTGCGAGGTGGCGCTGCCCCGGAGTCCGCAGTCTTCGGCGCCAAGTACGTCCACCCCGGTGTCGAGCCAGCGGGCGTTGGCGGGCGGGAGCGCAGGCGGGTCGAGCGGCGGGGGTTCGGTGTCCGCACTAGCCGGCGGGGCGCCGCTTTCCGGTATCGGGGCCGACAGGCACTGGTCGAACCGTGTGCAGACCGTGTCCGTTGCGGCATCGATCAGGCGGTGCGCGAGACGGTCGGTCGCAAGCCGCGCCGTCTCGATCCGGTAGATGTCGCCCTTGACCAGTTCCCGCTCGAACCGGGTAAGGCATCGGACCATCGTGGGCGCGGCGGGGTCGGCGGGGTCGAAACCCGCGCGGCCGAGCACCATGTCGGTCGCATGGTCGAGCTTCTGGTAGTAGTACGCCACCGTGAAGTGGTCGACGATGTCGCATTCCCACGGCGGCACGGCGCCCATGAACGTGATGCGTGAGCCTGTCATGCGTTCCCCATTGACCGGTGCGGCGTCACAGGTTGGCGATGCGCTCGATGGTCGTGGCACCTTCCGGAAAGCGGCCGGCGACCACTTCTCTCGCAAGCGCCCGGATGCGCCCGAGCGGAACGGGCCGGTAGGCGAGCTGTTCCACGGAGACGTTGATGTGAGGTGACCGTGTCGGCTTCGCATCATGCGTGTGCCCATGGACGTTGGCGCAGCCGTCGGGAACTGTTGCCAGCGGCATGTGCGTGAACACGAGCGGAACGTCGCCGTCGACGCACAGAACCGAGCAGATGTCGTCGAAACCGTCGACGCGCAGCGTTCCGGAACCGGTCAGGTCATGGTTGCCGACGACCAGGATCTTGGCGTGTCCCGGACCTTCGCGGATGCGTTGCCAGGTGGTGTCGCAGAGTGCAGTGCGCATGGCGATGTCGCCGACGAAGACCAGGGTGTCCTTCTCGCCGACCGCGGCGTCCCAGTTGGCATAGAGCCGCGCGTTCATTTCCGTCACGTCTTCGAAGGGCCGGTTCGTGTAGCGAATGATGTTCTCGTGGCCGAGATGCAGGTCGGACCACACCCATGTCTCACCTGCCGATTTGGCGAGGCTGCGGGCGGGTAGTTCCCTTGTGGCCCGCAACATGGCGCGGAACATCCGTCGCGTCTCCCGCGATCCCTTGCCGGTGCTGCCCGCCGCGAGCTGTCCTTCGTACAGCCGCTTGATTGATCGGGGGTCCACTGAACTTGCCGACATCCCGGGTCAGGCGTCGCGGCCGTTCAGGGCTGCGACTTCGGGCAGAACCCGTTCGATCAGCGCGCGTGTCTGGGACAGCATGTCCTCGGTACCGCTCGCGATGGGCCGCAGCACGAACTTGTGCGCGCCAGCCTCGTGAAAACGCCGCAGCAGGGCCATGATCTCGTCGACGCCACCGACGGCCGCGTAGCCCGCGGGGTCGCGGCCGAGCCGCCCGCGGAGCACCTCGGCATGGCGTTCCACAATGGGATCCGACGCGGTGCCGAACCGGAACCCGAATCCCGCGCCGTAATGGTCCTCGTCGATGACCCGGCCGAGTTCCCTGGCGCGGTTCTTGATCGCGGCAATCACCGGTGCAACTTCGGGGGCGGCATCGATGCCGGCCTGCCAGCCCGTGCCCCAGCGGGCCGTCCGTTCGATGGCCTGGGGTGCTGCGCCTCCGATCCAGAGCGGCAACGGGTCCTGTACCGGCCTGGGGCTGATGCTTGCCGCGTCAAGCTGGTAGAACTCCCCCTCGAAATCCACCGCCTCCTCGGTCCAGAGGCGGGCGAGGATCTCCAGGCCCTCGTTTGCCCGCTTGCCTCGCCGGCGGGTCGGCTTGCCGGTCGCCGCGTAGTCCCGGGAGCGGGCGCTGCCGATGCCGAAGGCGGGCAACAGGCGGCCTTCCGACAGCATGTCGATCGTCGCGCATTGCTTGGCGGTGATCACCGGATCGCGCAGCCCGAGGCTCGCCACGTTCATTCCGAACTTGATGTGGCGGGTGGCGCCGGCGAGCGCCGCCATGACGGACATGCATTCGAGGGCGGGTTGGGTGCTGATGATGCGGTCGGACTGCCAGATGGAATCGACACCGCCGGCGTCGCACAGGTCCACCCACTTCCAGAACCCGCGGGCGTCGTCGAAGGCGAAATTCGCGATGCCGATCCCGGCGCCGATTGACATGGCTGCTCCCTGTTATCGGGTACGCGCGGGATGATATGGCGGAAACCCGTCCGGTGTGCCGCAATTCCGGGCGGTCGCGTTCATTCGGACGGGATATCGGGACCGGGATCGTCTTTCCAGCGCAGGTATCGGGTGCCGTGAATGTTCCGCGGGTTATCGTGCCAGCCCTCGATCCGGGGATTGACCAGGGCGCGAACGGTCACCGCGTAGAGGGGCGCGACCGGGTAGTCGGAGAGACCCACCACCTCGGCGTCGCGCAGAAGGTCCAGCCGCCGCGGGAGCAGGGGTTCTGCTTGGGCGCGGCGCATGATCGTGTCGTAGGTCTCGGAGACGAAACCGCCGTAGTTGACGCCTCCCGCGTCGGAGACGAGAAGGTCAAGATAGTGTTCGGGGTGGTCCTCGCCGAACCATCCGGCCTGTGCGACCTGGAAGGTGCCCTGCCGCAGGTCCGCCAGGTGTTCCTCGAGTTCCTCGTGGTCAAGGATCGTCGTCACGCCGATTTCCTGCCACATGGCGGCGATGGCGATGTTGACGCGCGTCGACTCGACGCCGCTGACATGGCAGAGCGTCACCGTCAGCGGATTCTCCTTCCCGAATCCCGCGTCCCGCAGCAGCCGGCGGGCGCGCTCGAGCCGCGCGGGGCGGTCCTCGACGACGGCCAGCGCGCTCGCATATCCGGCCACCATCGGCGGCACCAGGGATACGCTGGCCATTGCCGCGCTGCCAGACACGCGCACGATCCGCTGCCGGTCCAGCGCGATGCTCAGCGCCTCGCGCAGGCGGACATCGCCCAGCGGCGGCGCCGCGACGTTGAACACCAGGTACACGATGGAGAGCATCGGCGACAGCCGCAGGTGGCCGGGCATGTGCTTGCGCACCCAGGCGATCTCCCCGACCGGGAAATCGCCGATGGCATCGAGTTCGCCGGAGCGGTACTGGTAGTACGCTGCGTTGGAATCGCGCATGGATCGATATGCCACGCCCTCGAGCGCGACCGAGTCCGCGTCCTGAAATGCGGCGTTCTTGCCCAGCCGCACGTAGCTCCAGGGCTCCCGGTCTTCCAGCACGAAGGCGCCGTTGGACACCATGGTGCCCGGCTCGGTCCAGGCCTCGCCCCGTTCCTCGATAACGTGGACGGGGAGGGGATACCCCGATGGATAACTCAATCGCTCCGCTAGGGACGGAAACGGGCGGGCCAGTTCGATGACGAGCGTGTGGTCCGTCGCCGCCAGGACACCGAGGGCGTCGGCGGCGAGTCCACCGGCGTTCACGGCTTTTGCGTTTCGGATCGGGTACAGGGAACGGGCGTGGCCTGAATCCGTCTCCGGGTCGAGCAGCCGCCTGAACGCGAAAACGAAGTCGTGCGCCGTCAGCGGGTGTCCGTCCGACCACGTGGCGTCCCGCCGCAACTCGAAGGTCCACGTCAGGCCGTCTTCGCTCGCGGTCCAGCGCTGGGCGACGCCTGGCACAATGTTGCCTTCGGCGTTCGACGTCGCGAGGCCCACGAACAGGTCGTTCAGGATGGTCTTTTCGAGTCGCAGCGTGTAGTGGTGGGGATCGAACGTCCCCGGCTCGCCGACGTTTCCGACTTGCAGCACCCGGGCGTCGGTCGCGAAGGCAAGACAGGCGATCGGCAACAGGCTCCGGCGCAAGGATGTCCGCAAGACACTAGCGAGGCTTCGCCTCAGACCGACGAGGCATGTGTTGATCTCCTCCAACGTAT
>JAPOYI010000080.1 GCA_026706665.1 Gammaproteobacteria bacterium | reverse complement strand
GCGGCCTATGGTGGCGGGGCGCATCCGGAAATTCCCTTGCCGCGGGACCTCTTCGAGGAGACACGCAGAAACTCGGTGGGGGCTCGATCTCGGGGACCGCCGCGAGGTTCAGGAGTTGGTCGCCGCAGCCCGTGAACGCAAAATCGCCAGTAACGAGCATTAGCCCGATCCAGACGCACACTGCCGCGATCAGCACGCGAATCATGGTGCGTTCTTTCATTGTGACAATCAGTCCTCCTCGTCGTCGCCGCAGACATCAGTCGCGTGAATGACAGCCTGTTGCCGTGTCGAAAACCGCCGCGCCCCCCGCGGGGCGGAAAGCGGAGGAATCGGGCCTGCGGCGAGCGTTAGGGCTTAGCCAGCCCGTCTTCGTCTACCGTGTAGTATCGCCCGGTCGAGCCGTCAGGCGTGGACGCAACCACTTCCAAATCACTGGCACGCAAGCGCGAACGTACGAAGCCACGCTCCAAGCCACAATCGAGGACACCCAAAACATCACGGAGACATCTCCAAATGCGAATGCCGCCAGAAGGAAGCCCACCCCCCCCGCGCACGACCATTTTGTTCCATGGATTAGCGCGGTGCGCAAGTCGCCACTCGCTACTGATTTCATTTCGCCACAACTCGCCGGTCAATCATCCTCAATCCGCCACGGCGATATCCGTGCACGCCGCAACGGCGGCGCCTACCGCAGCACCGCATATTACGCGGGTCGCCAAATGGACCGGGCATACCAAACCACCAAGGGCACCACCCACTGCGCCAACCGATTTAGCATAATCTCTAGCCGCTCGGCAAGCCTGTACCCTCTTTCTATCTGCCAGCAGCGCGGCCGCTTGTCTTGCCACGTCCTCTTCAGCACGCAGGACAGCTTTTTGTAGAGAATTGCAACCCAGCATTTGCGCCAAGTTTGAGGCCCCTTCTCTGCACTCTCTGAGCTTTTCTTGGGCGTCATCCCGTATCCTCTTCGCCGTAACTATAAGCACCTCGACATCGCTTTGAGCGTAGGCCGCTCCGCCGCCGCCCGACGAGGGGAGCAACTCGGGAGCGAGGCAAAAAGCGAGCAAAAAGGCCATGGTTTTTTTCAACATCGTATTTCTTCCCCAAAAATGGTCGTTTTCCGGCACCCACGGGGGTGCCGGGCCGTTAGCTGCGAATACGAACACCGAGTGACGCTCGTCGGCTGACCCGTCCGGCCACCCGATGTTTGGTTAACTCGCGTTAACTGCAGCAGAGAGACCGCAATGAAACTGATATCCCGACTTCTGCGTCGCATGCGCGACGCCCGCGCGCCCGCCGAGCCACCGCTCGTCTTGTTCGTCGTGCTCGCCGACCCGCCCCGCTCGACGATGGCCGCGGCGCCGCCCGGCGGAACCCCGCCGCACCTGGACTTCGAACTGGCGATCCGCCTGCTCGACGGCGCGGCCATGGCGGAGAACACACGCAGGGCGTACGTCGGCCAACTCCGGCGCTACGAGGCGTGGCTGGACGGACGGCCTCCCACCGACAGTCTGCTGGGGGACTACCTCGACACGCTTTTCGACAAGGGCCGCTCGACGCGCAGCGGCGAACTGGCGGTCGCCGCCGTCAAACGCGCCGCCTTGGAGTCGGTCCGCGCCGGACACGAACCAGCGGAATCTCCCGCGGGGCAGCTGGCGGCGCAGCGGCTGGAGCGGTTCCGCCGCGAGGGCGCCGGACGCGGACGGGGCCAGGCCGGTCCTCTGGACTGGGAGGATGCCGACAGCATGAGCAAATGCGCCGCAGCCGACGAGGATCCGAGGGGGATTCGCGACGCCGCGCTGATCGGCGTCGCCTCGGACGCGCTGCTGCGCGTCTCCGAGGCGTCGGCATTGGACGCCGGGGACGTGTCGCTCCAGGACGACGGCTCGGCGCGCGTCACGATCCGACGCGGCAAGACGGACCAGCACGGGGAGGGCGCGGTCCGCTACGTGTCCCCTCCGGTCGCCGAACGCCTCCGGAAGTGGATGGACATCGCCGGGATCGAATCCGGGCCGCTGTTCCGCCCCGCGCCCGGCCGCCGCGTGGGGGAAGGCCGGCTGGGCGCCACGGCCATCCGCGCCGTCGTCAAGCGCCGGGCCGCCCAGGCGGGGATCGCGCGGCGCGTCTCCGGGCATTCGCTGCGGGTCGGCGCGGCTCAGTCGCTGGCCGAGAACCAGGTATCGCTGCCGGAGGTGCAGCGGGCGGGCGGCTGGAAGTCGCCGTCGATGCCGGGCTACTACGTGCGCAACCAGGAGGCGTCCCGGGGCGCCGTCGCGCGGCTGCGGGGCGGCCATGGAAAAGGCGGAGCAAAAAAATTTCTGAAAGCGCTTGTAATCCGCGAAACAGTAGTGCTAGCGTCCATTAACGCGAGTTAATCGACTACCCGTGTCGACTTTACTCGGACATAGACTCTAACAACGATTCCCCTATCCGCGTCACGCGCGACCCAGGCTGGATTTCCCGCTGACAACAGCTTCGGGAAGCGGCGACGCGGGTGCTGCTACCTGCTGTTATCCCGCGATGCAGTCAGCCCACCGCTGCATGATGGGCCGTCGCTTCTCCAGCAGATCGTCCTGCGCGCAGGTGGCCACCGTCGCTGCGCCCTCCATGTGGACCAACGCGAACTGCGTCACATCGTGCTGGCGAGAGCGCGTGAACGGGCGCTACTGCGGCGTCCTCCTGGCCGTGTACCAGTGCACCGCCTGGGCGCCGACATGCACGCGGTCCGATACGTCCAGCACCATGGCGAACAATGCCATGCGCAACAGCACGCCGTTGTCCGTCTGGCGAAAGATTGCCAGGTTCGGGTTCGCATCCAGGTCTTCGTCGAGTTCCCGCGCCTGCCTGCGGGAATCCCGGGGCATGGGATGCATGATGACGGTGT
>JAPOYI010000116.1 GCA_026706665.1 Gammaproteobacteria bacterium | reverse complement strand
CGGCCTGAAACGTGAACCACCCGCGAGCACTCACCCATTAGGAGTTCCATGCAAGTTTGCCGGGTTCGATAACCACGTTAGCGGTCACGCGCTCCACATCCGCACGGGTCAGCCCGGCGAGCGGGCGGTGCACGGCCGTCCAGTTCTCGCGGGCAGTCAGATCGCCTTTGGCGGAAACCGCGATGCCAGCCAGGCCTGCGGCGCCGATACCGACGAGCGTTGCGCCCGTCCCAAGCCGGATCGGCCTAGAAGCTCCGTCCAGGCGCGGGTAGAGCACGGCAGCGACGACGAGCAGGCCGGCCGAAACGGCCAGGGAGGAGAGACGCTGTGCGATGGCCGTGCCGTCGAGAAACACCGGCATCATGTCCGATACCAGCAGGGAGCCGAAGCCAAGGATCGGGATTAGGTATAAAGGTGTGACCGTTGCAGCCCATTCGGAAAGGCCTGCGAGGGTGAATCCGGCGATGGCGATTACGGGACGATACCGTAGAACGACCGCTAACAGAATGATCAGCGCACACCACTGCAACAGTGACACGGGCACGTCAACGAGCACCATCGCCGCGAACGACACCGGCTCCACGTCACTGGTCCACCAGCCGAATTCGGCACTGACGGAACCTATGGCTAATACCAGGATGGCAATGGCGAATACCGGAATCCATGCCAGTACCGCCATGCCCAGAGTCCTGCCGACGAGCAACTCGAGGTTGCTCAATGGTTGAGTGCTCACGACCTCATGGATGCGGTTCCGATGGTCCCGGGCAAGAGTATCGAATGCGAGGAAAACGAGGCATACCTTCAATACAGAGAGCATCGAACCTCCTAAGGGCGCGGAGAGTGCTTTCGGGCTGAGGATCATTCCTGTCGTGACTAGGATCCGCGAGGTGAACGCGTGCGCCACGCTGTAGTACAGGTACGATCCCAATCCCACCAACGTGACAAATACGAAGAAAATCCACGTGCGTGTCAGGCGTCGCCAAGTGCGCATCTCGGCCAAGGCGACGGCGAGAAGGCGCTGGTGCATCGAGGAGGACGCTGTCAAGCCCAGGCGCCCACGCTCTAGGGGTCCAGGTAGGTGCACGGCGGCTGGCAAGCGTCGGCCATCGGTGCGTCGAGCAGGGATTCCGACTCAGCGGCTCTCATACTGCCGGATCGACGGATCGACAAGGCATGTGTTGTTCTCCGACAGACCCGCGAAGCTGCTCTCATGGTCGCTAGGGCGTCGGTGGCCGTATAGTGGCCTCTGCGGAGCACTTCTCAAACAACGTACGCAACAAACCCCTAGCGTCTTCGGTCTTGTCACCGATGACGCCGCGCTCCGCCTCCTGGCTCAACCGGAAACGGTCGACTCGTTAGATCGGGAAATACAGCGCCTATAGGAAGGCCGCACGCTCGCCGCATGAAAATGTAACCCACCTGTTAAGATCGTCGCCATCGTCGCTTAAGCAGGAATCAATTCGACGTAACGTGATCAATCGGTGAAACGAGTCTGGGACATCACCCAAGCAGCTAGCTTGTTTCCGAGTACCATGCCCAAGAATACGGCGATTGCGAGTGACGTCACGCCCATGGCGACCAGACTCCACAGACCAAACAAGATCTCCATCGAACAATCGAAGAATCGGCATACCGCGCCGAATACGAGACCAACAAATATCTGCGCCGGGAGCCACACGGCTAGTGCGGTTGCTCCAATGATGAACCATCGGCCAACCGCACGCAGAAGGCCTGCGGCTGGGCTCATTCGCTGATCCCTTTCCTATGCCGGACAAAAGCAGCGATACACTCGAACACAACAACGGACAACGCCGGAATAATCAACAAGAGGACTATCAATTCAAAACTCATTTTCTTATCCCCATATGTGGAATGCGCAAGCGCATGCCCAGCCCGCAGCCGCACCCGCCCCAAAGAACCCTGCCCCGTAAAGTGCGCCTTTAAGGGCCGACCCGCCAGCAAGCGTGGCCACCCCTCCTGTCACCGCTGTAAGTCCGCCAATTACGGCTGCACCGACGAGACCACAACCCAAGGTTTGCCCCCATGTGGGCTCGATCTGCAGTGTCATACACTGCATGAATTGGTCGAAGAAGCCTGGGTTGTTCTCGTAACAGATGGCAGAGTCATAGGGACTATATGACCCTGCGACCGGCGGGGGTTCTGCCGTGGTGTAGGGGTTCGGGTTTCCTTCACAACCTCCGGCGAGCCACCACTCTCCGTCTGCATGCGCTTCACCACCGACGGTAGGTATGGGAACAAGAGTCGAAGAGGGCAGAACAAGAGCGGCGCAAGCCAAGAACACTAAGACCAACCTGATTTTGTGGATTTTCATTTAGAAACCGTCCGCTTCCAGAACTACAAGACTCATTGACGCAGCCTACGCCGACTTTTTTTTTTTTTTCAAGTGTTGAGAACAAATAAACTGTCCGGTCTGTTTCGGGGCCGCACGGGCAAGGCTCGGACGTCGGCCCCGTGTTCGAAGTTCTCGCTGCCGATCCGCTCGAGGATCGAGGCGACGCGCCTGGCGGGGTTGTGCACGCTTTGTCCACGGCACCGGAACCCCGATATTGAGGAGGCGCGGTGGGCAAAGGGTGGACAACCCCACGACGACGGCGTCTATGCGGCGACCGGCAGTTCTTCGGCCAGGCGCTCGCCGCCGGGACCGTACTTGGCCAGCCTGCGCGGGCCGTGCCACACCGACAGCGCGCCGTCCGCGTGGCAGCGGACCTTCACACCTTCACCTTGGCATTGACATAATGCGGCCGATGCGGGTCGGCGGACAGCTGCAGCGCCAACCGCTCGAACCGCACGCAGTTGTCCCGACCGACGACGCGCTCGTGGACCTCGCACAGGATGTCGTCCAGCGCCGCCGGGTCCGCGCACGGCACGAACGCCGATCCCTCCTCCCTCGCGGAATGTCAGTACCGGATTAATGCTCCCCAGAAGTGCCGATTGAAAAGTCCCCACTTCGGCGTTCGATATCCCCGCGGCAACGAGGAGCATCGGCATGGTCAGGTTGAGGGAGATCGTCATGATTCGCGATTTGAAGCGGCAGGGACTCGGCATCTCGGCCATCGCCAAGCAGACCGGACTGGACCGCAAGACGGTGCGCAAGTATCTCGAACATGGCATGGAGGCCGCCCGCTACGGGCCCAGGCGACCGCGGCCCCGGCGGCTCGATCCGTACGCGGACTATCTGCGCCAGCGCGTTGCCGCCCTCCCCGGGCTGTCCGGCCGGCGGCTGTGGCGAGAGATCGCGGAACTCGGCTACGCGGGGGGCTACAGCGCCGTGACCGACTTCCTGCGCGAGGTCCGCCCGCCCGCGCGGGCCCGGTTCGAGCGCCGCTTCGTCCACACCGAATACACGTCCTCGAACAACATCTTCCGCTTCTCCTCCAACAGACTCGCCCTGCCCACTCAACTCCGCTCCGGCACCAAAAGCCGAAACAACAGTTAACCGGACACTTCATATGTCCTTAAAGCGGACACTTCACATGTTCTCAACAGTTCTGCTCGTACTTCCCGGACAACGCCAAGCTGTGCGTCAACGGCCGCGAGTACCTGAAACGGCAACTGGCGAAGCTCGGCGTGGCGTTCGAGGTCTTGGACAACGGCGTCCTGAGCTCCGCCGACCCCGCCCGAATGCAGCGGCTGGCCGACAATCAGACGGCGGCCAGGATCGACGCCCTGCTGTGTAAGTGGCTGGCGCGCCTGCCGGACTCGTTCGCGACCGCCGACCGGGCAGCGGGCATCCGCTACGACGTCTCCGTCCTGCAGGCGGAGTTCGCCCTCACCCAAGTGTTCGATCGGCCCGTCCAGGGGGGGTGCTGTTCGAGGAGGTCATGCGCCAGAACCTCGACCTGCGCCGGCTGCGGTCGCGGGGACTGATCGAGAAGGTCCCGTTCACCCGCCGCTACCGCGTCACCGACGACGGCCTGCGGACCGCGCTGTGCTACCACCGCGCCTACGCCCGCGTCCTGCACCCCGCCATGTCCGTAGTGTTCGACCCGCCGCCCCCCTCGGCGTCCCAGCTCAACCGCGCCGTCGACTCCTTCGATCAAGAAATACAGCGACTATGGGAAGGCCGCGTGCTCGCCGCCTGATATGCAACCCAACTGTTAACATCATCGCCGCTCAAGGAATCTAATCTCGTCACGCATCTAGTGTCGGATAGAGACGCTTCAGTCTGACTCGGGCGTCATCGGTGGTGAACAGCCAGTTCACCTTGGCCTTGAGGCGACCTCAGCGGTACTGCCAGACATCGGCAAATGTCTCTCGGCATTCCCTCATCAGGGGATCAGGGCATTTTTTACACGACGCGCGTCCCTGTCGGCTACAAGCCGATTGGGTAATACTAGCGGGAGAGGGCCGCGTGGCCGGTAGCGCGAGGGAGAGACGCCATGAGCAAAGCGAGGCAATTCGACAGAACGGAAGAGAACATCGGCAATGTGCTCAGCATGCAGCACATCAACCTGTGCGTCCCCGACCTGTACCTTGCGACCATCTTCTACGTCACGGGCATTGGCCTGACCCGCGACCCCTACGTCGATTTCGGCGGACCCATCATGTGGGTGAACGCGGGCGAGCAACAGTTTCATCTCTTGCAGAACAAGGCCCAAAGGTGGCGCGGCCACATGGGTGTCGTGGTGCCGAATCTCGACGACCTGAAGACTCGGCTCCAGCGCGTCGAGCGAACCTTGGCCGATACGGAGTTCGCATGGCGGGAAGCGAATGATTGCGTCCACGTGACCTGTCCCTGGGGCAATGACATCCGTGTCTTCGGACCCGAGAGCTTCCCCGGCCAATACCTCGGCATACCCTACGCCGAGATGCTCGTTCCCCCGGGCACCGCCGAAGGCATCGCGAGGTTCTACGAACAGGTCCTCGACACGCCGGCGACCGTCACGGACGAAAACGGAGGCGGGCGCACCGAGGTCTCGATGGGATTCGACCAGCGGCTCATCTACCAGGAAACCGGCAGCGCGATCCCGGAATACGACGGCCATCACATCGCCATCCACATTGCCAACTTCTCGGTGCCGCACGCGTTTCTCGCCGAGCACGATCTGTTGACCGAGGAGTCGGATCAGCATCAGTATCGGTTCCAGGCGATCGTGGATCCGGACAGCGGCGACACATTGGCGGAGCTCGAGCACGAGGTGCGCAGCCTCAAGCACCCGATGTTCAAGCGCAACCTGGTGAACCGCAATCCGGCCCAGACATTCTTCAACTACGTGGAGGGACGCGACGCGTTCTATCCGGGGTGACGCGCGACTGTGGATCGGAGAACCGGACCTCCGCGCCAAGCTGACGGACCACGGCGAGGCTGTCACTGAAGACCTCGTAGTCCACGAGCATCCCGTCCTTCAGCCGGAACATGCTCGCGTTCCTGGCCTCGATCGGTTTCCCCGTCGGCGGCAAGCCCCACAATTCCATGGAATGCGTGGTGCACAGACGCCATACGCCGACCACCTCGTCGTCCGAGGCGATGATCCGCTCGACCACGATCTCGAAGTCGTCGAGCCGCGCGCGGAAATTCGATACGTGCCTCTTGAGCGCGGCCGGTCCGCGAATCGTCTGCGTATGGTCGACCATGTCGTTCGCGGCGAACCCGTCGATGAGTTCCAGCTTCCCCTGGGCCACCACCTCCGTGAGATAACTTCGCATCACTTCCTCACAACGCTGTCGAGTCATCGTCGTTCCTTCAGCTACCCTGGTTGACCGTACTCCCGCAAACTGCGTGATAGTACTCCCCAAAAAAGAAGGAAATTGTGATCAGAATGACACCTAGAGTCTGCTATTCTCCGCCGCGAATCGAAACAAAAGGGAAACAATTGTGACTCTATTGGCTAGCGAGGCTTCGCCTCAGACCGACGAGGCATGTGGTTTAGAAATTAAGATGTTGATATTATTGGAGTTGTTTGGCTATGCAACCCAACTGTCAACGTCAGCTCCGCTCAAGGAATCTAGGTGGGCGTGGTTGCGGTCGCAACGCCAGAACAAGGTCGGCCGTTCCTTCCTCGAGACGGGCCTCGTGCTGCTGTTGCTGGCGATTCTGAGCACCGGCGGCATCGCGAATGCACAGGAAGAGGAAGAGGAGGGCGACGAGGCCGCGGCAGAGTTGCCGGAAGGCGACTCCGACGAGGAAGTCGAAATGGTGGTTGTCACCGGCAGCCGCATTGCCCGGACGCCCTCCGAGCAGTCGCGCAACGTCGTGGTGCTCGACGAGCAGGACATCAGGGCCACCGGTGAACTGACCCTGTATCGCGTTCTGCGGCAACTGCCGCAGAACGTCAACTCGACCAACGCGACGTACGGTTCGAAGCTCAACGGAGGGGAAAACACGACCGGCGCCGGTACCGTGAACCTGCGGGGCCTCGGTAGCGAGTCCACGCTGATCCTGGTCGATGGGCGCCGGGTCGGTTACAGCGGCATCCTCGGCGGCGTCACGGACATCTCCACGATTCCGCTCTCCATGGTCGAACGCATCGAGGTCTTGCCCGACGGCGCCTCGGCGGTTTACGGGTCCGACGCCGTGGGCGGCGTTGTCAACATCATTACCCGCAAGGACTACGGCGGAGTCGAAGTGGACCTGGACTACGGCCGGCCCCACAAGAGCGGCTACGAGGAGACCCGGGCGAGCGTCGCGGGAGGCATCTCGTGGGAGGGAGGGCGAGCCAAGCTGGCCTACGAGCGCTTCCACGACACCGGTCTCGATTCGTCGCTGCGGGACTCCGTGATTCTCGGCAACCGCCTGCTGACGACGGGGCAGAAGAACACCGCCCCCGGACCACAGATTCGCGTCTGGACCTGGTTCTTCGACGACTCCTGCACGCCGTTCACGGCGATCCTCTGGGGGCTCGACGGCAGGCTGCTCACCGGTGTGGAGTACGCCGCGCTGAGTCCCGAGGACCAGGCGCGGGCGACCTGTCACAACGACCTCACCCTGCCGCTGGGCTTCCAGCACACGGACGACCTGAACTCCATCGATGCGTTCGGCGAGCAGAACTGGGGCGAGGAGGCGGAGGTGGGCTACAGCCTTCGCCCGGAACAGGTCAACGACGTGGTGAACGTGGGATTTGACCAGGAGCTAACGGAGTTGGGAATCACTCTGCATGCCAACCTGCGGGTCGGCCGGAAGGACTCCCGCTCCGACAACGGCCTCAACCAGGTGAGCGGGACGCTGCACGCCAACAGTCCGTTCAACCCGTTCGGGACTCGCGTCAGCCTGACGGGACTGGCCGTGGACCAGCCGCCAAGCTCGTTCGAGTCCGAGACCAATGAGCGGTTCATGAGCCTGGGCGCCGAGGGCGTGCTGGGAGATTGGAACTGGCAGATGGAGTACGGAGTGTCCAAGCAGGAAATCGACACCACACGCATCAACGTTCGGGACCCCGCGTACGGGCTCGGTGTGAACAGCGACGGC
The DNA here is from genome assembly GCA_026706665.1 of Gammaproteobacteria bacterium. GTDB lineage: Bacteria > Pseudomonadota > Gammaproteobacteria > Pseudomonadales > Azotimanducaceae > VXNE01. The sequence continues at coordinate 19,051 of JAPOYI010000116.1, read as the reverse complement.
GTCAGCGAGTCCGTCATCGCGCGCAGATCCGGAATCGACCAGGCCGCCTGCGAGGCGTTGCGGGTCGAACTCGGCGGGACCCGAATAACTTACTCGACTTTCTTCGGCGGCAACTGCACGGTCTGGGGTGCGCCGCCGGATCCCATCAACCCATTCGGCGACATCAGCCCCTGGATCACTCCCGATGTGGACGCGGGGTCGCTGAATGAGCAAACGCGGTTCGAAGCCGAGATTCGGGGCACGCTGTTCGAGATGCCGGCCGGCCCGGTTGGCGCGGTGGCGGGCTACGGCTTCCGCCAGGACCTCCTTGATTCCTTCTCCGAGTTCAGCACAGGCTTCTTCCTGGGCAGCAGTTCGCCCACCGGAAGCTCGACGTTCAACACCGAGGTCGCGCGCGACAGCCATGCCTTTTTCACGGAAGCGCTGGTTCCGCTGTACGCGGCCGGGAGTCAGCGTCTCAACCTGATCCTGGCGGGCCGGTTCGACTCGTACTCGAACGTGGACGTGCAATACGGCCAGACGGCCACCGATTCGGGCGGGATTCTCAATGCGGCGGATCCCGGCAGCGAGTTCACCTGGCGGGCCGGCCTCGTCTATCAACCAGCGGAAGATCTGCGGCTGAAGACCGACCTGTCGACATCGTTCGTGGCGCCGCAGTTGAACCAGTTGCTGTCCAAGGTGGAGAGGGTCGACACGGCCTGCCTCTGGCACTACGTCGAGGGTAACGTGGGAGCCATCCGGCAACTGTGCGACAACGTGGTCGAGAACCGGGGCGGCAACGATGCGCTGTTGCCCGAGACGGCCGAGACGCTCACATTGTCGATGGAATACTCGCCGGCTTTCCTGTCCGGCCTGTTCCTGAGAGCCGGCTGGAGCGACACCGATTTCAAGGACCGCATCATCAAGCTGCGGGTACCGGTCGTCGACCTGGGCGACCTGCCTTCAACCGTGACGCTCGCGGACGGCACTTACATCGTCGACAACCGATGGATCAACACCTCGGCAATCAACCGCAGCGGCGTGGACTTCGAGGCGCGCTACGACTGGCAGGCGGGCGACAACGAGTTCGAGGTCACCGTGCGCCGCTCGTACACGAACAAGTTCGATGTCGAGCAGGACGCGGCGACGGGTATCGTCCACGACCTCGTGGGCGAGCGCGACGACAGCGGTCCGGAGGACGCCAGCCTGTCGCCTGTTCCGAGGCACAAAACCAGCATGCAGTGGACATGGTCCCGGGGTGGCATGTTCCTCGCCCTCGACATGCAGGCTGCGGCGGGGACGACCATCATCAACTCGGCAACGAGGGAGTACGTGACGGTCCCGGCGACAAACTTCGACATGGTGTTGAGCTACGACTTCGATCAGGGCGGACTCTTCGGACCGTCGGTGTGGACGTCGGGCTTGAGCGCCACTCTGACGGTCAACAACCTGACGGACGACTTCTCCTCGACGACCAACGTAAATCCGGAAACGGGCGAGCGGGAGACCTACCTGGTGAACCCCATCTACGAATGGACCCAGGGACGCTCCTATCGGCTGTCATTGCGCAAGTCGTTCTGAGCATCGTCGTCGAAGGATAGGCTCGGCCTAGAGGAAACCCCATGCAACCGCCTCCTGCCCGCCCGGGCCGGAGGCCGGTTGCGAGGGAACGCCCGGCAGTGGCGTTGGCGTACCGCGTGCACAGGAACCGCACGGGACATGCGCAATACCGTAGCAACGATACTTGGACTGGTGTTGACCGCCGGCTGCGGCGGCGGGGGTTCCGGCGGCCCGTCGCCGCCGCCCGCGCCACCCCCGGCACCGCCCCCTGGTCCACCCCCGGCACCGCCACCCGCGGGCCAAATCCGGTTCACCGACGTAACCGTGCAGTCTGGCATCCGCTACGAGCATGGCTATCTGAACCCCACGGTGGGCTCTGAACCGGAAGAGTTCGGCGGCGGCGTGGCGAGCGGCGACTTCGATGGCGACGGCTGGATAGACCTCTTTGTCCTGAGGGGCGACATCGGCCCGAACCTCCTCTATCGGAACCTGGGCGGCAACGTGTTCGAAGAGGTCGCCGAGTCAGCGGGCGTGGCATACACGAAGTCTTCGGTTGAGAACTACCGGCATAGCGGACCGGCGTTCGCCGACATGGACGGCGACGGCGACCTCGACCTGTTCGTGGGCGGCATCGAAAACGACCCGAGCTTCCTGTTCCACAACGAGGGCGACGGCACCTTCACGGACGCGACCGAGGGATCCGGAGTCGACACCGTCGCCTCCAGGTACACGCTCTCGGCGGCATTCGGCGACTACGACCTGGACGGGGACCTGGACATGTTCCTCACCCATTGGGGCACGCCCCGGGGTGTCGGCGAATACGCCGATACCGAACACCTGTGGCGAAACGAAACGCTGCACGGCGTGATCCGGTTCATCGACGTGAGCGTGGAAGCGGGCATCGCGCCGAGCATCATCTCGCCGGACCCTGCCGAATCGTTCGGCGGCCCGGGGTTCGACTACACGTTCGCGCCCACCTTCGCCCGTATCGACGACGACCGGTTTCCGGATCTCGTGATCACGGGTGACTTTCGCACCTCGATGTTCTATCTCAACAACCGCGACGGCACCTTCCGCAACGCCACCGACCGCGACGTGATAGTGGATCGCAACGGCATGGGCGCAGCCGTCGGGGACTACGACGACGACGGCGATCTCGACTGGTTCGTCACCTCCATATGGAGCCGGAAAGACGACGACGGCGACCAGTTCTTCGAGCTGGGCAACCGGCTGTACAACAACGTGGGTGGCGAGTTCGTGGATGTCACCGAAGCGGCCGGCGTTCACGACGGCGGCTGGGGCTGGGCCGCGTGCTTCGCCGACTTCGACAACGATACCGATCTGGACATCTATCACACCAACGGCTGGATCGAGCCGTTCGCGCCGGACCACTTCGACATGGACGCGAGCCGGCTGTTCGTGTCGGCCGGCGACGGTACATTCAGCGACCAGGGGGAAAGCGCGGGAATCGACGATATTGAACGCGGTTACGCGGCCGTGTGCGCGGACTTCGACAACGACGGCGACATCGACGTGTTCCAGGCCCATCGCAACACCGACAACGCCGCCACGCTCTGGCGCAACGACACGACCGGCAACAACTACCTGCGGGTGCGGCTCGTGGGCCCGGCTCCGAACACGGAAGCGGCCAGCGCCCGAATACGGGCTACCGTCGGGGAAAAGGAAATGCTGCGCGAGATCGTGATCGGCAGCAACTACACGTCGCAGAACCCGACGGTACAGGTGTTCGGATTGGGCAGCGCCACGGCCGTCGACAGGCTTGTCGTGGAATGGCCCGATGGCCGCGAGACGACGCAGACTGAGGTCGCCTCGGGACAGACGCTGGTGCTCGAGCATCCCGACCTGTGAGGGGGGATGGCAGCTAGGGAAGGTCTGAACAACCCCTCATTTCGAGGGTCACGAGTGACTTGCGCGGCGACGCATTGATTAAGCTCATGTCAAATCGCCTTCTTATAAGTTGCGACCATGGAGACGGGCGCGGCGGGCGCACGCGTCCCGCGTCAGCCGGTCGCGCAGCGCCCGGCGATCAGCAGATTGGCGAACCCGAGCAGCAGCGCGATCCGCTGCGTGTTCTTCGCCAAGCCCCGGTAGCGCGCCTTGCCGTAGCCGAAGTGCCGCTTCACGTACAGGAACGGATGCTCCACCTTGGCCCGCACCGACGCCTTGCGCCGCTCGCGCCCCGCGACCAGACCGTCCGGGTGCAGCAGCCGACGCTCGCCCGGCCGCATCGCCACGCGCCACGCGACGGCGCGGCCCCGGTGCTCTTCGCGCCCGCCGACCCCCCGATAGCCCGAATCGCCCCACACCCGCCTCTCGCCGCCATGCAGCAGCTTGTGCGCCCGCGTCACGTCCGACGCGTTCGCCGCCGTCGTCTCCAGGCTGTGCGCCAGGCCCGACTCCGAGTCCACGCCGATGTGCGCCTTCATCCCGAAGTACCACTGGTTGCCCTTCTTCGTCTGGCGCATCTCCGGATCCCGCCCGCCCGCCTTGTTCTTCGTCGAACTCGGCGCGTCGATGATGCTCGCGTCCACGATCGTGCCCGTCTTCAGCCGATGGCCCAGCGACGCCAGGTGCGCGTTGATCTCCTCGAACAACGCCGATCCCAGACCGTGACGCTCCAGCAGGTGGCGGAAGTGCAGGATCGTCGTCTCGTCCGGCAACGGACCCGTCAAGCGCAAGCCCGCGAAGCGCCGCACCGACTCCACTTCGTAGAGAAGATCCTCCATCCCCGGATCGCTCAGGTTGTAGAACAACTGCACGCAATGCACCCGCAGCATCACCCCCAGCGCATAGGGCCGCCGCCCACGGCCCGCCTTCGGATAGAACGGCTCGATCCGCGCCTCCAGCGCCGCCCACGGAATCAGCCCGTCCATCTTCTCCAGAAACAACTCGCGCCGCGTCCGGCGCTTCTTCATGTCGTGCTCCAGCTCCGAAAACGTCGCCTGTTCCATCGCTCGACCTTGCCATCCGTGACCGATGCCCCATGATATCGCAGCTTGGACTTGTTCAGACGTTCCCTAGCGCCATGAAATCCGTCAGCCCTTCGGGCGTGCCGTCTTTCACCCCCTCCCAAGCCCTCATTTTCACCCATCCCACCCGTCCCGGATGCTGCGCCTTGATCGGCACTGACGTGCCGTTCTACGGAGCACCCGCCTAGCCCGAACCCGGCTCGCCCAGCGGCGGTCTCTTGATGAATCCCTGGAACATCTTGATGAATCCCTCGAACATCCCTTCGAGGCGCGCCACGCGTTCGCGCAGGTCCGCCACTTCCGCGCGCACTTCGTTGATTTCGCTGCGCAAAGCCTGCATTTCGGTGCGCAATTCGGTGCGTAAAGTGTTCATCTCGTTACGCACGGTGTTCATTTCGACGCGCACGGCCTGCATTTCGGTACGCACGCCGCGCAGCCCCGTCAACACCAGTCCGGCCAGCGCCACGCCGACGGCAAGTATCGATATGAGTTCCGGGCTCACGCGCCTTTCATTGACTTGGCCTGAAGACGACAGCATTGTCGCATACTCATCATCGTGCGCGGGTGTTCGATCTCCGCAATTCATGTGCGAGAAACTCCCTGCCCTGGGCAGGCGTTCGCCGTATCCGGGCTGGCACACGGCGGCGGCGACCCTTGAATTTTCCAGAGATGCGCTGGTGGGGCGGTGGGGCGCAGCTATCGGGATCGCGATACACGATGGCATACTTCCGCATTGGCGATCGTTCGCTATTCGACACGATAGGCGGCAAACATGACAAACAAGGCCTCCCTGGCCGGGGCGTCGCGTCCGGCCTGCCCGCCCCGGGCGGACACGCGATCTGCGGCCACCCTTTGGGCCGGAATCCGCCGAATCGGCCGGCCTGTTCTCGTAGTGCTTGCAGCCGCGGGCGCAGCCGGCGCTGATTACAGCATCGTCGGTAGCCTCGGCGAACTGGTCGAGGAAGGTGAAGTCGTGCTCTCCCGCTCCACTGCCGTGCTTGGATCCAGCACCGAAGTGGCTCGGGGGACGATAACGGGCGGAGAGTTCCAACTCAGCGGCGAAGTGGTGGACATGGGGCGCGTTTCCCTTTCGGTCAAGGACGCTGAAGGCAACTCCAAAGGCAGTACCCAGTTCATCCTGGAGCCCGGGGAAATCCGCATCAGCCATGCGGGCCGGGTCGCCGGGCTGATCGCGGACGGGGGGCACTACACCGCGCGCGTGGTCTCCGTGTGGCGTGACACCGAAGAGTACCAGGGCGTCCTCAGCGAATACTCGGCGGTGATGGATGCCAAGAGGGACCTGGAAGAAGGACCCGAGCGCGACGCCCTCATGGAGGAAGCCGTGCGCTTCTACAACGAGCTGACGCGCATTCGGCGGGACGCCCTGCGTGAGATAGCCCTGTCGGATGACGATCCGCTGGCCAGTTTGTTCGCGATCGAGATGGGCGGGCTCAGCCGCGCCGAGGCGATCGACCGCCTGGATCAACTCGAGGCCGTCGCTGAACTGCCGAAAGCGGCCGACGCGCTCCGGGCACGGACGGAGACAGGCATCCGCATGGCCGAAACGGCCCAGACCATCAAGGTCGGCAGCCAGGCCAAGAACTTCGCAGCACCTGGCCTGAACGGCCAGACCTACACGCTGGAAGACTCGCTCGCCAGCAACAAGTTCGTGCTGATCGAGTTCTGGGCGTCCTGGTGCGGTCCGTGCCGGGCCGAGGTGCCAACCCTGAAAACCGCGCTCGAACAATACGGTGACCGTGGTTTCGACATCTTCGCCTTCTCGCTCGACGACAACCGGGAGGACTGGGAAGTCGCCTCCGAGGAGGATGACATCACCTGGGTCAACACCTGCGACCTAAAGGCTTACGACAGCCCCGTTCCCGCCCTGTTCGGCGTCCTGGCGATCCCGATGAACGTCATCGTCGACGCCGACGGCACCATCCTCGGGAAGTACGTGCGCGGCGAGCGGTTGCTCACGATGCTGGGCGAGCTGTTGCCCGACCAAAGCTGATACGGGTTTCCCTTAGCCCCTAGGTATTGGCCCTCGCCAGTGGGCTCCGCAGAACTTGCCCCGATGCCGCACCGGTGTGCTCGTTGTTGCGCAGCATCACCTGGCCGTTGACGACCGTCGCGGCAATGCCGTCGGCGGTCTGCTTGTAGCGCACCGCGCCACCCGGCAGATCGCGCTCGACGGTGGGCAGACGCGGCCCGACTGTATCCGGATCGAACACGAGAAGGTCCGCGGCGAACCCGACTCGCACCAGGCCCCGGTCATAGAGGCCCCATTGCCTGGAAATGTCGTAGGTCAGCAACCGCACGGCTTCTTCCATGGTGAGCTTCTGCTCTGCGCGCACCCAATGACTCAGGACATGGCTTTGCAGCGAGCTGTCCATGAGCTGCGCGACGTGGGCGCCGGAGTCCGACAGCGTCACCACCGTGTGCGGGTGCTTCATGATCTCCAGCACGTGGTCCTGGTTCAGGTTCGTCGCAGGGCGCCGCCACAGTGCCTTGAGGTCGGTTTCGAGCGCGAGGTCGATGAAGAGCTCGGCGGGGTGGACGCCACGCTCGGCGGCGACGTCCGACATGCGACGCTGATCGGCATCGACCAGCGTGTCCATGATGAGTATCCGGTCCCAATCGGGCGGACGCGTGTCGAGGCCGCCGAAGGAGTTGCGGAACGCCTTTCCTTCCGGATTGTCGGCGATGCCGAGGAGCCTGGCCCTGACGGCCGGACACTTAAGCTTGACCTTCTGTTCCTCGAGCGGCAGCGCCCGGATCTCACGCCAGTGATCCCAGGTATCGAAGGGCGTGCGGGCCTCGAAGCTGAACATGACATCCAGGGTGCGTGAGTGCGCCTGGGCGAACATGCGTCCGCCGGCGGCGGCGGCTTCGTCCAGCAGCGCCAGTTTTCCGCGCCAGTAGGGCTCCCCGCCGTCCCCGGCGGCCACGCCCCACGTCATGGGGACGCCGGACTCGATGCTGAGCTGCATGATGCGGTCGTGGTAGTCGCGAGTCCCTTCGGGATCCCCAACGGTGATGTCGCCAGCGATCTCAAATACACCGGCGCCGGTTTCGCCCATGGCGTTGACGATGGCGCGCACCTCGCTCCAGTCGGAGACGGCGCTTGCCACCGGCTTGTCGGTGAACAGTCGATGCGTGCGCGAGGTGGAGAACCCGATCGCTCCGGCGCGCACGGCTTCCTGCACGATCCGGCACATGGCGGCGAGTTCGTCTTCCGTCGCCTGCTCGGTGAATGCGCGTTCGCCCATGACGTAGGTGCGAAGCGCCGAGTGGCCGATGTACCCAGCGTAGTTGATGCCTTTCGGCACCGCTTCCACCGCATCGAGATAGTCGGGATAGGTCTCCCAGGTCCAGTTGATGCCTTCCTGCATCGACTCGCGGGCGATGTCCTCGGCCCGTTCAAGGTTTCGAATCGCGAGGTCCTGCTTCTCCTCGGGACAGGGCGCCAGGGTGAACCCGCAGTTGCCCATCACCACGCTGGTGACGCCGTGGTAGCAGGAAGACGAGCCGATGCGGTCCCAGAACACTTGCGCGTCCATGTGGGTATGGCCGTCGATGAAGCCCGGGGACACGACGTGGCCCTCGGCGTCGATGGTCTCGGTGCCGTCTTCGCGGATGCGGCCAATCAGCGCGATCTTGCCGTCTGAAATCCCCACGTCGGCGTGGAATGCCGGCGCGCCCGAGCCGTCGATAATGGAACCGTTCTTGATGACCAGATCGTATGGCATCGCTCCCCTCTCCTACTGTTCTATTCTCTAATCACTACTTCTCGTACTTCATTTACTGCGCGACTTGCGCAAGCGGTCCACGCAATACCTGACCCGGCTGTGCGCCGGTGTGCTCATTGTCGCGTAACAGCACCTGACCGTTGACGATGGTCGCGGCGATCCCCCGCCCGGTCTGCTTCAAACGCATCTCTCCCGCTGGCAGGTCGTGCTCGACGGTGGGCATGTTGGCCCCGATGGTCTTCGGGTCGAACACCAGGATGTCTGCGGCAAGCCCCATGCGCAGCAGTCCGCGATCGTGCAGGCCCCACCGGGTCGCCGGCTCGTAGGTCAACATGCGCACCGCCTCTTCCAGTGTCAGTTCCTGCTTCTTTCGCACCCAGTGGCTGAAGACGTGCGTCTGTAGCGAACTGTCCATGATCATGCCGACGTGGGCGCCCGAATCCGAGAACGTCACCACCGTATGCGGATGCCGCATCATCTTCAGCACGTGATCGTCGTTCTCGTTGGCAGTGGAACTGCGCCAGATCAGCTTGAGGTCGTGCTCGAGCGCGAGGTCGATCAGGAGTTCGACGGGCTTCACGCCGCGTTCGGCAGCGACGTCCGCAAAAGACCGATGTTCGCCCTCTACCGTGTCCATGATGAGCAGCCTGTTCCAGTTCGGCGGCCGTGCGGGCGAGACGCTACCCCAGGCATTGGGGAACATCTTGCCTCCGGGATTGGTGGCGATGTCGACGAGCTTGGCCCTGATGGCCGGATCCCTGAGCTTGATCTTCTGCTCTTCGATGGGCAGCGCCCGGACTTCGCGCCAATGGTCCCAACCGTCGAACGGCGTGCGGGACTCGAAGCTCTGGAGCAGGTTCAGCGAGCGCGAATGGACCTGGGCGAACATGTTCCCGCCAGCCGCCGCCACGTCGTCCAGCAACCGAAGGTAAGTGCGCCAGTCCTGGGGTTCGCCTGGACCGCTGATGAGCCCCCATGTATAAGGCACGCCGGACTCGACGGCGAGCTGCAACTGGCGGCCGAAATAATCGTCCTTCAGGACGGGGTCCCGATAGGTCTGCTCACCGGCCATCTCGAAGACGCCTGCGCCAGTCTCGCTCATGGCGTTGACGATGGTGCGAACCTCGCTCCAGTCGGCGATGGCGCTGGCCACCAGCTTGTCGCTGTAGAGCGTGTGGATGCGTGAGGTCGAGAATCCGATGGCACCGGCTCGCACGGCTTCCTGCACGTTGTGGGCCATGGCGGCGAGTTCGTCCTCGGTCGCCTGCTCGGTGAATGCGCGCTCGCCCATCACGTAGGTGCGAAGCGCCGAGTGGCCGATGTATCCGGCATAGTTGATGCCCTTCGGGAGGGCGTCCAGGGTATCGAGGTAATCGGGGTAGGTTTCCCAGCTCCACTTGATGCCGGCGCGCATCGATTCGGGGGAGATATCTTCGGCCCGCTCGAGATTGCGGAACACCAGCTCCGCCTCCTCTTCCCGCGCCGGCGCCAGCGTGAACCCGCAGTTGCCCATGACCACGCTGGTAACGCCGTGGTAGCACGAACACGAGCCCAGCTTGTCCCAGAAGACCTGGGCGTCCATGTGGGTGTGACCATCGATGAATCCTGGCGAAACCACGTGGCCTTCGGCGTCGATGGTTTCGGTGCCGTCCTCCCGGATACGGCCGATCATCGCGATCTTGCCGTCCCTGACTCCCACGTCAGCCTGAACAGCCGGTGCGCCCGAACCGTCGATGACGGAACCGTTCTTGATCACCAGGTCGTATTGCATCTCTCCGCCTGCAAATCCTTGACTGGAACGGGCTAGCTTATCACGCAGACGACGGCGGACAGGTTCGCAGCCGGATCTGCGGACTCCGTATTCGTGCGGCCCGATTCCCCGATCTCTCGACGGTGGTTTCGTTCACAGACGATGCCGTCACGCTGCGAGCGGATGCCTCCATTTCAAGCCCTGGAATCGGCTGTAGTCCCGATCGGCCGTGATCCACTCACAGCCATGCTCGATGGCCAGGGCCGCAAAGTAGGCATCGGGAATCAGATTGCCCTTTGCACCGGAGGATGTGCACAGCCTTGAGAATATCTCCCAGTGCCGGTCACCGGGCGCCACGGAAATCCGATTGGGTTGGCCTCGAAGCTGCATCGCAAACGCCAACGCGTCGTCCAGCGCGGTCGGCGTGCGGAACACTCTCGGATGCGTTACGACCCGGATGAAGCTGCTGACCACCAGATCGCTAAGCCCGAACGCTGCGTCCGCATTCACCTGGGTCTCGAGCCAGTCACGATACGCCGCATGGTCCGGCATGTCGCGTCGATGCGCGTATACGAGGATGTTGACGTCAGGCAGGATCACCGGGCGGGTCCATGGCATCCATGACGGAAGCGGAGCTGTCCATATCGATACCTGGGTGTACTCCGTCCTCGCCAGTCGTCAACAACCGTACCGGCTCGCGCCGGGAACCATCTCCCTTTTCCAGGCGTTGACGCAGCGACTCCTCAATGAGAGCCGTCAACGTCAGTCCGATCCTGGCCGCATAGCGCTTGGCCTGTGAAAGGAGTCCGTCATTCAAGCGAATCGTCGTGCGCATGCATCAAAACATATGAATGATGCATCAATATGTCAATCGTGCGGCGGCATCGGTCGTCAGAAGGCCGGGCAGTGCTCTCTCTGCGCTTCGGCCATGGTCCAGCGCGCTGTCCGGATTGGACAGCGGTGTCATTGACAGCTTCGAACCGTAGGCGTACAAAGGCCCGGTTACGTGAGAGGACACCGTCGGCGCGGCATCGCCGGTCGGCGAGTGGTGTGACAACCCCGTCCCCTGGGCGATGCAACGTCGCCGGTTGGTCCTTGCGGCCAAACTGGAGGGGAAACCTGATGACTATCCATTCCATGAGCCGGGGACGGCTCATCGTTGCGGCATTGGCCGCGATCGGCACGGTGTTCTGCCTGCCCGCCACCGCCCAGTCCGACGAAGACGAAGCAGCCGAAGACGGCTCGCTGGTCGAGGAGATCGTGGTCACCGCCACGTACCGCGACACGCAACTGATGGACACGCCGCTGACCATCTCGGCGTTGACGGACGTCGACATCGAGCAGCGGGGCGTCGAGGACATCAAGAACCTGTTCCTGGCGATCCCCGGACTGAACTACGGCAACGCCACGCAGACCTGGCACCGGATCACGGCGCGCGGCGTCGCGCAGTTCCGGTCCCCGACAGGACCGATCGCCATGTACGTGGACAATATCCCGGTACAGGGCACGGGCACCCGGCAGCCGCTGCTCCCGAACTTCGACCTGGAGCGCATCGAGGTCCTGAAAGGGCCGCAGGGCTCGCTCTACGGCGAGGGGAGCATGGCGGGGGCGGTCCGCTACATCACCAGGAAACCCAACCCCGAGGCCTTCGACTATGCCATCAAGGCGCGGTTCGAGGACCAGACCCAGTCCAGCGACCTGGGGCACCGTATCGACGCCATGGTCAACATTCCGTTCGGGGAGAACCTGGCGGCACGCATCACGCCCTACTCGCGGAACAAACCGGGTCTCCTCGACAAGTACGGCCCCGAGGTCATCGAGGATGTCGACTACGTCGACGAGCAGGGAATCAGGGCGCAGCTCGCCTTCTATCCCGGCGACGACCTGACGATCAATGCGACGTACTACCACGTCTACGCCGATATCGGCGGACCCGGAATTGCCCACCACTGTTACGTGGATCGGCGCCCCGCGGGCAATATCCCCGACAATGACCGGGAACCTGAAGTGCCGCCCTATCCCGTCGTGGAGGGTTGCGAGAGCGGCCCCAATGGCACGCTCGACGGAGAGACCGGACTGTTCAAGGCTGGCCCCGACAAGGTCTACAGGACGCACATGGCCTCGAACCAGTTCAACGACGGCGGCGAGTCGTGGTCGACCATCATCAACCTCACCGCCGAATGGTCGCTGGGTTGGGCAGACCTGACCCTGTCCACGGGTGACTATCAGCACGACATCACCTATGGCGAGGAGACGAGATCGGGTTTCACCCGGCCGGGTTCGACCTGGCCAACCGCCGTCGATGCCGCGTGCGAAATCGTAGGTTGCCCGCCCGGCAGTTTCTGGGCCCGCAGCGCCGTCCGGGCGCATTCGGACGTCAACGAACGCCGGGCTACCGAAATACGGCTGGTCTCCACCACGGACAGCCGGTTGCAGTGGAGTGTCGGCGCCTTCAGCCAGGACATCCAGAACTCGGACGATCCAAAGAGCTGGGGGCCCTGCGGCGAACTCGGGCCGAAGCACAATGTCATCTATGGCGGCCCCCAATACCCCGACATCACCTGCCAGCGCAACGGCCTGAGTTTCGACCCAACGAAGATGTCCCTCGAGCAGATGCGGGCGGTCCACCGCCTCCTGCAAGGGAGCCTCATGCGGACCGGTGGCGCGGGCTATACCGTGCGCGATGAGCAGGCCCTCTTCGGCGAGGTGAGCTACCGCTTGAGCGACCAGTTCGAAATCCTGGGCGGCGTGCGCTACGCCGAGAGTTCGTTCGCCGCATACGGCGGCCCCAGCGGCCGGTGGGTACCGCTCTCCGAGGCGACGCAACGCGGCGTTCCGCAGACGCAGGAAAAGGCGGCGCCGAAGGTCACCCTCACCTGGCGGCCCAACGACAACGCCATGATCTACGGCACGTGGGCGACCGCGTTCCGTGCCGGCGGCGTAAACTCCGGGCTCACCCGCCGCGTGACCGAATACGAGGAACTCGCCGCGCAAGGCTACGCCCAAGCTGCGGAACTCGCCGAGCGGGCCAGGGACCTGCTGACATTCGGCGGCGACGACATAGAGTCCCTGGAGCTCGGCGTAAAGGCGACGGTCCTGGATGGACGGCTCGACCTCACGCTGAACGCGTACAACATGGAAATGAACAATGCGGTGGTCTCGACCGCCACATCGTTCCCGGCTATCGCGGATCCGAACAGCCCGTTGCCGATAGCCGACGCCTATACCGAAAACGTAACCGACAACGTCGGCCAGGCTTCATCCCGCGGCGTGGAATTCGAGGTGCGGGGCCAACTGACCGACGCACTGAGCCTGCACGCGGGCGGCGCGTGGGTACCCGACGCGGAAACCCAGACGCAGGAAGCGGGCCGATTTGTGGGCGGGGTGCAGCTCGTCCGCATCCAGGCGGGCAACCGCATCCGCTTCACGCCGATCCTGAGCTATTTCGCCTCGCTGATGTATGACTTCGAGCTGGTGGGCCACGACGCCAAGGTGCGTGGCGACGTCTATCACAGGGGCAAGGAGGTGTTCAGGACCGAGAACAACCTGCGGCCGACGCCGACCTATACGTTCCTGAACCTGAAGCTCCTGCTCAGCCGCGACAACTACGAGTACGGCGTCTACATCAAGAACGTCAACGATGCGATCGCCCCGTTCGCGATCGGCGACAGCGGCTATCACGGCTTCAACCCGCCGCGGTCGTTCGGGCTGGAATTCAGCTACGGCAAGTAGACACGCGGCACTTGTCGAATTGATCGTTGCACAGCCCGCACCGCTTGGTGCGGGCTTTTTTTCGGAGGAAGTCCGACGCCTCCAGTCAGATTTGAATGAAAGGTAAAAATGCCTTACCTTGACGCGGTCACAGGAGCGCAGTCATGACAATCGTCGTTACCGTCACGGCCAAGGGACAGATCACCCTACGCAAATCGTTGCTTAGGCATCTCGGCGTCCGTCCGAGCGACAAGCTCGAAGTGGACCTGCTGAACGATGGGCGATTGCAACTCAGCCCCCAACGCGGAGCGCCGATAGAGTCGGTCTTCGGCAAGCTGGCGAGACCTGGAATTCCGCGCCTCTCTATCGAGGAACTGAACGAGATCGCTGCATCCGGTTGGGCGAGCGATTCTTAAGATCACGGCCGATACGAACATATTGGTTCGCACGGTCGTCGAGGACGATCCCGACCAAGCCGCAATCGCCCAGGCGCTGCTGCGGCAAGCCACCGTCATCGCGGTGCCCGTTCCGGTGCTTTGCGAACTGTCATGGGTCTTGAGGCGCGGATACGGCTTCAGCGGCGATGAGATTGCCGAGACCATCAGCGACATAGTTGCCGTCGGCACTGTCGTAACCGAGCCACCGGTAGTGGATGCTGGCGTGGCCGCACTGAAGGCGGGAGGAGACTTCGCTGATGGCGTCATCGCCTACCAGGGCGAAACGCTTGGCGCTGCCGTATTTGCAAGCTTTGATCGCCAGGCCGTAACTCGAACGAAAGACCACGGATTGGCGGCGGCAGACCCTTCGGAACTAATCGATTGAGTGTGGTCGGGCAGTTACGCGCGCATTGGCCGATTCCGTCTGCATGGGCGACACATTACGGTCGACGCCGACCTGCACGTTCCTGAACCTGAAGCTCCTGCTCGACCGCGACAACTACGAGTACGGCGTCTGCATCAAGAACGTCAACGACGCCATCGCCCCGTTCGCGATCGGCGACAGCGGCTATCCCGGCTTCAACCCGCCGCGGTCGTTCGGGCTGGAGTTCAGCTACAGCAAGTAGCGCAGCACGGACTGCTTCCACAGTTCCCCAAGCCTTTGAAAGGGCTACCAGCCGTTGACAGTGTGTCGTCGTTGGTGTACCTAAAACCCTGTAGTTACAAGAGAGGGCACCGTCGGCGAGGCATCCGCTGGCCGGCGAGTGGTGTAACAACCACCCCCCAGGGGATGCAATGTCGCCGGTTCCTGTTCTGGAACCGAAAGGGGGGAATGAATGACTACCTATTCCATGAGCTGGCGACAGCTCTCCATTGCGGCATTGGCCGCGTTCGGCATGGCGTTCTGCCTGCCAGCGACCGCCCAGTCCGACGAAGAAGAGGACGCCGCCGAAGACGAGGAGATCGAGGAGATCATCGTCACCGCCACGTACCGCGACACGATGCTGATGGACACGCCGATGTCCATCTCGGCCATAACGGACGTCGAGATCGAGATGCGGGGCGTCGAAGACATCCAGTCGCTGTACCTGTCGATACCCGGCCTGAACTACGGCGTAGCGACGCAGACGTACCACAGGGTCAACGCTCGGGGCATCGATTCCCTGGCGTGGGGCGACACGGGTGCGGTTTCGACGTACGTCGACAACCTGCCCATCGCGGGCTACGACGGTTACCGGGCTCCGCTGGCGCCGAACTTCGACCTGGAGCGGATCGAGGTGCTCCGGGGACCGCAGGGCACGCTCTACGGCGAAGGCTCGGTGGCGGGAACCATCCGCTACATCACAAAGAAGCCGAGCCCCGAAGGATTCGATTACTCATTCACCGGGAAGGCCTACAAGATGCAGTATTCCGGCGACCCGGGACACCGCATCGACGGCATGGTCAATCTCCCCCTGGGGGAGCGGTTGGCGGCACGCATCACCGGCTTCTCGCGCCACAGGGCGGGGCTCATCGACCGCGTGACGGGAGGCCTGCAAGTCATCGAGGAGGATGTCGACTATATCGACGACGGGGGCTTCCGCGCGCAGATCGCGTGGTATCCCGGCGACTCTGTCTCGATCAACGCGCTGGCCTATTACGTCGGAAGCGATGTCGGCGGACCCGGCATCACCTTCCACTGCTTCCGGGACCATCGTCCCGTGACTCCGACGCTCTCACAAGGCGATCGGGAGCGGAACCCTCAGATCCCGCGGTACATGAACCCCGAGGATTGCGAAACCGGCTCCAACGGCGCCTACGACGGGAAGACCGCAAAGTGGAACGAGGGAGGAGACAGTCTTTACCAGACGCACCTCGCGGCCCCGAACGCTTTCAGCGGCGGAGCGTCCAAGACCTGGATCTACAACCTGAGCCTCGAATGGGAGGGTCCGTGGGCGGACCTGACCGCGACCACGTCGGTCTACGACCACCAGATCAGGTGGACGGGCGAGCGAGCACCACGCTTTGTCGTGGATCAGGGTCTCGACCGGGAGATCGATAGAATCTGCGCAGAAATCGTAGGCTGCGCGCCCCACGCGTTGCACAACGAAGTCGGCACGTGGGTCTGGCAGGCGACCGACCGCGCTTCCCAGGAAATCCGCCTGGTCTCCAACTGGGACCGCCGTCTGCAGTGGGCCATCGGTGTCTACGCCGCGGACACCGTCATCGCGCCCACCGACGACCATTACGGCGCGGGGAATTGCCCGGACCACGTCACCTACAAGGCCCCGGACATTGAGTGCGGCAGATGGGCGCTCGCGTTCGACCCCGCCGTGTCGATCCAGCATCAGCAGGCGATCATACGGGAACTGAACAAGGGTCCCGGCCGTCCCGACGGGATATCCTATCGGTCCCGTGTAGAGCAGGCCGTCTTCGGCGAGGTGAGCTACCGTCTGACCGATTCGTTGGAGTTCCTCGCCGGAATACGGTACGCCGAAATCGAGACCGGTGTGGATATCGGCCCGACGGGTGTATGGGTGTCGCGAGCCGACGCGAACTCAGTCAACGTGTACTCCACCGACAAGGCCGACGCGCCCAAGTTCACCGTCAAATGGCGACCCACGGACGATGTCATGGTCTACGCCATGTGGGCGAGCGGTTTCCGCGCCGGCTCCCTGAACCACCGGATGGGGCAGCGCGTCGTCGAGTTCGACGAGCTGCGCCAGCGCGGCATACCCGGCGCCGAGGACCTGTATCACCTCGCCCAGCGCTACCTGAGCGCGGGAGGCGACCGGATGGACACCTACGAGCTCGGTATCAAGGCGGACGTCCTGGACGGGCGGATCAGCTTCACGGCCAACGCGTACCTGATGGACTGGACAGACGCGCTGATCTTCACCGACGCCAGGTTCGATGAGCTCAAGGACCCCGCCACCGGGGCGGTCGTGTCCAAGATCGACTCCATACCCGGCCTGCTCAACGCCGGCGCAGTCCAGACCGCCGGTTTCGAGTTCGAGGCGCGGGGCCAACTGACCGACTCGTTGAGCTTCCAGTTGACCGGCGAATATGTCCCGAAAGCGGAAAACGAAGTTGAGATTCGTCCGGGGAACACCCCGGGCGTGCGAACGACCGTGCCGGGCTGGGCCACTTATCCGCCAGGCCACCGCATGCGCGGTACGCCGCTGTACGGCATCTTCGGCTCGCTGTCCTATGACTTCGAATTGATGGGCTACGATGCCCTGTTGCGTTCGGACGTCGTCATCCGCGGCCCCAAGGTGTTCCGGACAATCGCCAACAAGCGGCCGACTCCCACCTGGGAGACCATTGGCCTGAAGCTCCTGCTGAGCCGCGACAACTACCAGTTCGGCGGCTACATCGAGAACATCTTCGATCACCCGGCCCCGTCCAACATCGGAGATGGCGGATATGTCGGCTGGCATCATCCGAGAACGTTCGGCGTGCAGGTGAACTACAACCTGTAGCACTCACCGTTTCGTCGAGTTGACCCTCGCAGCCCGCACCGTAAGGTGCGGGTTCTTGTTGGGCTCTTGCGGATCGCACTCCCGAACAAATCCGGTGGGCCTGCTCTCGAGGCTTCGCTCACGTCGAGGGACACGCCCGGATCAGTTGCGGATCCCGGGAGGCCAATGTGTTCCAGCTCAGATACACCCGGTAATCATTATTGGGTTCATCCGCCCTCCGTGATGACGAGGCGAACAATCCATAGCGATTCGCTTATTTAGCTCCCCGCTGGGTATTGCGTGTCGTGGAACCCAAGTTCCGCTCTCTCTATCAGACCACTTCCGGCTACGCGTTCAACAAACAGAATGACTTCCTTAGCTCGGAGTCGACCATTCCGAAACGCACACACAATCTGATCCATCAGTTCTCTGCGGCTCGACGCTGTGTTTATGATCCACACTGTGCTCACTTCCCGCACATCGCTCCCGAACACGTTTTTCAAAATATTGTCTGCTTTGTCATAGTCAGTAGATCCTCCACCAATTAAATCGTAGCAGACCACGTAGGCATCATGCCGGCTTTCAACTAACTCTGACATTGGTTCACACTCGATTGAGTTCTGATCACGCTCCGCCTCGTTTATGGTGGAACAAATAGGTATTGAACAGAGTCAGCGGTTTCCGACTGGCAATCGCCATGCCGTTGACTCGCTCGGCGGACCATAAGCCCAATTATTGGAACAGATGACCGTGTCGCTTCATTCCAAACCGCCTCCACCGGGTGTCCTATAGGGAATGTCTCCAGGGATTCTCTCTGCAGAGGCGCCCCGAGGGGTAGCGTGGCACTTACATGGTTCCGGCACGTCGGGCGGTCGCTGAGTCACCTCGTAGTGGTGGTAGTGAATATTGCCTGGCACTCCATGATTGCGTCCCGGAGTACCGGGTTGCCGGTAATGCCGCTCGTGGAATACGTACATCATTGTGCCGACCGGTGGGATGCATGGACGACAACTGCGCTCATCCTCTTCCTCATCCCCGCCACCGCCAGAAATGTCTAGACACCCGCACAATGCGACGAGCGATTCCTCCACCGTCGCAAGAACTCTTC
Organism: Gammaproteobacteria bacterium; assembly: GCA_026706665.1. Lineage (GTDB taxonomy): Bacteria > Pseudomonadota > Gammaproteobacteria > Pseudomonadales > Azotimanducaceae > VXNE01. The sequence continues at coordinate 327 of JAPOYI010000116.1, read as the reverse complement.
GGGCCAGAAGTTCCATCTCTTCTCACTCCAGCTAACCCCCCGTTCCAAGCAACGAAATCCGTCGAACATTCTATCGGATACCGCAATCCACTATTTGGTGTCAAGGAAACCAGAACGTAACCAGCAGTTCTCATTTTAGCGATTAAGTCATTGGGTTCGGGTTCTCCCGGGCTTGTGGATTGGGCGGTGCGGGGTGGCGCGGTTGAGGTGGTCCCACTTTTTGGACAGGTCGCTAAGGTGTACTCCGGTGCCGAGAGGAGACACTGTGATGACCAGGAAAAGGCGCCGTTTCACGGCGGATTTCAAGAAGCGGGTTGCGCTGGAGGC
>JAPOYI010000150.1 GCA_026706665.1 Gammaproteobacteria bacterium | reverse complement strand
AGCTCGGTCGGACGTTGCATCGGCGTCAGCGTCCGGGCGTCGTAGGTGCCGGACAGGTCCGGACGACCGCTCGGCGTCCGCGAAATGTCGTCGGTCTGTGCCGCCGCGATCGGCGCCAGGCACACGACCGCAAGCACCCCCACACCGGTCGCTACTCGACTGCGCATGTGACCCCTCCCTGAACGCGTACCCGTCGACATTCTAGGAGCTTGCGCCGCAGAACGCCAACGGAGTGCGTGCCGCGGCGCGAGCTCCTGGGCCGGTGGGGGTTGGGGCCGAATACGGAGCCTGCGACGGGTTCGGCGGGGCTAGCCGGACGCGGTGAGTCGATAGTCGGCGGCGGGCTGGCGGAGGCGCCAGCCTTCCCATCCGGTCGGGACGTTGCTCTCCTGTGTCACAGGATGAGCTGCTTGAGGGCCTGGGCACGACCACGGCTGACGGTCAGGGCTCCACCCCTCTTCAGAGTCACACGATAACGGCCGCTCCCGGCAGGCTCTACTTCCAGAATCTGATCGAGCCGCACGATGGCGGAGCGATGTACGCGGAGGAACTCGGCTGGATCCAACCGCGCTTCCAGTTCGTTGAGCGTGCGGTACACGAGGTAACTCTTGTCGACGGCGTGAATCCGGGCGTAGTCCCCTTCCGCCTGTATCCAGCCGATGGCCGAGACGGCGACCGGCACGATGCGGCGTCCCTCAGGCACGAGCAGCCGGTCAGGGCGGCGTCCAAGATCGCGCAGAAGGCGCGGGACGCCATCGGGGGGCGTGCCGCGCCGTTGGTATTCCCGCAGTCGCTCGACCGTTTCCGCGAATCGGGATTGCGTGAAGGGCTTCACCAGATAATCGACGGCGTTCAGCTCGAACGCGCGCACGGCGTAGCGGTCATACGCCGTCGCAAAGACGAGGGCGGGCAGCGGTTGCCGTTGCGCAATGTCGTCAAGGACGTCGAACAAGTCCCCTCCCGGCATTCGAATGTCGAGCATGGCAGCGTTCGCTCCCCCGTGTTCGAGTGCAGCGGCCAAGGTCGTCACGCTAATGCACTCGTGCACGATGCTCACGTCGCCACATCGGGCAGCGTAGTCCCGTACGATCTCTCGTGCGAGTGCCTCGTCGTCGGCCACGATCAGGCGGATGCGGTCAGGAGGCATGGGTACCAGGTGAAGAGAAACCACCCGCCAGCTCCGGGTCTGTCGGGAGGTCCAGACCCACCGTGAAGCCTCCGCTCTCTTCGTGGGTCATGCTCAGCAAGGCCCCGTTGTCGCCGTATGTTGCACGGAGTCGCCGTCGAGTCAGGTCGATGCCTCTGCCGCTCGTACCGTGCGAGGCATTCGGACCGCTTCCGGTGTCGGATACGGCGACGTGGACGCGGGCGCCCTGGCGACGCGCTGTGACGCGCACCTCGCCTTGCCGTGTGTACGGCTGAATACCATGTTTGACTGCGTTCTCCACGAGTGGCTGCAGCAGGAACGGGGGCACCGTTACCTGCTCCGTTGCGCCGTGTGCCTCGATCGTGAATCGCAGCCGGTCCGCGAATCGGACTTGCTCGATCTTCAAGTAGTCGCGAATGGTGTCCAGTTCGCTGTGCAGAAGAACCAGCGGTTCGTCGAGACGATCGAACACGGACTGCAGAAGCGAGGCCAACCGTTCGAGCATCGCCCTCGCCTTCGTCGAGTCGTGCTCGACGAGCGCCAGGATCGAGTTGAGCGAGTTGAGCAGGAAGTGCGGCTGCAATTGTGACTTGATGGCGGTCAGCTCCGCGTCCCGGGCCAGGAGCTCAAGCTCGGCTTCGCGTTGCCGGCGGCGCTGCTCTCGGTCGAAGCTCTCGACGATGACGCCGAGTCCGACGGCAGCGGCATACAGGGGCACCGTGCTGAGCAGTTGCAGCGCCCAGCTATCGGCATACACGAGTTGCCAGAAGTTCTCCCCGTACCGGAGACGCATGAAGGTCGCCTCGGCCGCGCCCCAGATCGCGAGCGCTCCGACCCCGACGGCGGCATGAACGGACACCGCATGGAGGGGGCGGCGCTTCCAGAGCTCGAGGTGGGCATGCGCGCGCCACACCTGCCAGACGAGGATGCCCAGCACCGCATGGCTGAGGACCGACGCAGGGAACCCGGACTCGAACGGCACCGCCTCCGACGCATCCAGCGCCACTGCCTCGGTCAGGGCAGCCGTAACCCAGCCGGCCGCGACCAGCCAGATGCGGTAGCGCTTGCCGGGACCTGACGGATCGATAGCATGGGCCACGTCTGCCCCCTAGGGTCGACCGGCGCCATTCAGAGCCGGCAGCAGCACGAACTTCACCCACCCGGAATCGGGTGCCAGTAGCAGAGCCGCATCGTACTCCGTGCGGGCACCCGAGGGGTCGTTCTGTCGGGCGAGTGTCTGGCCAAGCCAGACATGGGCGTCGAACCGTCCCCAGTTGGGCCACGGTTGGTCCGGCGGCTCGTGCGAGAAGAGATCGAGGCTACGACGCAGCAGCCGCTCAGCTCTGTCGAGGCCACCGCCGAACCTGGCCGGCCTATGGAATGCGCTGATGCCTTGCAGGAGCGCGACGCGAGGGTTGTCGGGCGCCGCCGCCTCGGCGCGATCAAGAGCTCGCGAGGCGCGCACGCCCAGCACGACACCTCTGGACGCGTCCCGCCCGATCTGCAACCCGTAGAGCGCTCCGAGCAACGCGTGCGCTTCGGCGTACTCCGGGTCGTCGCTGACGAGGGCCTCCAGTCGCTCCACGGCGTCATCGACGAGGTCGGCCTGTTCCTGCTCGGGAACGTCCCTCAGGTTGGCCAACCGGTACCCGACGTAGGCGATCGCGCACTCCAGTAGTGATTGGGCGGGGGCCTGTTCCGCAGGGCGCATGAGTTGCCTGAGCAGCCCGTGGCGGAAGTGTGTTTCGCTGAGCTGCCAGGTCAAGTGGCTTGAGG
>JAPOYI010000124.1 GCA_026706665.1 Gammaproteobacteria bacterium | reverse complement strand
AACGTCCCCGGTCGCTGGCGCTCCGCGGACACGTCTGTTCCATGGTAGTGCCGCGGATACCCGTAGATTTGGGTTCTACGGCGCAGCATCGTAGGTCCACTGTCTCACTCATCCCACCCGTCCCGCACTCTCCGCCTTGGACTTGGACGGCACTGCGTGCCGTTCTACGTCGCAGGCTGCTAGAGTGCGACTTTCGTCTCTTGTTCACGCCGAGGGGGATTCCATGAACAAGGCCACGCGTCTGGCTTGCCTGACCGCCTTGGTCACGTGCCTGTCGGTGAGCGCCTGGGGGGCGGATTCGATCAAGGCGGCGCACGCCGCCTACGCGGAAGGAGCGTTCACGGAAGCGGCGGAACTCGGCGAGGCGCTCGGAACCGTTGCGGGAAATGCGCTCGCGGCGGAAGCGCTGGCGATATACGCCCACTACGCTGCGGAAGAGGAGGAGAGGGAGCCATTGCTCCAGCGCGCCATGCGCGCCGCGGACAAGGCCATCGAACTGGATGCCGAGAGCGCCGAGGCGCACCTCCAGTCAGCCCACGCCGTGGGCCGCTACTCCCAGTTGTTCAGCCCGATGAAGGCATTGCAGGAGGGATATCCGAAGCAGGTGCGGGCGTCCATCGAACGGGCGCTCGAATTGGACCCGGATCATTTCGGAGCGCACCTGAGCCTCGCTTCCTGGCATGCGGAAGCGATCGGCCGAGGAGGGATGATGGCCCGCGCGTTGCTCGGGGCGAACAGGAACGCCGCACATGCACACTTCGAGCGGGCCATGGCGCTTGCGCCCGAAAGGAACGTGGTGCTGGTCGAATACGCATGGGGCCTCATGCTGCTGGAGCGAAGGAAGGGTCGCGAGCGTGCGCGGGACCTGCTTGAGCGTGCGATCGAATTGCCGCCGAGGGACGCCTACGAGAAGATCGTCAATGAACTGGCAGTCGAACGGTTGGCGGCACTCGACGGCGAGACGCGTTAGAAGGTCACCACCGACTACCAGAAATACAGCATGCGCACGAACGCGCGGGTGCCTCCGCCGGTGGTGACCCCCTCGTCGATCCGGCGGCCCCCGAACTCGCTCCCCTCATTGCCGAGCGCCGCCACGAATCCGGCCTGCAGGCGCGAAGAGTCGGAAGGGTCGTATGTCAGCGATGTCTGCACCAGGCTCGATCCGTCATTGAGATTGCCGATCCAGACCAGGCTTTGCGACCACAGCGGGTGCCATTGGTAGGTGGCGCCGGCGGCAAGGTAGTCGCGCATGACGTTAAACAGTTCCCCTCTGGCCAGGCGATCGCCCAGTGGTGCGGGAAGCTCTGTCATCAAGGTGTCGACGCCAAAGTCGTTGTGGAAATACTCGGCGAAAGCGAGTCCTGTTCGCTGAAACAGCTGGAAGGCGAGGTCGAGGTTGACGATGCCGGATATACGCCCGCCGCCATCGTGGTCAAGCCGTGCGCCGACGATGTCGGTGCGCAGTATCGCGAGTCCCAGGGGGAGCTTGAGTGTCATTCCAAGCAGGTCGTCGCGGTAGTGGCGCGCTGCCATGACTTCCACTTCGGCGGCCCCCAGGAACCCGTGCCACATGGCAGCGTAGCTGTCGCTGCCGGCCTGTTCGCCGGCGTCTCGGCGGGCGACATGGAGCAGTTGCAGGCCGCTCGTCGCAAATGCGCGTTCGATGAGCACGATGTCGTCTCCCGGCTTGTAGTCCCGGTCCACTGCCGTCGGCGCAAAGGGGTTGAACAGATCCATGGGCTGGAAGACATGTCCGCTGCCCCAGCTGACCGCCTGGCGCCCCACCGTGATCGCGAGGCGCGGGTTGCGGTATTCGACGGCCAGCCGGTCGAAACGGTGGACGAAGAGGTGACTCGATCCCTCGTCAATCGTTCGCGTCAGGTTCATCAACCGGGTGGCGTCTTCCGTTGGACGTTCGTCGAGGTGCGCGGAGTCACCGAACGCGAACGAGTCTCCCGCGACCCAGGTGGCGGAATAGTCGGCGGCAAAACGCAGTCTGCCGGCGCTGCCACGCATCAACACGCGCAGGTCGGCGTTGTGATTGTAGGCCGGTGTCCCTCTCTCGCTGCGGAGCACGTCGGCCGAAGGCAACGCGGCGGCGGAGGAGAACCACTTGAACCGGGCGCTGAGATCGGACTCGGCACGCGCTTCAATCCCGGCGAGGATTCCGGTGACGATCAATGTCCAGAGGATGACGTGGTTCAAGCGTGCCAGGCCGGCGACGACATCACCTCGTCGCTCTCGATTCGGCCGTCCCGCAGCAGGACCCGCCGACTGGCATGGCCCATCACGATGGGGTCGTGGGTGGCCGTCACGATGGTGACGCCCCGCTCCTCGTTTATGGCGCGCAGGAGCGCAAGCAGTTCCAGCGTCGTGGCGGAATCCAGGTTGGCGCTCGGTTCGTCCGCAAGTAGCAGGACAGGCTCCGTCACGATGGCGCGCGCCACGGCCACCCGTTGCTGCTGACCACCGGAAAGTTCGCCGGGACGCCGTTCGCCGATGTCGCTGAGGCCCAGTTGGTCGAGCACGGAAAGGGCGCGTTCGCGCCGTTGTGCGGGTTCCACGCCTTGCAGTTGCATGATGAACTCGACATTTTCCACGGCGGACAGTACAGGGACCAGGTTGTAGGCCTGGAAGACGAAACCCACCTTGCGCAACCGCAGGTCGGACAACTGCGACTCCGAAAGGTCGTTGAGTTGCTCGCCGTCGACCACGACGGTGCCATCCGTCGGTCGGTCGAGGCCGCCGACGAGGTGCAGGAGCGTTGACTTGCCCGACCCGGACGGGCCCGCCAATGCTGCCCACTCGCCCTTTGCGACGCGGAAGTCCACGCCCTGCAAAGCGCGTACCGCCACTCCATCGTCGCCGTACACTCTTGTGACGCGTCGGCATTCGACAACCAGATCGGACATGGAATTCTCCGTACCTTTGAGTCTGCTAGCGCCGCATCGCGTCCAGCGGCTGGACCCTGACGGCGCGATGTGCCGGATAGATGCTGGCGAGGAAGCCCAGCACCAGGCTCAGAACCACCACCAGGAAGACATCCTGCGCCCATAGCTGGGGAACCAGTTCAGGCCTGAGGCCAGTCAGCTCCAGGCCTTCGGCAAACGCCGAAAGGTCGATACCTTCGGCGAGCCACGCAAAGCCAAGAAGTCCCAGCACCACACCTGTCGAGATGCCGATCACCATGGTGATCATCGACTCGATCACCACCTGGGCAATCACGGCGCCCCGCCGCATGCCGATGGCACGAAGCATGCCCAGTTCCCGAATCCGCTCCATCACCGCGGTGACAAGCGTGTTGACGAGGCCGAATATGAGCGCGCCCATGACAATGAGGAACCAGATGGAGACGGTCGCGTCGGCCATCTCGTGCATCATCGCGGCTTGCGGCTCGAGATCCTGCCACGTCCTGACGTCCAGCCCGTCGAATGTGTTCGTCAGGTCGCCCAATACGGACGGCCCCCGAGCCTCTTCCGTCAATCGCACCGACACCTCGGTCACGGCGTCGACGGAGAGCAGGTCCTGCACGGTCGCGAGGCCGGTGAACACGAACGCCTTCTCGATGCCCGTGCCGACGGCATCGTAGACGCCCGCGACGCGGTAGCCGGATTCCCGGTTGCCACCATCGGCCCCTTGGGTGATCAGGACGACGCGGCGACCGACCCCGGTTTCCAGCTGTTCGGCGAGTGCGTGACCGAGGAGTATGCGCCTGTCATCCGGGCCCGACAGGTATTCCCCATCGACGTCGACATCACCGAGGAAGGAAATGTCCTCGCTGCCCGGGACGATGCCGACGAACTGCACGCCCCTGGTTTCCCGCTCGCTCCTGATTACCGCGGGCACCCGTACGCGGGGTGCCCAGCCCCTGATGCCTTCGGCCGACAGTCCGGGAATCCCGGATGGTTCCAGTTCGAAACTCTTGGTGATGCCTGGATCGTCGAGATAGCCTGGTGCGAGCACCTTGAAGTGGCCGTTGAGGTTGTCTATGGCGGTCTCGACCATGCTCATCTGCATGCCGCGCAGCAGCGCATTGAGGACCAGGACCGAGCCGACGGCAACACAGATCGTCGTGAGCAGGATGACGGTGCGACGCCGGTGGCGCCACAGGTTGCGCCAACTGAGTTGTACGAGGAGCGTGAGTTTCACTAATCCTCTGTCCTCAGCGCATCTACGGGTCGAATCCTGCGCAGTCTCAGCGACGTACCGAACGCTGCCCCCAGGGTGGCGAGACCCAGCACCGCCGGAGACATGGCTATGGACTCGAGCGAAAACCCCGGGTACATCCGCTCGGGGATGAAGTAGTTGGCCGAGATCTCATCCATTCCCTCTGCGATCTCGCCGAATGCGATACCTGTCTGGCTGAGCCAGCCGATCACGCTGAGGGCTATGGCGAGGCCAATGCTCGCGCCAATGGCCCACATCGCGACCGCCTCGACCTGCAGCATGCCCATGATCGAAGCGGGGCGCATGCCGATGGCCAGCAGCATGCCGAATTCCCGGGTGCGCTCGAAGACGGTCATCATGAAAGTGTTGACGATGGCAAAGGCCACCAGGATCAGGAGCAGCCAGTACATCAACTGCGCGCTCACCCAGTCGATCTGAATGCCCTGCTCGATCTCCGGCATCAGTTCGTTCCACTTGAGCGTGCGGTAGCCCTCGTCGAGTGTCAGCTCGATGCTCCGCGCCACATCGTCGATAGCGCTGATCGAATCCGCCGCAACCAGGATCCGGTGCACTTCGTCGCCGAGATCGAATCCCTCCTGAAGGGTTGTGAGGGGCACGAGAATGAGCGAGCGGTCGGTGTCCTCGTGACCCGTCTCGAATATACCGCCCACCCTGAGGGCGAGGGCACCAACGCTGCCCTCCTTGCCCGTACCGAGCACGAGAAGTTCATCGCCCAGCGAGATATCGAGGTTGCGGGCAAGTGCGGCGCCGATGAAAGCATCGTCCGGACCCGGGAGGTACTCGCCCCGCGACAGTGTCTTGGGAAGGTCGGAAACCTGGCGCTCGCGCTCGGGATCGACGCCCAGCACCAGGCCGCCGAAACTGCGCTCCTCCGTGGAAAGCAGGGCGAACGCCTCGGCGCGCGGCGCGGCGCCAGCCACGCCGGGCAGGCGTGACACGCGTTCGGTCAGTGCGACGCCATCGGCAACCGTGTACCGCATGCGCGGGTCGTCGTGAAACTCCGGATGCTGCACCTGTATGTGGCTGCTGACGAGGCGGGTCGCCGTATCGATCATGCCGTCGTAGCTGCCGACCTGGATCGATGTGGAGAACACGACCAGCGCCGTTGCGAAGGCGATGCCGCCGGCCGTGAGCCATGTACGGCGTGGATTGCGCCAGAGGTTCCGCCACGCGACAACCGCGAACAGTCCCCGGGTGGCATTGGCGGAAGCGGTCATCAGGTGGTGCCCGATCTCAGCGAGTATGTAACGTTGGGAGACATTCGTGTTTGAAAGGATGTGATGATCTAGGTTGCCTCTTTCAGCGTGAAGAGGGTAAACATGCGTTCGGGCAAGTCGATGTCGAACTCGGCCGAGTCGGTAATGACTTCGGTCCAGTGGTCCGGCTCGTCGAGGCGTTCCATCCGCATCCGCGTGGCCAGGGTCCGCCCTCCCATGGAGCCGATCTCGAGCGTGGTCATGCGTTTCAACGCCACCTGCAACTGGTCGTAGAACACCTGTTCCAGCATCACGTAGTCGTCGCGCAGCACCCAGATCTCCTTGCCCCAGACCACCGGCGCGTTCTCGTGCGGCACCGCTTCGATGGTGTAGATCGCGTGTTCGCCGTCCTGCTTGCTGTCGACGATGGCGAGATCGTAGTGGCGCAGCACCTGGTCGCTGCGGGACAGGTCGTTGTAGGAAAAGTCGGAGCCGCCCCAGCTTTGCGCGCGCATGCTGAACGGCAGCCGGATCGTGCGGTTCAGCCTGGGCGTGTACGTCCACATGTTGTCGCCGACCTTCAGCAATGCGTTGCCGGCGTCCTTGGCGGGCGCTGTGAAACGAATCAGCGTGTCTTCCCGGCCCTGGCTCCAGGAGACGATGGATGTCGAACGCTCCCAGTCGGGGCGCTTGATCTTCATCGTGAACTCGACGTAGGAAGTGGCGCCCCGCATCAGGTCCAGGGCGCCGGAAACCAGTTCTTCCGCCGTGAGGTCTTCCGCATCGGCGGCGGCTGCCGAAAGGAAGAGCAGGCCTGCCGCCAGGCAAGACAGTGTCTTGTTCACGGCGAAAGCTCCTGCTGCGCTATTCCCGCCTTGCCGACATGAACTTGCCCAGCAACGCGGCGGCCAGGACGAAACAGAGGAAGTGGTAGACGACGCTGTGAATCTTCCAGGACAGCGGATAGAGCCACCACAGGGCATCGCTACCCTCGATGACGACAACGGCGGCCAGACCGACCAGCGCGCCGGTCCCTAAATGCTGTGACATGCCTTCCTGGCGCCGCAGCAGCAGAAACACCGCGAGCGCCATGAGGATGTTGTGTACGAAGCCCAGTGCCATGGCTTGCGGGTCGGGCCGCGAGGCGGGCACTTCGTGATCCACGTAGACCACGGCTTGAGAGCCCTTGGCGAGTAGCTCCATGTTGGCGGGCGCCGGGACCATGTAGGCGCCGGTGTCGGGAAAGTGACGCTTGATGTCCGCCAGCGCAGCCTCCTGGTCGGCGGCTGAATTCAACGCGGTGTATGGGAGTGGGCTGATTCCCCAGTAGAGGAACCCGAATATGAACAGCACGATTGCCGTCACACCGATGCCTGCGATGGTCTTGACCATGGTTGGAACTCCTTCCCTGTTATCAGTGGCGCGCCGCCTTCGACGCCTCAGTCGTATGTACAGACTCCCTGGTCGATGACGATGTCGCCATGCTGGTTCGCGGTTCGAAACAGCGCCTTTCCGGCGTCGGCCCACATGCATGCCGTCAGGGTATCGCCGGGGACTACCGGCCTCGAAAACCGTGCGTTCATGGACCGGAACCTGGCCGGGTCGCCGCCGCAGAGCGAGTGCAGCAGCGCGCGCCCGGTGAAACCGTAAGTGCACAAACCGTGCAGTATTGGTCTGTCGAAGCCTCCCAACGCCGCGAACGACGGGTCGGTATGTAGCGGGTTGTGATCGCCCGACAGCCGGTAGGTCAATGCCTGGTCTTCGCGGGTCCGGTAGGTGACCTGGTGGGTCGGCTCGGAATCGGGAAACGCGGTTCTGCCGGAAGGCCCGCGGTCGCCGCCCCAACCGCCTTCGCCGCGGCAGAACAGGCTCGAGCGCGTCCTGAGCAGCGGTTTTCCGGTCGCTGCGTTGACCGCCTCGGATTCCGTCTCGATCACGGCGGCATTGCGCTTGTCCCAGATGGCGGCGATACGCCCCCGGCTTTCCAGTTCTCCCTCGGGTGGAATCTCGTCGAACAGCTCGATGCCCTGTTCGCCATGCACCATCAAGGCCGGATTGAAGCTTCCCACCGCCCCGAGGGGCGCGCCGCCGCCGCCGATGATGACCGCGAAAGTCGGGAATACCCGCTGCGGCGTGTCCGTCGTGTTCTCCGTGGTAAAGGAAAGTTCGTCGACGCCGGCGCCGATACCGACCGCATAGAGAAGCGCGTCCTTCGAGGTCCAGCTGCGCGACACCGGCCCACCGCTGGCACCGACCGCGTCAGGATCTATTGGCATGATTCTCCCTCATGGTGCCGTAGGGGCTTGAGCTCCGCTCGTGGCTGCGAACCTTATCAGCATTGTGGTTCGTCATGGTGAAGACCGACAGGTTATCTCGCGGCTCCGGTGAGCTGTCGCGCCTTCTCGGTGTCGTACCACCATGCGTCGTGCTGTGGTGGACCGTAGACGGCGCTGTCTTCGTGTTCGGGCCGTCCGAACTTGTCCCAATACGCGATGCGCGGCTCGTGCATGGTCTCAAGCAGGATGTTGTAGAAGCGCCACAGCAGCACTCGATCAAGGGCCCGGCAGGCGTCCGTGATCGCGGCGAGCGTCTCGGCGCTTTCCGCGCGTTCGATCAACGTGTCCACCACCGGATCGCTGATCCCCGCCAGGTTGCCGCTCACGGACTCTCCTGCGCCGTGGGAGACGAAGTAGTTCCGGAGCTGCCTCGTGGGCGGCGATACGAACCCGTGTTCCCGCAACACGGCGTCGAACTCCCGCTTGGCCGTCAGGTTGAAAAAAAGCGCGTCGTCGGCGACACGGATACGCGCGTCTATCCCCAATCGCCGGAGCGAGTCGACATAGGGCAGCAACATGCGCTCGTCGGCGGGGCTCCGGACGAGCAGCCGCAGCATGAAAGGCTTGCCCTCGCCATCCACCAGCGCACCGTCGGCCGTTCGCCACCCCGCGGCTCGGAGAAGTTGCCGCGCGCGCCGCAGCGCGGATCGATTGCCTCCAGTGCCGCCGGAACTCGGCAGTTCAAAAACATCGGTGAATACCCGCTCCGGAACCTGTCCCCGGAAGCGTTGCAATATCTCCAGTTCCAGACCGGTCGGGACGCCTCGTGCGGCGAATCGCGAATTGGCGAAATAGCTTTCCGCGCGTTCGTACAGGCCGTGGTGATACACCCGGTTCTGCCAGTCGAAGTCCAACGCCAGAGTCAGGGCTTCCCGCACGCGAGTATCCGAGAGGTGGGACCTGCGCGTGTTGAGCGTGATGGCCCGTTGTGCCCCGCTTAAGAGCCGCCAGCGGAGAATGTCCCTGCTGAGTCGTTCGTCGGTGTCATACGACATCCAGTGCCGGATGTCCTCTTCAAGCCGAAAGTCGAATAGTCCCTTCCGGAATGCCTCGCGCGCGATCATGTTGTCCCGGTACAGGTCGTAGCGGATCTCGTCGAAGTTGTGCCGGCCCAGCTTGACGGGGAGGTGGCGTCCCCAGTAGTCCCGCACGCGTTCGTACCGCACATGGGATCGATCGTGGCCGGCCACGCGATAGGGCCCACTCCCGAGCGGTGGGATGGAGGTCGTGGCAGCCGGATTCCGGCCCTCCCAGAAATGTGCGGGAAGTATGCTTACGTAGGTGAGCCACTGCAGGTCGGTGGTGCCAAACCTGTGCTTGTGGTGAAAGGCGACCCCGCGGGGGCCGGTGGTCTCCACCGCCGAGAGCCAGCCCATGTAGAGCTTGCCCTGGACTGTGCCGAGCACGTGATCGAACGTGAACTTCACGTCCTGCGGCGTGATTGGCGCGCCATCGTGCCAGCGGGCGTCGGGATGCAGTCGAACGTGCAGCGAACCATCGTCGGCAGAGAGCGCCATGCCTTGCGCCAGGTGTCCGTAGAAGCTGCCCAACTCGTCGCCGGCGCGGTGCAGGAGGTAATCGTAGGTGCGGTTCATGCCCGGCGCGGGGACCACGTCCTCGTCCCAGACATCGGAGAAGTTCCGGATCGAGGCGTTGGTGGAGAGCCGCAGCACGCCCCCCTTCGGCGCATCGGGGTTCATGTAGTCGAAACCCCTGAAATCCGCTGGATACTTCAGTTCGTGGATGAGGGAAATGCCGTGACGAAACTCGAGGGGGTTCTCTTCCGTAGCTGGGGCAAGCGCCGCGGCGAGCAGGAACAGCCAGCAAACGCCAGGCAGGTTCTTCAACGGCCGGCGAGCTCTGCCCATCGCTCGAGGGTTGGCGCGAACCGTTCGCCGATGCGTATGTAGCCGGCCGCGTTCGGATGCAGGTCGTCCGGCAGGTCCTCGGCGTCATCGGTGCCGAACAGCGTGAGTCCGTCGAGGTAGTAGAGGTGCTCGTCACCCGACCTTCGTCGCGTATCGACCACTTCGGCGATGATCTCCCGGACGCGCCGAAGCGACATGCTGCCGTTTCGGATCTCGTCATGTCCCTTGATGGCGTCGAATTTTCCGGTGGATGCATGGCGCATCATCGGTCCGGGGCGCGTCTCGGCACCGGGGCAGAAGATGGGGGAAACCGCGATGATGGGCGTCTCGGGCTTGCCTTCGCGGACCGTATCGAGGAAGCCGTGCAGGGCGGGCACGAAAACCCGCTCCCGCATGGAGTCCGCATTGACGATGTTGATGCCGGTCTTGATGCTGACGATGTCGGCGTCGGCGTCGCGGATGGTGCGGGCAATGAACTGGTCCAGGTGGCATTGACCGGAGAGTCCGAGATTCTGCATTGCGACGTTCGCCCGGCGCGCCGCCACCGCGGGCCAGATGTATGCGGGTTCTTCTGCTTCCCCGCACTGGCTGATGGAACTGCCGTAGTGGATCCACCTTGCGCGGCCATCGGCGGTCATTGGCGCCAGCTTTGCTCCGTCGTCGACGATAAGCGTGCGCAACTCGACGGAGGCGTTGTGCGGTAGCCAGAGCTCGCAGTCGCTGGATGCGCCATCGAGGTCGGTGAACCAGATGGTGTCCGGTTCGCCGGGAACGAATTCAAAATCGCCCGGCGTCCGGGAACCGAGGATGATGTCGTTGCCGAGATTCGATTCCGCGGAGTGGATCCGGCCACCCGTCTCCAGATTGAAAGTGACGGGCCTTCGCGGGCGGTCGGCCGTATGCCTGGTCGTTGCCAGAAACGATAGCCCCAGTCGCCTCGTGTCGGTGCTGAATTGCAGCCGCACGCCCGAAGCCATGCGCGCCACGACATCCACCGGCCCCGGCAACTGCGGGCGCGTCCAGTCAGGAAGGCGCCTGGGAGATATGCCTTCCTCGCCGACATCGAAATCCATCGCGCCATAGGCGCGCACGACATCGCCCAGCAGTTGGCTCAGGTCCAAAGCTCTCGTCATTTCCTACGCCGCCCAAGGATCTACAGTATTCAATCCGGCCGCCTCGAATGGAGCGGTGTCCCGTGTCGCCACCATCATCGCGTTGGCGGCTGCGGTTGCCGCAATGTAGCCGTCGGATACCGAGATTGATCGCCCAGCGGATCGCGTCTTCGCCATCAGTTCCGCGTAGGCTTGCGATGCCGCCAGATCGAATGCCAATATCCGGCCCGCAAACATTGGCAGCACTTGCCGCTCCAGATCTTCGTGCAGTCGTTCGCGGCGGCGTCCTACCGGCAGTGACAGAACCCCGAAACGCAGTTCGGCGACAGTAATGGCCGACAGGTATAGCGTTTCCAGCGCCTGCGCGTCGAGCCATTCGGCGACGCGTGGTTTCGGAACCGCGCGCAACGGCTCCGAAACCACATTGGTATCGACCAGGATCATTCAAACTCGACCGGCTGGCCCGGGGTGTCGTCGCGCAACGCAAAGCCTGCGGACTCCTCCTCCGTCAACCCGGCGCGCTGGCCGACTGCGGTCAGCAGCGAACCCAACCCGACTCGCCCTTTCGCAAGGACCGTTTCCTTCAGGATGGCGCGCACCTCGGCCTCGGTGCTGCGACCGCGCAGAGCTGCCCGCACACGCAAGGCGCGATGCACCTCGTCGGGCAGGTTGCGCACGGTCAGCATGGCCATAGTCAATACCCTATGATGCATTCAATGCATGTCTTATATCAGTCTGAATGCAACCCCGCAAGCGCGGCCCCGACGCCAATGACGCGTTATCTCAGGGCCTCACGGCCAATGGCGGCACTCAAGGCACACGCTTGCACAATAGTCACCTGGAATTCGTCACTTCTGCGCGCCTCGCGCGCGCAACCGGTCAATCCGCAAGTTCCTGACGGATGTTCTCGTCTGGAATGACCGTGTGCGCTACCAGTCGATCCCGGCAGAACCGGAAGTCCGCGCGTATCCGCTCGCCCTTGAGCACCCTCGGCAGCCAGATGCGATCGTTTTCCCACATCTCGTCGTATGGAATCTCGTCGATGCGGCACCAGAAGGGGTCGGCTTCCCAAGTGCGCGAGGGATTGCCGAGAAAGTCCGATGAAATGAAGGCGAATCCCGCCATGGTGAAGCGCTCCGCAGGGTCGTGGTAGCGCAACAGCGCGCGCAGATCAAGCGATTGGACGCGGATTCCGACCTCTTCGTCGACCTCCCGAATCGCGCATGTTTCGACTGACTCGCCCGCCTCGATCCGACCACCGGGCGCATTGATCTTCCCGGCGCCGTGCCCGCGCAACTTGCGTATCAGGAGCACCAGGTCGCCCCGCACGAGGTATACAAGCGTTGCACGCTCTTCCGGCCGCCAGTCGCCCGGAATGCATGGGTCGCAGTGCATGTCGGAACCGGCGCCGTTTCGGAGGGATTGATCGCGACGGCCGAGTTATGGCCTGTTCAGGGAGAACCCGGGACGCAGGACCGGCTCGACGCCGCCCACGCTGATCAGTGACTCCGCCATATCTCGAAGCGAGTCGTTCAAGTCCCTGTAGTCGATGCCGAACAGTTCGCGCGTCCGGTCGTTGCGCAGGTCGGTGCCGAAATAGACGGCCCTGCGTTCTCGTCTCCGGGCCAGCCCCGCTTCGTCCAGGTCTTCCGTCAGGTCGGGTGTCGCGTAGCCGAGTTCGGGCAACAGCCGGTCGATACGCGCGCACACTTCCTCGACGTCGATCCTCTCGGCGTTGTAGGCGATGTAGCGATCGCCGTTGCCGACCATGACGCTTTCGAGGATGGCGATCTGGACTGCCGCAGTGTCGCGAACGTCGACCGTGTGCCAGGGCCGGTAGCCGTGTACGGCGGGGTTGCACTCCCCCAGCAGCATCCGCTTCATCAGGCCCTGCCAGGGACCTCCGTCGCCCTGGTGCGCCGACTGTATCGGCCCTACGTTGTCCGCTGGACAACAGGTAATGGAGTCCCACATGCCGCTCTGTTCCGCCGCTTCGGCGAAGGTGTGTTCCGCCTGCTGCTTGCTCTGCGAGTAGCCGGAGAGCCTCGGGTCGCCCTGGTCCGGATAGCGGTCTTCATAGATGACGGGCCGTTTGACCATCTCGTCGAAGTTCCTCTCGGAGACGACCGCGGCGATGCTGGAAGTGACGACCACCCGGTTGACCGAGTCCGACTCGTTCACGCTCTTGATGATGTGATCGCAGACCCCCTTGATGTATTCCTCGTTGCCATAGTCGTTGACGTGAGAGACGTGGGCGACCCCATGGCAACCCTTGAAGATGTCATCGAAACACCCGGGGTTGTTGAGGTCAGCCGAATGCAGGGTCAGCCGGCCCGAAACATAACCGGGCATGGCCTTCAGAAAACTGGTCTTGACCGCATCGCTTTCGTCGCGCACGCAGGCCCGGACGCGGTAGCCGCGGCCCAGCAGGTCCCGGACCACCCAACCGCCGATGAATCCTGCGGCGCCGGTGACCGCGACTGTGCCACCTCCGGGAACAGGTGCCATGGTCAAACCTCTCTGCTTGTCCTGTTGCGGGGAAGCGGGCAAGCCTATCAGCCCGTGAACCAGGCGACGACTGTCCAGCAAATCGCCGCGAGGCCGGCGGCGACGGAGGCCTGGGGTATCTGCGTCTTGACATGGTCCATCAGGTCGCAGCCGGTGCATACCGAACTCAGCACGGTGGTGTCGGAGATCGGAGAGCACTGGTCGCCGTACACGCTGCCGTCCATGACGGCGGCGAAACAGAGGGTCATGAAGAGCTCGGGGTGGGAGAGTTCCTGGCCGGTGGCGATGGCCCAGGCGAGCGGCATCGCGAGCGGGAACGCCACGGCATAGGTCCCCCAGCTTGTGCCGGTGGAAAAGGCAATCACCATGGTCATCAACTGGAGCAGCACCGGCAACAGGAACCACGGAATGCTCTGGCCCAGGAGTTCCACGAGGTAGATGCCACCGCCGGTCTCCTGGCTGATGCCGCCGATGGTGATGGCGAGCAGGAGAATGACCGAACCGAGGACTACGCCCTTGAGGCCGTCGTGGATGCCCGACACGAGTGCCGTGAGAGACATGCCCTTCGCCAGGGCCATCCCGGCGGCGAGCAGCAGCGCGGCGCCGAAAGCCCATTGCACGTTGGGCGAGTCGTAGATGAGGAATGTGACGATGGCTATGCCGATGAGCGTGAACAGGGGCAGGAAGAACTCGAGCACATGCGGCGAGTAGCCTTCCGGGATGTTGCTGGCCTGCAGTTCCCTTGCGCTCAGGGGTTCGGCGCCTTCGGCGTCCAGAGACCCGGTGGCGCGCGAGCGCTCCATGGCCGCGGCCATGCGCTTGCCGAGGAAAGGTGGCTTTTCGATGCTCAGCAAAAACGTGCCGAGCACGGCGAAGATGGCGTAGAAGCAGAACGGAACGCTTGAGAAAAAGAAAGCGATACGGTCCGCCTCGGTGGCGAGAAAAGTGACCCCGCCGACGAAGATGAACGCCTGCACGTAGCCGGGCCAGGCGTTGAACGCAAGCTGCGAGGCGATGGGTGACGCGGTGGAGTCGACGATGTAGGCCAGTTCCTCGTGGCTGATGCGCTCCTTGTCGGCGATGGGCTTTACCGTGGTGCCGACGAGTACCGTGCTGACCGTCCCGCCCTGGAAGAAGATGACGCCCAGGAACCACGCCACGAGCTTGGCGGTGCGCGGACCCCGGACGAACCGGACGGTGATGAACTCCGCGAAAGCCTGCGCCGCGCCGGTTCGTGACCAGATGCCCATGAGGCCGCCCAGCAGCCAAAGATAGAGGAGCAGCAGTGCGGCGGATTTTGTCGTGGCAAGGGACGGAATCAACACTTCTCCCGTCAGATCATAGAGGCCGAGGATGAGCGCCCCGGAGGCGATGCCACCAAGCAGCGACGACACGGGTTCCCGGGTCAGCCAGCACAGAAGGACCGCAACCAGCGGCGGCAATAGCGACCAGAACCCCCAGTGCGCCTTTGCGATGCGCTGGTGGTAGACGGTCTGCATTTGCCCGTCGCGCATCTCCTGGCTCGAGACGAACTCTTCCTTCACCGGGGGCGCCTCGCCGGACTCCTGCAACCGCATCGGGTCCAGGCTGGAGTCGCCCACCGGCACGGCGTAGAAGTAGGCAGGTTTGCCTTCGAACAGGTAGTACAGCGCGCCGGTGTCGTCCGTATGCGCGTCGATGGAGATTTCCTCCACGGTCCAGGTGGGCGAGACGTACAAGCCGACCATCCACGACGCGATCATCGCGACGGCGAAGACGGCGAATTTCTGCATGCCTGCGGTCATCGGTGTGTCATCCCTCGCTTGCAACAGGTTTCGCACCTCAGCCCAACCGCATCCGCTCGACACCCACCAGTCGATCATAGAGGAAATACAGCGCGATCACGCAGACGAGCAGGATTCCGCCGAGCGCCGCGGCGAGTCCCCAGTTGAGCGACTGCTGCATGTGGTAGGCGATCATGTTGGATATGAGCTGCCCGGTGCGGCCGCCGACAAGGGCCGGCGTGATGTAGTAGCCGATGGCGAGGATGAATACGAGCAGGGATCCCGCGCTGACCCCGGGAAGGGTCTGGGGCCAGTAGACTCGTGCGAACGCCTGCGGGAAGCTCGCCCCCAGGGCCTCTGCGGCGCGCATGTACTGGGGCGGTATCGCGCGCATGATCGAGTACAGCGGCAGCACCATGAACGGCAACAGCACGTGGGTCATCGCGACCACCGTTCCGGTCATGTTGTAGATCATCGAGAGACGTTCGTCGTCGCCGATCAATCCGACCGTCACCAGGATGTCGTTCACCACCCCCTGGGATTGCAGCAGGACGATCCAGGACGTGGTGCGCACGAGCAGGGATGTCCAGAACGGGACCAGCACGAGCAGCAGCAGCAGATTCGCGCGCCCGGGCGGCGCCTGCGCGATGAAGTACGCGATGGGATAGCCGAGCACCAGGCATAGCGCGGTGATGCCGAGGCCGACGATGAGCGTGCGTGTCAGGAGCGGGACGTAGATGCGCAGTTCGGGTGGTTGCGGAACGATCTCGCCTTTGATCCCGCGATCGAGGTCCAGGGCGTGCAGGTAGTGTCTCGGCGTATATCGCTCGCCGGCGCGGCGAATGGCGAGCCAGGTTGTGATCTCGCTCCAGGCCTCATCGAGACCGACCATCAGGTCTCGACATGGGGTCCCCGCCTTGGCTGCGGCTGGACCTGCCTGGAAGCAGGGGTCGCCGGAGGATTCGGCCAGATTCTCGAGTCTGCGGGCACTCCGGGTGATGACGCTGCGCAGCCCTCCCTGGACCCGGTTGATGCGGGTTGCGACCCGTCCCAGTGCGCGAGTCTCACGCGCAGCCACGAACTCGTGGGCGGCGGCCTGGAATATGCGCTCGCCGGGCGTCCCATCCCCGTCCCAGTCGGCCAGCGCGCGGATCGTTTCAGGGATCGCGTCCGCGACCACGGGTTCCTGGACGCTGCGCATCAGCATCGAACCGAGGGGAGCGATGAACGTCACGCCGATGAAGGCGAGCAACGGGAGCACCAGTACCCAGGCGCGTAGTCCGGCGTCGTTTCGGCTGATGCGCGTCACTTGGCTGCGAGCTGCGCCACGGCGTTGGTCGGCGACTCCCGGCTACCGCCTGAGCTGCGCCTCCAGTTCGGCGATGCGTGTCTCGGCGGCCAGTCGGGCGGCATTCGCCTCCGTGAGCGCCCTGGTCGCCTCGGCAAGGTTGTTGTGCAGATACTCTCCGGTCCCTTGTTCGCGAAAGCGGAGCACTTCGTTCTCGACGCACAGGTCGAGATCGAGCACACGGCTCCGAATCGTTCGGACGCCGTTTTCCGCAAACGCCGGTAGCGGGCGATAGAGGCCATCCCGCAGGCTCAGCCCTTGCAACGCGGGATCGAAGTACTCGTCCTTCGGGTCGAACAGCCAGTATTCCCGCACGCCCAGTTCGGCGTACAGGCTGCGCTTGCGCCCGAGGTCCTCGGCCCAGGTGTTTTTGGACGCACCTCAAGGACGAAGTCAGGTGCCTTTGGCTCCTCCCAGAGCTTGTAGACCATGCGTTTGTGCTTGGCCGCGCCGAACACGATGAAGACATCCGGCGCCACCGACTTGCGTGGGTTCCCCTCCTCGTAATAGATGAGCAGGTCGGACGATACGTAGACATCCGGTCGGTCGAGATAGCGCAAGTCCAGCGCGCCGAATGCGTCAAGAATCGCCCGAAGCTGCCAGTCGTTTTCAGCCAATGGCAGACCGTCGGAACCCGGATACATCGGGTCTTCCACCGAAAGAACGGAGCCTGTCTTCATCGGTAAGCGGCCTTTGGCATTTCGCCAACGAAAATAGCATGGCGCCTGTTACGCGTCCAAACTGCCCTTGCGCAGCCTGAATGCCCGCTTGCGCACGTTCAATCGGCGTCGCCCGCAATCGCTGCAGGATGGTCGCCCGACCGCCGGCAAGAGCATTATCGGGGGCGTGGCGCTGCCGGTATACCGGCGGGTCTCCCCTCACAATGTTCCGCGGCCGTCCCATCTGTGTTCCAATGCCGCGTCTATGGCGAACGGCGGAGATTCGCATCAAGTTCCACATCAAGACCCACGGCTGCCAGATGAACGTCTACGACTCGTCGCGGATGGCCGACCTGCTGCGCGACAGCCATGGCGCTGTAGAGGTGGACGATCCGGGCGAAGCCGACGTCCTGCTGCTCAATACCTGCTCGATACGGGAGAAGGCGCAGGAAAAGGTCTTTCATCAGCTTGGCCGCTGGAAGCGTCTCAAGTCCGCGCATCCCGGGGTGCTGATCGGCGTGGGCGGTTGCGTCGCGAGCCAGGAGGGCGAGGCCATCAGTGCCCGGGCACCGTATGTGGACGTGGTATTCGGCCCGCAGACGCTGCACCGGCTGCCTGAACTTCTCGATACCGCCGAACGCTCGAAGCGCACGGTCGTCGACATCAGCTTTCCGGAGATCGAGAAGTTCGACCGCCTGCCGGAACCCCGCGCCGAAGGCCCGACCGCCTTCGTGTCGGTGATGGAAGGATGCAGCAAGTACTGCACTTTCTGCGTGGTCCCGTACACGCGGGGTGAGGAAGTGAGCCGCCCCGTCAACGACGTCATGGCCGAGGTCATCGCGCTGAGCCGCCAGGGCGTGCGCGAGATCAACTTCCTCGGCCAGAACGTCAACGCGTACCGTGGTCCCATCGGAGGCGGCACGGCCGACTTGGCGGAACTCGTTCTTTACGCATCGGAAATCGAGGGTATCGACCGCATCCGGTTCACCACTTCGCACCCGGTGGAGTTCGGCGACACGCTGATCGAAGCCTACCGGGACGTTCCAGAACTCGTCAGCCACCTTCACCTTCCGGTCCAGGCCGGGTCGGACCGGGTTCTCGCAGGAATGAAACGCGGTCACACCGTGCTGGAGTACAAGCAGAAGATCCGACGCTTGCAGGAGGTGCGCCCCGGCATCGCGCTGTCCTCGGATTTCATCGTGGGATTCCCGGGCGAGACCGACCGCGACTTCGAGCAGACCCTGGCCCTTGTCGAGGATCTCAACTTCGACATCTCGTTCAGTTTCATCTACAGCCCGCGTCCGGGAACGCCCGCGGCGAGTCTCCCCGACGATACGCCGGCGAGCGTCAAGCAGCATCGCCTGGCGATTCTCCAGGACCTCCTGCGCCGCCAGGCGCAGGCGCATGCCGGGGCGATGGTCGGAAGCGTGCAGCGAGTACTGGTAACCGGCCACTCGAAGCGCGACCCCGGCCAGCTTCAGGGACGCACGGAGAACAATCGCGTCGTGAACTTCCGGGCTGACGATGCATTGATCGGCGAATTCGCGGACGTACGCATCGACGAAGCACTGCCAAACTCCCTCCGTGGCGCTCTCGCATGGAACAATTCTTGTTCCTTGCGCGTCAGCGGTCGGGGAAGCGCCCCCGGCCGAAGGCTCTCGCTGCCCCGTCCGCCCGTTGACACGGTGAGGCGCACCGATATGCTTGCGCCCGGGGCACGGACATAAGGCACCCTTGAGCGACGACCCATCGCCCGTGGTGGCACTCACCACGCAAGTAAACCTGGAACCCAACGATACGCGGCGGTTGGCGGCGCTGTGCGGTCCGTTGGACCAGAATCTGAAGCAACTGGAAACGAGGCTCGGGATTCGGATCAAGAATCGCGGCAACCAGTTCCGGATCAGTGGCCCCAGGATGCGGGTTCGCGCCGCCCGCGCATTGCTTTCGGAACTCTATCTCGAAACGAAAGCATCGGACGTTATCGCGCCGGACACCGTGCATCTCTACCTGCAGGAGTCCGGCGTCGAGGAACTGCTGGCGGACGGCGAAGCCGTCGAGTCTCGCCCCCTCATCCGTACCCGGCGCAACACCATCAAGCCCCGGGGCGGAAACCAGCAGAAATACGTCGAGTTGATCCGGTCGTGCGACGTGAACTTCGGGGTTGGGCCAGCGGGCACCGGCAAGACCTATCTCGCCGTCGCCTGCGCCGTCGAGGCGCTGGAGAACCAGGAAGTGCGCCGCATCGTGCTGGTGAGACCGGCGGTGGAGGCGGGCGAGAAACTCGGATTCCTGCCGGGAGACCTGGCCCAGAAGATCGATCCGTACCTGAGGCCGCTCTACGATGCGCTCTACGAGATGCTCGGGATGGATCGCGTCGACAGGTACATCGAGCGCAACGTCATCGAGGTCGCCCCGCTTGCCTACATGCGCGGGCGCACCCTCAACAACGCCTTCATCATCCTGGACGAGAGCCAGAACACGACCATCGAGCAGATGAAGATGTTCCTGACGCGCATCGGCTTCGGCTCCACTGCCGTCATCACCGGAGACATCACGCAGATCGACCTGGCGGGGGAGCGTTCCGGTCTGGTACACGTATTGAACGTCCTGAAGGAAGTGGACGGCTTGAGTTTCACCCGGTTCGGATCGAAGGATGTCGTGCGCCACCCGGTGGTGCAGCGCATCGTCGAAGCGTACGCCAGGGACGACGCGAGGAAGCGCGGCGGACAGGACAAGCGAGGCGGGGCGGCGTGAATGCCGCCACAACGCGTGACGTTTCCGCCGTGCGCCAGATCGATGTGCAGATCGCGGCGTCGCCGTCGCCCTCTCCAGATGCACTGATCGCCTGGGCCCGGGCCGCCATGGCGGGCGACGGACGCAGGCTCTGCATTCGCGTAGTCGACGAGACCGAGGCGCGCGAACTGAACGGGCGTTTCAGCGACCGGGTCGAGGCGACGAACGTGCTTTCGTTTCCGGCGGAACTTCCCGAGGCCCTGGGGGATATCGCGGTCTGCGCGGCCGTGGTTGCGCGCGAGGCGAAGGCGCAGAACAAGCCCATGGACGCGCACTTCGCGCACATGGTCGTCCACGGCGTCCTGCATCTCAAGGGCATGGACCACGCTACCGAGCCGCAGGCGCGGGAGATGGAAGCGGCCGAAATCGAAATCCTGCGTGCGTTCGGCTTTGGCGACCCTTACAGCGCTGCGGTCGACGCATGCTGAACAACTTCCATGGAACAAACGCTTCCGGGAGCGTCAGCGATCGGGAGCGGTTGTTCCATGGTCGACGAGCGCGGCCGGGCCGCGAGCGGCGCCGATAGGCGACGGTCGTGGGGCACTTTCATTGGAGTACGCCTCCCGCCACGGAGGAAATGCCGGCGCTTCCTGACGCGTCAGCGGTCGGGAGAGCTTCCTTTCTTTGCGAGGGACACCCTCGCGCTTCCTTTTTCTGCGAGGGACACCCTCGCGCTTCCTTTCTTTGCGAGGGACACCCTCGCGCTCCCGGGGCTGAAGGCTCCAAACCAGAACAGAGCCCGGCCTGACGACCCCGACGGACCAGGAGAGACGCGAGGGCGGCCGCAGGTTCCCGCTCGCCAGGACCATCAAGGCGATCTTTGCCCGTACCGCCGCCCGTCGTGCCCGTCCCGCCGCAAGCCTTGCGGCGGGCGGGCTGCTGCCCTTCGGCCTCGCCCCCTACGACCTCTGGCCGCTCACGCTGGTTTCCGCGGCCGGGCTGTATTGGGTGCTGACCCGCGAGGGCGCCCGACCGTTGCTCGATGGCTGGCTGTTCGGAGTGGGGAAGTACGGGCTTGGCGCTTCGTGGATCTATGTGAGCATAAACGTCTACGGCGATGCGGCACCGCCGCTGGCGGGATTCCTGGTTGCCGTGTTCGTCGCGGGCATGGCGCTCTTCCACGCCGCGGCGGCATGGCTCTTCGTGCGCCTGCGGCCACCGAACGCGACCGTCGGCGCGGCGTGGTTCGCGACCGTCTGGGTGCTGATGGAGTGGCTCCTTACCTGGTTCCTTACGGGGTTCCCGTGGCTTTTCGCCGGCTATGCCATGATCGACACGCCGCTCGAGGCGCTGGCTCCGGTGGGCGGGGTGCTGCTGGTGAGCTTTGCCGGGGTGCTTGCCGCGGCGTGCCTGGTCTCGTGGCGAAGCTGGATATCGTGGACCGTGGCCGCGGTGCCGTGGATCGCCGCCTGGCTCATGGCCGGCGTCGCCTGGACCGGACCAGGTCAGGCCCACCAGGTCGCGCTGGTGCAGGGCGACATTCCCCAGGACATCAAGTGGCAGCCCGATGCGGGAATGACCTTCGAGCGATATGCGTCGTTGTCAGCGCCGTTCTGGGACCGCGATCTCGTTATCTGGTCGGAAGCCGTCCTGTACACCGGCGCCAGGGGTGCCCGGGAGTTTCTTTCCGCGATGTCGGCGCGCGCCGAGGGGGCTCTCCTGCTTGGTGTCGCGACGCGGGAGGAAGAGTCCGGAGGTGCGACGTACTACAACGCTGCGATGGCCACCGGCGGGGGAAACGGCCTTTACCGAAAGCAGCGCCTGGTGCCGTTTGGAGACTACGTGCCATTCCAGCGCGTACTGCGTGGCCTGATCGGGTTCTTCGATCTGCCCATGTCGTCCTTGAGCCCCGGCGAGCCGGGACAGCCGCCGCTGCGCGGCGCGAACGACATCGCGCTGGGAATGGCGATCTGTTACGAAATCGGCTACCCGGAGTTGGTGCGGGAACAGGCAAAAGGGGCGGATGCGCTGGTCACGATAAGTAATGACACCTGGTTCGGAGAATCCATCGGTCCGCTGCAGCACATGCAGATCGCCCGCATGCGGGCGCTGGAGAATGGCCGTTACGTGCTGCGGGCGACAAACAACGGGGTAACCGCCATCGTCGACGGGAGGGGCCGGGTCACGGCTGCGCTGCCGCAATTCGAGCCGGGAGTGCTGGCCGGGGAGTTCCATCGGATGAGCGGGACGACGCCGTTCGCCCGGTTCGGTTCCATGCTGGTGGTTGGACCGCTGATCCTGTTTCTCGCCGCCGTTGTTGGTGGTAGGGTTGCGGCCCGATTTTCCAGTACCGGTGACGCACCGTGACCGTCGAGAGAGACCGCTACGACCACCGCGCGGTCGAGCGCAAGTGGCAGGAGGAATGGGAGCGGCGTGGCGTGAATCTCTTCACCGAGGAGGATCTGCGCAACGCCAGCGACCCCTACTACAACCTGATGATGTTCCCCTATCCATCGGCGGATGGGCTGCACATCGGCAACATTTTCGCGTACACCGGCGCGGACGTGAACGGCCGCTACTGGCGGCTGCGCGGCAAGGACGTGTTCGAACCGATCGGGTTCGACGCGTTCGGCATCCACTCGGAGAACTACGCGCTCAAGGTGGGGGCCAATCCGAACGATCTCATCCCGCAGAACATCGCCAACTTCACCCGGGTGCTGCGCCAATTCGGCGGCATGTACGACTGGAACCACGAGGTGAACACCACCCAGGCCGACTACTACAGGTGGACGCAGTGGGTGTTCCTGAAGCTCTTTCACGGCGGCCTCGTGGAACGCCGCGAAGCGCCGGCGAACTGGTGTCCTTCCTGCAAGACGGTGCTCGCCAACGAGCAGGTGATCCAGGGACTGTGCGAGCGCTGCGACTCGGCCGTGGAGCAGCGCTCCCTGCCGCAGTGGTTTTTCAGGATCACGCGCTATGCCGAGCGGTTGCTCGACAACATCGAGGGCCTCGACTGGTCGGACGTCACCAAGAAGGCGCAGACCAACTGGATCGGTCGCAGCGAAGGCGCGCGGATCGACTTCCCGGTGGCGGACCACGACGCCGAGATCAGTGTCTTCACCACCCGTCCCGACACCCTCTTCGGTGCGACGTACATGGTGTTGGCGCCGGAGCATCCGCTGGTGGATTCGCTGACCACGAGCGACAGGTGGGCGGATGTCGAGGAATACAGGACACAGGTCACGGCCCGCGACCTCGTCGAGCGGCAGAAAGTCGACAAGGAAAAGACCGGGGTCTTCCTCGGCAGCCATGCCATCAACCCGGCGACGGATGCGCGTATCCCGATCTGGATCGCGGACTACGTGCTCATGGAGTACGGAGCGGGCGCGATCATGGCCGTGCCCGGACACGATACGCGGGACTTCGAGTTCGCCGAGACCTTCGACCTGCCCATCGTGCGTGTGATCGCACCCGCCGAAGAAGACGCTTCGAGTCCGTTGGCCGAGGCCTACGTCGGCGACGGGGTAATGGTCAACTCCGGTCGTTTCGACGGCTTGTCGATGGCGAAAGGTAAACGGGCCGTCGTCGACTGGCTGGCGGACGAAAAGGATGCGGGGCGCCCGCATGTGAACTACCGCCTGCACGACTGGTGCGTCTCGCGCCAGCGATACTGGGGTCCGCCCATTCCCATCATTCACTGCGAGGCGTGCGGCGCCGTGCCCGTGCCGGAATCGGACCTGCCGGTGGAGTTGCCGTATCTCAAGGACTTCAGGCCGGACGATTCGGGTGTAAGCCCGCTGCGCCGGGCAACGGAATTCTACGAGACCACGTGCCCGACCTGCGGGGCGAAGGCGCATCGCGACACTGACGTGACCGACAACTTCCTTTGCAGCGGCTGGTACTTCCTGCGTTATCCGAGTGCGGATCGGGACGACCTGGCGGTGGATCCGGAACTGACCCGTAAATGGCTTCCGGTGGACAGCTACATCGGCGGCAACGAGCACGCCGTGCTGCATCTCATGTACGCACGGTTCCTCACCATGGCCCTGAACGATGTGGGCGTGCTCGACTTCGACGAACCGTTCACCCGTTTCCGGGCCCACGGCCTGGTCCTGAGCGAAGGACGCAAGATGTCGAAGAGCCGCGGGGCCGTGGTGTTGCCGAACGACATCATCGACCGTTACGGTGCGGACACCATGCGGCTTTACCTGCTGTTCCTTGGTCCCTACGAACAGGGCGGCGACTGGCAGTCGAAGGGCCTGCAGGGTCCGCGCGGCTTCCTCAACCGGCTCTGGCAAAGCGTGCTCGCGAGCGAGGAAGGCCCGCCGGACAGCGAAGTCGAGCGGGAACTCCACAGGACCATCAAGCAGGTCACGGAACAGACGCCTGCGCTTCATTTCAACACGGCCATCGCCGCGATGATGGGGTACCTGAACACGGTGAGAGCGGGGGGGCGGACGCCGGCAAGAAGCGAACTGAAACCATTGCTGCTGCTGCTCGCGCCGTATGCGCCGCACATCGCGGAAGAGCTTTACGCGCGCATGGGTCATGCGGGCGGGATCTTCGGAAACGCGGCATGGCCGGACTACGACCCGGGCAAGCTCGTCGGGGAGACACTGGAGATTCCCGTGCAGGTCAACGGGAGACTGCGCGGAGTCATTGAAATGCCCCGGGACGCTTCCGAGGACGACGTGCTCAAGGCCGCGAGGGAGAACGAAAACGTGGCTCGGCACCTCGCGGCCGCAACCGTGCGCAAGGCGATATTCGTTCCTGGCAAGCTGCTCAACCTGGTGGTGGGGTGACGCCGTTGGCGCGGCCCGGATTGGGTCAGGAGGCGGTGTGCAAGACGGGTCGGCTCGTCCGGGGTGTCCTGGTGACGATCGCCGTAATGGCTGCGGGCTGCGGTTTCCAGTTGCGTTCCTGGGACCTGACGTCCGCCTTCCAGAGCGCACACATTGCCGCCGACACCAGCGTCACCATTGATGCCGGGCTGCGCCGGGCGCTTGAACAGGCCGGTCTCGTGGTTGTGGTCGACCAGTCGGATGCCGGCGCGATCATCCGTTTGTCCGACCAGCGGGAACTGCGACGGGGCGTTTCCACGACCCGGGGCGCGAGGACCGCGGAATACGAAATGACCCTCGGCCTCGTTTTCGCCGCACAGGACGGTGAGGGCAATGAACTGGTGAGCGAGCGCAGGATCAGTGCCGATCGGACGTTTCGCCTCGATCAGAACAACCCGGCGGCAACGCGCGAGGAACAGGCGCTCATAGCGCTGGAACTCGAGAACGAACTGGTGCAACGGATCATGCTCACCCTGAGTGCCGTATCGCGTGCAGATCAGACCTAGAGACCTCGAGCGGAACCTGGCGGGCGGCCTGATGCCCGTCTACCTGGTTTCCGGCGACGAGACGCTGCTGGTGGAGGAGGCCTGCGCGGCCGTCGTGGAGGCGGCTGCCGCGCGCGGGTTCACCGAGCGGAAGGTGATCGACGAAGGCAACTCGACGGACTGGGACGCGATCCTGGCTGAAACCGCCAACCAGTCGCTGTTCGCCGAACGCCGCGTGCTTGACCTGCGGATCCCGCCAAGGGGCTTCGACCGGAAGGCTTCAGATGCGCTTCGCCGTTACCTGGCAAGCCCATTCGACGACGTGCTGCTGCTCATTCGGACCGGGAGACTACAAGCGCGCCAAAGATCGGCTGCCTGGTTCAAGGCCATTGATGCCGCCGGCGCGGTGCTGCTCGTCTGGCCGCTTGCCGCGCGGGAGTTGCCGGGGTGGCTCGGGAGCCGTTGCCGTGCAGGGAACATCGAGTTGACCCGCGATGCGATCGCGCTGCTTGCGGACCGGGTGGAGGGAAACCTTCTCGCCGCCGCCCAGGAAATAGAGAAGCTCAAGCTCGCCGGCGTTCAGTCGCCAGTAGGCGCCGAGACGTTGCGGGCCGCGGTGAACGACGCGTCGCACTTCAATACGTTTGAGCTGATCGACGCGGCCTTCGACGGCAAGCCTGCGCGTGTACGGAAGATGGTGCGCGTGCTGCGCCAGGAGGGCACGCCGGTATTCATGGTTCTCGGAGCGGTCAACTCCCAGCTCCGCAATGCGCTGCGTCACGCCACGGGCGTGCGCGTCTACGTGCCGCGGCAACGCATCCGCTCGCTGAACGTCCTTCGCGACCGTCTCGGCATCGCTGGCCTGGAACATGCGCTGTCCGAGTGCGCGCTGCTCGACATGCAGGCCAAGGGCGCGCTGCGCGGTGACGCCTGGCAGTCGCTCGAGCGAATCCTGGTGGCACTGGCGGGCGGCCGGACCCGCACATTGACGAAGGAAGTCGAATACCTGCGCTATCCCCTGCGATAATGATCGAAACGTGACGAGAAGATCGTGGAACACAACCTGATGGGACCGAAGGCACGTCTAGAGGGGCGAGTTCCCGTAACTCGCCACGCGCCGTTTGCGAGTTGTCGGGACGGGCCGTAGAGCATCTTCAAGAGTCGAGTTCCGAGAGACCAGATCTGTAGGCGGACGCTTCTGGCGATCATTCTAACCTGCCGTAGTGCCGACCGTTCCGTTGGACACCTCATGTTGTGCTGATTCCGTGCAAAACCCCGGTTCTCAGCATATGGCGTCCGGAGCGATATGACGAATTGGTCCGTTGGTCAGGCGAACTGGCTTTCAGCGCGGGCAATTTTCTGGGGATAGGGAAGGTGCAGTTTTTGGACGACCAAAAAGGACGCCCGGAGCCTCGCGTGAGGCGAGGCTGAAACGCAAGCCTTGGGCAGGTCGTAACGCTATCCGGCCCGAAGGTCACACTACCTTGGTAGCATGACCTCGCGGCGACCCGCCGCCGGTTCGAAGAAGCGCGGGGTTTGTTGGTTCCTGTCCGCAAAGGCCCGTTTTCGGGTTGACCCAGGGACCGAACGAGGCCTTGAGGCAGGTTCGGACGGGTGGTAAGACGCGTTTAAGCTGAAGTTCCCGACATTTTCTCCCCTAGGGCGTGTTAACACTACGTAGGGCCTCGACGATCAGCACGAACACGATGAAGCCGAGGAAGACGACGTCGAGTTTTT
>JAPOYI010000103.1 GCA_026706665.1 Gammaproteobacteria bacterium | reverse complement strand
GCTTCTCCCCCCGAGAGTGTCTCGGCGCTGCGGTCGAGGGTCAGGTAATTCAGGCCCACGTCGACCAGGAATCGAAGCCGGGCGCTTATCTCCTTGACGATCTTCTCGGCGATCGCGCCGCGCTTGCCGGTGAGCTTCAGGCCCGCGAAATACGCGAGGGCGTCTTCGACGGAATTCGACGTGATCTCGGGAACCGTGGCGCCGTCGAGGTACACGTGCCGTGCCTCCTCGCGCAGGCGTGCGCCGCCGCACGCGGGACACGGACGCACGCGCAGGTACTTGCCGAGACTCTCGCGGACCATCGAGGACTCCGTTTCCCGGTAGCGGCGTTCCATGTTCGGAATCACGCCCTCGAACCGGTGCCGGCGCCGGATCCTGTCGCCGCGGTCGTTGAGGTAGCCGAAGTTGATCCGCTCGTCGCCCGAGCCGTACAGGATGGCGTCCTTCTGGGCCTTCCCGAGGCGCCCGAAAGGAGTATCGACATCGAAACCGTAGTGCGCGCCGAGGGACTTGAGCAGGTGGAAGTAATAGACGTTCCGGCGGTCCCAGCCGCGGATCGCGCCCGCCGCCAGGCCGAGGCCCGGATCGGCAACCACCAGCTCGGGGTCAAAGAACTGCTCGACCCCGAGGCCGTCGCAATCCGGACAGGCGCCGGCCGGATTGTTGAACGAGAACATGCGCGGCTCCAGTTCGCTGATGCTGTAACCGCAGACCGCGCAGGCGAACCGCGACGAAAACACCAGGTCCTCGGCGCGTTTGTCGTTCTCGTCGAAGCTGATCGTGGCGACGCCGTCGCCGAGTTCGAGCGCGGTTTCGAACGATTCGGCCAGGCGCTGTTGCATGTCGCCGCGCACGCGCAGGCGGTCGACGACGGCCTCGATGGTGTGTTTCCTGTTCCTGTCGAGTGCTGGCGGATGGTCGAGGTCGGTGACGATCCCGTCTATCCGGGCGCGAATGAACCCGTTGGCGACAAGCTCGCGAAAGATGTGCTGGTGTTCGCCCTTGCGTTCGGTAACGACGGGCGCCAGGAGCATGACGCGGCTCCCCTCGGGCAGGTTCTTCACCTGGTCGACCATCTGGCTGACGGTCTGTGCGTCGAGGGTCGTTCCGTGCTCGGGACAGCGCGGCTCGCCGACGCGGGCGAACAGGAGGCGCAGATAGTCATAGATCTCGGTGATCGTGCCGACGGTCGAGCGGGGGTTGTGCGACGTGGACTTCTGTTCGATGGATATGGCCGGAGACAACCCCTCGATATGGTCGATATCAGGCTTCTCCATCATGGAGAGAAACTGGCGGGCGTAGGCTGACAGGGACTCCACGTAGCGGCGCTGGCCCTCGGCATAGAGCGTGTCGAACGCCAGCGACGACTTGCCGGAGCCGGACAATCCCGTTATCACGACCAGCCGGTCGCGCGGAATGTCGAGGTCGATGTTCTTGAGATTGTGCGTGCGCGCGCCGCGCACGGCAATCGTCGACGGGTTCATTCGCGCCTTGTCGTCCAGTCAAACCCGCGAAAATACGCGGTCGAAAACGCTGCCGCAACAGCGTCATTCTCCCACATGACGAGGCGGTAATCTCGGTAGTTTGAGGCTGTGCCTTGCGTTATATTGAACCACCTTCCGACGGACGAAGACGAACCATGGCGCGGGGCATCAACAAGGTCATTCTCATAGGCAATCTCGGGCGCGATCCGGAGACGCGCTACACCCAGGGCGGGAGCGCCATAACGACGTTCAGTCTCGCCACTTCGGACCAATGGCGCGACCGCGAAACCAATGAGCAGCAGGAGCGGACCGAGTGGCACAGGGTCGTGTGCTTCGCCCGCCTCGGCGAAATAGCTGGCCAGTACCTGCGCAGGGGCTCGAAGTGCTATATCGAGGGTCGGCTGCAGACCCGCTCCTGGGAGGATCGGGAAGGAAACACGCGCTACACGACGGAAGTCGTGGCGCGTGACATGCAGATGCTCGACAGCCGTGGAGATTCGTCGGGAGACTATGCGCCGCCGCCTCGGGGTGGCGCGGCCCAGGAACGCCCGCAACCTGCGCCGAGCGCCGCGCCCGCAGCGGACACCACCGACGATCTCGACGACCTGGACGACGACATCCCGTTCTAGGAGTGTCTCTCGATCCTGTGGATCGCCTCTCTCCCGGTGCGTTTGGCAACGTCATTCGCCAACAGAGGCGTTGCGCTTCAGATGGAAAGTTACGCGGACAAACCGCCCATCCCTGTCATTGACAAGGTCGGGTTCCGTCCCGTTGAAGGCGCGCATCGCGTGTCGCATCAGCAACCAACCTCGACCGCGCCGCTCCATCAACCGCCTGACCACCATGGCATTTGCCATCATCTCGTTGCGCGAGCGGGGGGTTCCGCCTGAACGTGCCTGGTCCACGGTCATGTGGTTCGGGAGTGTTCCGGGACTCGTCACGTCGATGCGGTCCTCGAAAACTTCCAGAAATACTTGCGACCCGGTCAGCGTGTAATCCCGGTGGATGACGGCGTTGACGAGTGCTTCCCTCAGAGCGTCCTCCGGTACGAGCGAAATGTCCCTGCGATGGAGCCCGGGATAGGTTTCCTTCCGTCCCAAGCTGCGGAACCAGCCGGCGGAACGCGTAACCTGTTCGTCGAGACGGCCTTTCCCTTCGCCGACGCTCAATACGGGGGACGCGCGATCGGTACCGTCATATGCCGCGCACTGGACGAACAGGCTGGCCGTATGCGGATGCCCTTGCGGGTCTCGTCCAAAGACCATCAGACCATAGAGCGTTGGCCGCTGTATCTGGTCCAACAAGTCGCAGACCGAGGCGTTGCGCAGGTCGCTTTCGATCTCCGGTTGCGGGTCTCCCTCCATCCGCTTGCCCTGCGCTAGCATGAACGAGCGAAACGCATCCAGGTCGATGTCCTTGGCGGTAGCTGATGCGATCGTCTGCTGCTCCGTGAGAACCAGGCCAAAGGCGTTGAAGAGCTCCTGCAACTCGGATGGAGATGGCGCCACCGAGGCGCGCCCACGCCGCACCCAGAACCGACCGTTGACGCTGAACGGCTCGTAGCCACGCTGGTGACGGCGTACATGAACCCAATGCACCCATCCGTTGTCAGTCAACTCCCGCCCGCATTCGGCGGTGACGGGTCGCCCGCACCCACTATGGAGAAAGCTCGTAAGCCGTTCCTGGACGGCGTTCGGGTCTTCGCCGACGCCGACGATACCGCCGGGGTCAACGACACCGAGAATGAGCAGACCGCCGTCGCCATTCGCGAAAGCGCATATTGTCCTGCCGACGCCCGAAAAGTCGCCAAGGCCGCGTTTGAACTCCGTTTGACTTGCTTCGCCAACCTCGATGTGACGCAGGACTTCGAGCCATTCCATGTGATTGAGTCAGAATCCGTACTTTCGGCGCCGAAGCCGGAATGCGTCCTTGCCACCGTCGACGGTCCGCACTATCGCATCCCGGATCTCCGGTTGATCTATAGTGCCTGCGCAGGCAACTCGTCCTTGCCATGCGCTGGCCTCCAGCTGAATCACCATGTCAGCATCGCCATTGACCACGATATTCGCGTTGTGGGTCGCCACAATCACCTGCCGCCGCCCCCGCAGTTTCTTGAGCGCGGGGAGGACGGTGTCGGAGAGGAACCGATTGTCTAGCTCATCTTCGGGTTGGTCGATCACTAACGGGCGATCATCTGCGGTTTCCAGCAAAAGAGACAGGAGAACGCTGACTCGTTGGCCTCCGGAGAGTTCGTCGAGGCACCTATGTCCGCCGTCATCCATTCGCATTTCAAGAACGTAGCGGTCCGGACATCGAATCGAGGAAAGTTCCCTCCTTTTTGCTCTCGTCATGCTCTCTGAAAAGGTCTGCCGAACCGCGTCGCTCATCCCGACGTTCTTGAGCGAATCGGATTTGAGCGATGCCGAGATCAGGGCTGGGGATGGCTTATGCTCATCGTCGAGCCCATTCCACCAGCGTGTGACGCCCCGTTGTCGAAGTCCCTCCAGGAACAGCTCGAGTTGACGAAGGTCGCCATCGTCTACGCGGCGCACGCGAATCCGGTCGTTGTCGCGCTCGATTCCTTTCGAGACGCGATCAAACGCTCTTCGCTGGTGTTTGACTGTCCGGCGACGTCTTTCCTCAAGGTCGTCGAACAAGGCTTGGGCGCTATCCCTGCGTCCCGAAATATGGTCGAGGTTCGATCGATGGCTTGAGAGGAGGGATGCTTGTCGATCGAGATTCTGAAATTCCTGAAGCTTGGTGGTGTCGTACCCTCGTTCGGCCAGCGCGCGTTCGGCTCTCGCACGGGACATCGCTTCCCCTCGTGTCATTTCGCTGACGACCGAGGAGACAGTCCGCGCCCACGTGCCGATCTCTTGTTCCGCGCGTTGAAGAAGTTCCACGACGCTCGTCCAGCTCTCCGCCAGGCGGGTGCGACCGCGCTCAGCCTGGCTAGAGGATTCTTGCGGGGTCAGTTCGTGCTCGACCTTCGGAATCTCAAGTGTTCCGGCCATCTGAATCGCATTCGCCACGGTCTGTTGAACCGACGCGGCAGAACGTCTCGAATCTTCCCATAATTGCCGATCTCGGCGGGCGCGGTGAAGCTCTTCTACGCCAGCTTCGGAAAATACGGCCAGCGCTTCCTTCGCTGCCTTCGACCGTTCGAGGGCTTGTTCCGCTTCAGCCAACTGGTCGTCGAGCTTGCGGAGCTCTTCGACCTCTTTTGATAGCCCGGCGTCCAGCACTCGTAACTCTTCGTTGCGAACTGCAATGCCCGCGCTTTCCGAGGGTATCAACCGCGAAAGAATGTTCTCGACCGCTGCTCCCTCCCGTGTGAGCCGCTGCAGCTCAC
This sequence comes from Gammaproteobacteria bacterium, assembly GCA_026706665.1. GTDB lineage: Bacteria > Pseudomonadota > Gammaproteobacteria > Pseudomonadales > Azotimanducaceae > VXNE01. Next base: position 21,983 of record JAPOYI010000103.1, on the reverse strand, counting down.
TCTGCGCGAAAAACTGGGCAGGCCATCGCTCTTTGGCACAAGCGGTCGGATCCGTACCCGGACAATCGAGCACGATGTCCGGTACTCCGGCCGAAAAGTTCTGACCCCGTGCAATAACGTCGGTGCGAATAGCCGGATCGGTAGGTATCGCGGCACCGACATGAACTCGGAGGCCATCGAGAAGGGTGCTTTTCCCCGTCATGCTGCCGCCAATGATGCAAGTCAGGTCTGGACTTAGCCTGAATCTGACCTTGCGGGGTTTGCCGCCCTGGTTGCCGCCAAAGAAAGACGCACCGCCGCTGACTGTTGCTTCGCGGAGCCAGGGGCGGTCGCTCACCATTACGTCCGGTGGGTCGTTGATCGGCTCCAGTCCATCGTCGCGTTTCGTGAATCCGATGAGCATCCGAGAGTCACTTGCCACGAAGGCTTGGCGCAGACCCTCGATACGAGGGCTCGCGAGCTTCATCCACGTATGGCGCCGTGCGATATCCGGCAATCCGTAGGCGTCGCTGGCGTGAAAGAACGCTTGCCGGTGTTCTTCCATGCCCTCGCGAAGCCATGGTCGTCCTTTCAGCGTATCGCCCGGCAACTTCTCATCGCCGAGTTCCAACCCCGTGATCTCGTCGTGATCGAATAGCTGAAGAACTTGAGCCTTCTGCCCTCCGAGCAATCCCTTGGGCGCCTCGATGTGGGGTGCAAGAACGAGATAGTTCCAGGGCAATTCGTCGGATTCTTCGGCGCTACGTTCCCGCTCCCAGAACTCGCGGAGCGCCACGAAAGCTTCGCCTGCACGATTGCCGGAAATCTGCAGGGTCCGATCTCGCCACGGGGAAATCCCGCCCATGACAAGATCGAAGGCCTTTAGGAACCGCGCTTGACCGATCTCGGGATCGAAGAGGAATAGGAGGTGCAACCCTTCCTTCCCGTCTTTGAAGGACGGCTCAAACCCGGGAAAGATAGCGTATATCTTCTCTCGGAACGGTATCCCATCGTCGTCGATTCCCTCGTTCCATTCCCTGACGATCGTCCACACCGCGCTGGTCTCGGGGTCGACATCCATGCGCGGTGAATGCGGGGTCAAGCCGGCCACCTGTACGCCGTGATGCACAAGAGCTTGCACGAATTGTCTGGCGTAGGCGGCTATCGTTTTCTGTGATGTTGGATTGCCACCCAGGCCATGCGGCAACTTGACCCGGCCGCCCGGATGATCATCGATAGTGTGAATATGGAGGTCTGCCTTGAGCCAGCGAGCCCCCGGAACGTCTCGTTGCCAGTTGTCCGCATTCCGTCGTTGGAAAATCATGGTTGGTCCACTGCGCGTCGACGACCTTGCCGAGCATGTTGCGAAGTTGGCCCAGCGGTTGCCGTCGAACGCCACGCCTCTAGCGAAGTTGCCGCCGCCTTCGCGCCATTCCCACAACCCGGTATTGTACTGGCTCAACGCATGTAGAAGTATCCGGCTGAATTACAAAGGTCTTCGGTCATTCGATGATCGGGTGGGTGGAACCCTGCGGGTATTGTGGTGCTGGTGCGCGTGTCCCCCTGCACGTCAGACTAAAAACCACAGCAGCACCGCGCCCAGTGCCAGCCGGTAGACGACGTAGGGTGTCATTCCCGTCCGGTTGACAAGCGCGACGAACGCCCGGATGCAAACGTAGGCGGCGACCGCCGATACCACGAACCCGAGCCCCAGGTACGTCCACGGCACCGCTTCCGCCGCAGTCCGCGCGTCGACGGCGGTGAGCAGGGCCGCTCCCGCGATGGTGGGAATCGCCAGCAGGAAGGAAAACCGCGCCGCGCCCCGACGCCCGAGTCCGACAAGTAACGCTGCCGTGATGGTGACCCCGGAACGGGAGACACCCGGAACCAGGGCCATGGCCTGGGCCAGACCGATGACGACCGCCTGGCCATGGGAAAGCGCGTACTCGTCCCGTTCCGACGTGGTTCGGCGGTCCGCCCACCACAATGGAATGGCGAAAGCCATGGTCGTGACGGCGATCACGCCGACGGTGCGCAGTTCCGACTCGACGAAGGGTTTGAACAGGAGTCCGGCCAGGGCTGCGGGAATCGTCGCGACGGCGACCTTCGATAGCAGTGACATTGATGCGCCGGTGCGCAGCCGAAACGCGTCGGCGGCGAAGCTCGTCAACTCGGCGCGAAAGTAGATGACGAGGGCGGTCAGCGATCCAAGGTGCACGGCGACATCGAACCTGAGTCCCTGGTCGGGCCAGTCGGTCAGTTCGGCGGGCAGAATGAGATGCGCGGAACTGGAGATCGGAAGGAATTCCGTAATGCCTTGAATCAAGGCCAGGACGATGACTTGGGGCAGGTCCACGCTGGCGCTAGTGTACGTGTTAAGGTGCGGCCATGGCGAAATCTCCCCTCTCTGAACTGCCGTTGTTCCCCTTGGGCCAAGTGCTCGTTCCCGGTGGTCAGATGGGCCTGAGGATCTTCGAGGCGAGGTACCTCGACCTGGTTGGCCGATGCATGCGGGAGGACTCCGGATTCGGTGTCGTGCTCATCCGCCGGGGCACCGACACTTACGGCGCAGGCATGGGACAGCCTGAAATACACGATGTGGGAACCGTGGCGCGTATCGTCGACTTCGACCAGGCTGAAGCGGGTCAGCTCGCGATCAGAATCAGCGGGGGAAGGAAGTTCCGCATCGCGGGCACGCGGGAACAGGCGGACCACCTGTTGTTGGGCGATGTCGAACTTCTGCCGGAGGAGGGCGCCTGCCCCGTCGACGTGGGCTTTGAAGGGCTGACGGCGCTGCTTCGCCAGATCATGCGGCATCCGGCGGCATCCGGTTGGTCGAAGGACGGGTCGGAAGAGATGGACCTGGGTGACGCGCGAACGCTGGGTTGGCGGCTCGCCGACTTGCTGCCGTTCCCGCCGGAGGTCAAACAGACCCTGTTGCAGATGACCGGTGCGGTCGCGCGCCTGATCGAGATTCGGCGCCTGGTCGAGGGTGCGAACCGGGGCAACGCTTGAGCAAAGCGCCCGAGATTCCCGTATGGCTAGCCCACTGAAGACACTGCGGCCGGGTTCGATCGTGCTTGCACCGGACGGTACCGCGTTCCCTGTGGACGTGGCGTTCGCGTCCGCGTTTCGGCCCGGAGACCGGGTGATCGCCGATCCGGACGCTGGATTGCTCCGTATTCCCGCCGAAGATGCGGCTGCCGCTGCCGATGCGGTAGACCGGGCGGTCGGGGCATTCGAACAGATGGGATCGGTCGACGATGATGCCGTCGCGATGTTCTACGAGCACGGGGCGCGGGGCCTCGCCGACGAGGCGGTGTGGCGGGAGATCGCTGCCGTGAACGCGGCGGATGTCGAACGCGCCCGGGCGCGGGGCAGATCGACGACGCGACTTGCGGTGTCCGACGACATGCGCGGGAAGATGATCGATGGGATGCGCGGATGGGCCCGCACGCCGTCCCGCCGCGGAGCGCTGCTCGAGACGATTCGCCACGACGAATTCCGGGTCGAGATGGTAGGCGCGGCGCTCGGGGTGGTGGCGTTCGTGTTCGAAGGACGTCCCAACGTCCTGGCCGATGCCTGCGGAGTGCTCCGAGGCGGCAATACGGTCGTGTTCCGTATCGGCAGTGATGCCCTGGCCACGGCGCGAAGCATCATGCGGCTTGCGATAGATCCCGCGTTGGCCGCATCCGGATTGCCCCCGGGAACGGTATCGCTGGTGGACAGCGCCGCGCACGCGGCAGGCTGGTCGCTGTTTCTCGATCAGAGGCTGTCGCTGGCGGTGGCGAGGGGTTCGGGCCAGACGGTCGCATTGCTCGGGTCGCTGGCTCGCGGCGCCGGCACCCCGGTCAGCCTGCATGGCACCGGTGGCGCCTGGATCGTCGCGTCGGAGGCGGCAGACGGCGATCACCTGAAAGAGTCGGTGGTGAGGTCGCTGGATCGAAAGGTCTGCAATACGTTGAATACGTGCTGCCTCGTGGGGAACAGGGCGCCCGCACATGCAGGGCTCGTGCTGGAAGCTCTACTCGAGGCAGGCAATGCCCGGGGCCAGGCGTTCAAGCTGCATGTCGCAGCCGGCGATGAGGGCCTGGTGCCGAAGGAGCTATTCCAAAGGGAAGTCCGAATAGTCCGTCCCCAGGGCAGCGTCGTCGAGAAACAGGCCGAGGTGATCTCCCGGGACGAGCTCGGCATCGAGTGGGAATGGGAAGAGACGCCTGAAATCACCCTGGTCCACGTGGATTCCCTTGACGAGGCGGTTGACCTGTTCAATGCGCAAAGTCCGCGCCTCGTAGGTACGCTGGTTTCTGAAGACCCGAGCGAGCACCGGAGGTTCTACCGGACCTTGAACGCTCCCTTTGTCGGCGACGGGCACACCCGTTGGGTGGATGGGCAGTTCGCCCTCAACAAGCCGGAGCTGGGCCTTTCAAACTGGGAGCACGGACGGCTGTTTGCCCGTGGCGCGGTGCTCACCGGAGACAGCGTCTACACGGTGCGGACGCGCTACATCACGGAGTGACGCCTTGACCTTTCCGGCGTCGAGCATGGCCAGCCAGGCAACGCGACGCGGATGTCGCCAGCTCCGAGCGGCATACCCGGAGCACACCCGGCTGACGGCGTGACGCGATACCGCCTCAAGCGTATTATCCGCGACATGGATGTGCGCATTGCCTGCGTAGAAACCTCCAGGGAAGTACGCTGCCAGCGACGTGGAGCACCCCACGACTTCCTTGCGCGTCAGCGGTCGGGGAAGCTCCCCCGGCTGAGGGCTCTCTTCTGCGAGGGGTATCCCCCTCGCGCTCCCCGGCTGAAGGCTCTTTGCTGCGAGGGGTATCCCCTCGCGCTCCCCGGCTGAGGGCTCCCCGTCGTTGAAGGTGCGGGCATTTCTTGGCGGTACTTTCGATCCGGTGCATGTGGGCCACCTCCACGCTGCCCGCTCCGTGGGGAGCGCCCTTGAAGTACCGTCGGTCACCCTCGTCCTGGCCGCCGAGCCGCCCCATCGCGACGCTCGCGCGGATGCGGCGGACCGATGGGAGATGTTGCGTCTCGCCGTTTCCGGGGATCCGCTGCTGTCGGCTTCCGATGTCGAACTTCGGCGCGACGGCCCTTCTTACTCCATCGATACCATCGAGGCGCTTGGCGACGGCGATCCCATCGCCTGGATCGTGGGCAGTGATGGCCTGGACACCTTCAGGACCTGGCATCGATTCGAGGCGTTTGCCCGGCACTGTCACATCGTCGCTGTCGTGAGGCCGGGGACGGAAGTGGCGCCGCTGACCGGCTTCAGCCCGGTTGACGACCCGGCGTGCCTGGCGCGGCATGAGCACGGGTGCCTCTTCGTGCTTCCGCATCGCATGCTCGACGTCTCGGCATCGCACATCCGGGAAATCCTCTCCCATGGCGGCGATGCGTGCGCTTTGTTACCGTCGCCGGTCTGGACCTACATCCGTGAACGAGGCCTTTACCATCGCTGAAACGTTGATGCGGCCAATCGAACTGCGCGATCTCGTCGTAGACGCGATCACGGACCTCCGGGGACGGGATATCGTCGTCCTCGACGTGGAGGCCTTGACCGACGTCACTGACTACATGGTATTGGTCACGGGCACGTCGAGACGTCATGTCCGGGCGCTCGTCGACGCCGTACACGACGCGGCGAAGCGCCGTTCCGCGAAGATCCTGGGTATCGAAGGCGCCGAGACGGGCGAGTGGGTTTTGCTCGACCTGGCGGATGTGGTCGTGCATGTCATGCAGGCAGAGACACGAGCCTTCTACGACCTGGAGCGGTTATGGAGCGACCTCGCGTCGCCGGTGGCGGAAGTGTGACGTGAGCCGCGCCGCCTGAACGATGAACAGTCGTATTTTCGTTCATGCTCGGATTCCTCGTGCATCCACCGAGGACAGGCCGGGGTACTCCAGAGGTTGGTTCGATCTTCCATGGACCAGACGCTCTGGTTCGCTGGCGCTCCCCAGAGGCGTTGGTTCCATGGAAGATCATGAGTTGGAGCAGCGGGCGTTCCTTACGCGCGCTACCGTTGTTTTCCTGATGGCTGCGGTGCTGATGCTCGGATTGCTGGCGCGATTTGTCGACCTGCAGATGTTCAAGCACGACATCTACAGCACTCGCTCCGACGAAAATCGGATCCTGGTCCAGCCCCTGGCCCCGGACCGGGGACTGATCTACGACCGGTGGGGCGTGCTGCTGGCTGACAACAGGCCGATACTGTCCCTGGCGATGGTGGTCGAGCGGGTCGCCGACCTCGATGAGGCCATCTCCGACCTCGGATGGTCAATCGACATTTCCGATGCCGAAATTGCCGAGTTCAAACGCCGGATTGAACGGCCTCGGCGGCCGTACGAACCGGTGGCGCTGAAGGTAAACCTCTCGGACGACGAGGTCGCCCGAATCAGGGTGGACGGCCACCGATGGTCCGGGGTTGAGGTCGTCCCGGAAAACCTTCGGTACTACCCGCTCGCGAGCCTCGCGGTGCATGCGGTGGGATCGGTTCGCAGGATCGATGAAGATGATCTCGCGTCGCTCGACGCGGTGCGCTACAGCGGAACGAAATTCATCGGCCGCTTCGGCGTGGAAGAGTTCTACGAACGATCGCTGCATGGGAAGGTTGGGCACCACCAGGTAGAGATCGACGTGCGCGGGCGCGTCGTCGAGTACCTGCCCGAGAACAAGGTGCTCCCGGTAGCGGGACAGAACCTGACGTTGCACCTGGACAGCAGGTTGCAGACTGCCGCGTACGCCGCCCTGGGCGAACGCCGCGGTGCGATCGTCGCGCTGGATCCCCGTTCGGGGGGAATCCTGGCACTGGTCAGCAATCCCGGCTACGACCCCAATCCGTTCATCGCGGGTATCCCGCAGGAGGAGTATCGCCTGCTTGCGGCATCGCCGGACGCGCCCTTGTTCAATCGGGCAACCCGGGGAACCTATCCCCCGGGGTCCACGTTCAAGCCGATCGTGGCGCTTGCGGGGTTGAGCGAAGGGGTGACGGATTGGGAGAGGACAATCATCGATACGGGAGAGTTCAGGCTGCCGGGGCAGTCTCGCGTGTATCGCGACTGGAGTTGGACCCCGACCAATACGGGCGGACAAGGGGTCGTGAATCTGCGGAAGGCCATCTACCGCTCGTCCAACGTCTATTTCTACCAGCTCGGTACCCGGGTCGGAGTCGACGCGCTTGGCGAGTTCGCCTTCCAGTTCGGCTTCGGCGCCGCGAGCGCGCTGGACGTGGAATCGGCGGAAGGGGTTCTTCCCACACGGACGTGGAAAAAGGGCGCCCGCGGCGAGGACTGGTTCCTGGGCGACACCGTGAACATGAGCATCGGCCAGGGCCTCATGCTGGTGACGCCGCTGCAGCTCGCCACGTCCGCGATGGTCATCGCCAACCGAGGCCGATGGGTGCAACCACGCCTGCTCCTGTCGAGCGACGCCGTGTTGTCGGGATTCGACACGCCCTTGCCGCCGGTCCGGGTTCAGGGCCCGACGGAGCAGGACTGGGAGATGCTGGTCAATTCCATGGAGGATGTGGTGCATCGCGGGAACCAGGGGTTTCGCGAAAACGGTACGGCATGGTGGTATATCGGTCGTGACCTCGGTTACCGAATGGCGGGCAAGTCGGGATCGGCGCAGGTGGTGGAGATTGCCCAGGGAGAGGAGTACGACGAAGAGGAACTGGACGAACGCCAGCGCAAGCACGCCTGGTTCATCGCGTTCGCACCTGCGGACGATCCAAGGATCGCCTTGAGCGTTCTCGTGGAGAACGGGGGCGGGGGCAGTTCGGTCGCGGCCCCGGTAGCCAGGGAGGTGATCGACGCCTACCTGCTACCCAGATTCGCAAGTGCCCCACAGCCGGCGCCTTCGGCTTCGTCTGTGGCCCGGCCCCGCTCGTCGCCCATGGAACAACCGCCCCCGGTCGCTAGCGCTTCCGGGACGCGTTTGATCCATGGAAGTGCCCCACAGCCGGCGCCTTCGGCTTCGTCTGTGGCCCGGCCCCGCTCGTCGCCCATGGAACAACCGCCCCCGGTCGCTGGCGCTTCCGGGACGCGTTTGATCCATGCGAGGCTTTAAGGGCTTCGCGTGGCGAGCGACTTCGTCCGGCAGTTCCCCCTCCCGGGCGGCTCCAGAACGCGCCTTTCCGAAGTTCACCTGGACGCCCTGCTGTGTATTGCGGTCCTGGCAGTCATCGTCCTGGGCCTGGTGGTGCACCACTACCGGGACGACGACACCTTTTACGGGCAGATGCTGCGTATGTCCGTGGGACTCTCGGCCCTGGTCGCCGCCGCGTGGGTCCAGCCACGCCAATACGTTTCCTGGGCTCCGGTGGTCTACGGGGTTTCGGTTGGGCTACTGATACTCGTGTTGCTGATCGGTACGACTGCCAAGGGATCGCAGCGCTGGATCGATCTCCCGGGATTGCCGCAGTTTCAACCGTCGGAGCTGACGAAGATAGCCATTCCCCTGATGCTGGCCTGGTACTTCCACGACCGGCGCCTTCCACCGGGACTCGGTGACATGCTTGTTGCGCTCGGGATCATCGCCGTTCCCGTCATTCTCATCGTTCAGCAGCCTGACCTGGGAACGGGTGTCCTGGTGGCTGCGAGCGGGCTTGCCGTCATCGTCCTGGTGGGCGTGTCCTGGCGATGGATGGCCGGCGCCCTGGCATTGGGAGTCGCGGCGGCGCCGATCCTGTGGATGTCCCTGCACGACTACCAGCAGGAACGCATTCGGACGCTCTTCAACCCGGAGAAGGACCCGCTTGGTGCGGGTTGGAGCATCATCCAGTCGACGACCGCAATAGGCTCGGGCGGCCTGCTCGGCAAGGGTGTGGGTGAGGGCACACAAAGCCGCCTCGATTTCCTGCCGGAAGGCGACACTGACTTCATCATCGCCGTAATCGGCGAGGAAACAGGCTTCGTCGGAGTCTTGCTCCTGGTGATTCTGTATCTCGTGATTCTCGCGCGCGGACTGCGTCTGGCGACGCTGGCGCCCAACAGGTTCGGTCGCTTGCTTGCGGGCGGACTCATGCTGACGTTCTTTGCCCACGTCTTTGTTAACATTGCCATGGTCTGTGGGTTGATTCCGGTCGTCGGCGTGCCATTGCCGCTGGTGAGCTATGGCGGAACCTCGGCGCTTTCGATCTTGATCGGTTGCGGTATCGTCATGTCCATTCACACCCACCGAACTGGCAGGAGGTAATGTTGCTGAAACGCGGTTTGGGCTTCGCGGCGGTCGTGGTATGTGTGGCTGCGGGTTGGGCCGACTACGACGAGAGACCCGCCGTGCGCGACTACATCGCGGAAGTTGTCGCGCAGCATGGCTTCGAGAAATCCGCCCTGGAAACCCTGTTCCAGGCAGCCGAGCGCAAGGAAGCGATCCTGGCGGCGATGTCACGACCGGCCGAACGAAAACGATGGCACGAATACCGCAAGATCTTCGTGACACCGACCCGGATTCGGGAGGGAATCGCATTCTGGCGCGCCAACGAAGAGACGCTGCGTCGCGTGGAACGCGTCTACAACGTTCCGCCGGAGATCACCGTTGCCGTTGTTGGGGTAGAGACCCGATACGGTCGCAATCTCGGTTCGTTCCGCGTGCTCGATTCGCTGTCAACCCTGGCATTTGACTATCCGCCGCGCGCGACTTTCTTTCTCGGCGAACTGACCGAGTTCCTGCTGCTGGCGCAGGAGGAAGGCATCGATCCGTTGACCATGAAGGGCTCCTACGCTGGCGCAATGGGCTACGGACAGTTCATCCCGTCGAGCTATCGGAACTTTGCCGTCGATTTCGACGGCGACGGAACGCGGGACATCTGGACGAACCTCAACGACGCCCTGGGCAGCATCGGCAACTATTTTGCCGAGCACGGCTGGCGCGGGGACGGCCCCGCGGCGATGCGCGTCGAGGTGGCGGGGAGGGTGGCCGACGAGGACGTGAACCGGGGGCTCATGCCCGATTACGATGAGGACCAGTTGAAGCGGCTCGGCGTGATCAGTGACGGTATGCCGCCGGGCGCCAAGGCAGCCCTGTTTCGCATGGAGGGTGATGAAGGTGCCGAGTATTGGCTCGGCTTGCACGACTTCTACGTCATCACAAGGTACAACCACAGCCGCCTGTACGCGCTCGCCGTGTGGCAGTTGGGGCAGGCGATACGGTCGGGCAAGGAACGCTCGGAGCGCGTAGCGATGGCGGCAGGGGAGGGTGCGGACTAGTGCCGCGTCACGCGCATCTGAACTCGCGTGACTCGGCGCCCGTGCCACAAACCTCGCCGACCCCTTCGGGCGAGCGGTTTCTTGCCGACGCCCAGGCCTGTCTTGTTGCCCAACCCGCTACCCGGTCCAGCCCCCTGACGCGACGTCGATCCCGACATCGTCGTCAGTGTCGCCCTGGCCGCAGCCGGGCGATGGTCGCGGCGATTGCGTTCTCCGCCGCTCTGGCCGGGTGTCTTGGTACTGTTCCTCGCCCGCCGGCACCCGAGCCGGGCCCCGGACGCGAGGAAACGGATCGCGCGCCGGAATCTTCGCCACCGTACCTCGAGGAACTGCCGGACCCCCCGGTCAAGAAGGAGCCGAAAAGCACTACCGGCAACAACACCTATACCGAAGGGGGTCGGACATTCCACATATTGCCGACGTCCGAAGGCTATGACCGCGTCGGCACCGCCTCCTGGTACGGCGTCAAGTTTCACGGCAGGCGCACGTCGAGTGGAGAAACGTACGACATGTTCGAACTGACTGCCGCGCATCCCACGCTACCGATTCCGGTGTATGCGCGCGTCGAGAACCTGGAGAATGGCCGCGCCACGATCGTCCGCATCAATGACCGGGGTCCTTTTCGCGGTGGTCGATTCATAGACCTGTCGTACGCGGCCGCGGTCAAGCTTGACATGCTGGAGCGGGGCACGGCGCGCGTGCGCGTCACCGTCGTTGGGCGCCACGAGACCAAAGCCGGCGACGGCGATGCAACGGGACTGGAGGAGGCGGCGGAGCGTTTTTTCCTCGAAGCCGGCGCGTTCGCGGAGAGCGGGCTCGCCTATTCCCTTTCGGATGACCTCCGGGGGGTATTGGAGGCAGAGATCATCGGTGAAGTCCATGTCGTAAAGACGCGGGACGAACCACGTTATCGCGTCCGCATCGGACCGTTCGCGGATCTCGGGAAGGCAACGCGCCTGCAAGCACTGTTGACGTTCCATCGCGGCGCTGTGCCGGACATCATCAAGGAGTAGCAATGCCACAGAACCCGTCGACCCTTTCGGGTGCGCCGCGTTTTGCCCCGGACCCCTTTACCCAACCCGCCCACCCGGCCCGGGCGAAAGTCTCGCTCGCCTTCGCCGTCGTCGCTTTTGCGGCACCGCTCTGGGGGCAACCGCCAGCGACATCGGTGGTACCGGATCATCCGGCAGTCGCGGCCGAGGGTTACGTATTGATGGATGCGGATACCGGCAAGATCCTCGCGGAAGAAAACGGCCAGCAACCGTTGCCGCCGGCCAGTCTTGCGAAGATCATGACCGGCTACGTCGTGGCGGTGGAGTTGGAGGCGGGACGCATCAGTCTGTCCGACGACGTGCCCGTCAGTGTCAACGCCTGGGAGACGCCGGGTTCCCGGATGTTCATACGCGAGGGCACCACGGTGGTCCTCGAAGACCTCCTCCGGGGAGTCGTCATCCAATCCGGCAACGATGCCAGCGTCGCACTCGCGGAATTCGTCGCGGGAGGAGAGGACGCGTTTGCCGACATGATGAACCAGCATGGGGCGCTGCTCGGGATGTCGGGCTCGATGTTCGCGAACTCGACGGGATTGCCCCACGACGACCAGTACACGACCGCGCGGGACCTCGCGGTCCTCACCCAGCAACTCATTCGGCGCTTTCCCGACCACTACGCCATGTATTCGGAACGGTCTTTCAAGTACAACGGCATTGAACAGCCGAATCGCAACCGCCTTCTCTGGCGAGACCGGACGGTTGACGGAGTAAAGACGGGCTACACAAAGGAAGCGGGCTATTGCCTGGTCGCTGCTGCCGAACGTGACGGAATGCGCCTGATCTCGGCAGTGATGGGGGCGGAGAGCGATGCAGTGCGGGTTCGCGAGAGCCAGAAGCTCCTCTCCTACGGATTCCGCTACTTCGAGACGCACAGGCTCTACGGAACCGAGGCGCCACTGAAGACCTCCGAGGTGCGGTACGGCCAGGCGCAAGAAGTGTCTATGGGTGTTCCGGAGGCCATGTATGTGACCATCCCGCGGGGTCGCTACCAGGACATTGAAGCAACGCTGGACATCCCCGAACCCCTGGAGGCGCCCATCGCCGCGGGAGACAAGCTGGGCGAACTGCGCGTGATCCTGGATGGCGAGATGCTCGCTACGTCGCCGCTGATTGCACGGGAGCCCGTTCTGGAACTGGAGACCGTCGCCCGTTTCTTCGAGGGGATATATTTCTTCTTCCATGATCTCGTGAATTAGACGGGCGGAGCCCTTCGGCAGGGCGCGGAGAGCTCCTTGGAGGCCGACGAAGCCGAAGGCGCCGGCTGTGGGGCACATTTGTGGAACACACTGGCATCAATTGTTCCATGGATCGACGCCGAGTCATGTTCCCCTCCTTCGCGTGAGCCATGGGCGCCCGCGCCCGCCAGGTGAACGCCACGAGACATCCCGGGGGCGGCAAATTGACGCGTTGGGCAAAAAGGAGTTTAGTTGCGGTGTTCGTACCAGAAGTTTGGGGGGGGGGGATGAAAGGTATGGCACGTCAAACTGTTGGGCGCATGGCGCTGTTCGGTCCAGTCCTGGCTTTTGTTGTCGCAGCGCTCTCGGCTTCGGTCCAGGCAGCGGAAGAAGAGGAGGTCGCGTCGGGCGTTGAGACAGGAACTCCGACGGTCGAAGAACTGATCGTGACCGCGCAGCGCGTCGCGGAGAGCATCCAGGATGTCCCGATCGCGGTGACGGCGTTGACCGACGACATGATCGCGGACCGCCAGGTAGTCGGCCCGTCGGACCTGCAGTTGAACGCGCCGAACGTGTCGTTCAGTGCAACCAACTTCGGCGGATCGAACTTCAGTATTCGAGGCGTCGGACAACTGGTGATCTCTCGTAGCGGCGAGCCCGGCGTGTCGTCTCACGTGAACGAGATAGCGGTTGCAACCAATCTGAACGCGATAGAGTTCTTTGACGTCGAACGTGTCGAGGTTCTCCGCGGTCCACAGGGTACGCTGTTCGGCCGGAACGCCACCGGCGGCGCCCTGAACGTCGTGACGAAAATGCCCTCGTTCGACAACGTCGACGGTTTCGCCGACGTCGAAGCCGGCAGCTTCAGCCACAACCGTCTGAAAGGGGCGATAAACCTCCCGGTGACCTCCAACATCGCCGTGCGCATCGCCGGGTACAACCTGGAGCGCGACGGTTTCATCGAGAACCTGGCGTTTCGCCAGAGGAACGCGGCGGGTCAGACCATTCCCGGGATAGACGACGACATTGATGGCCGCAACATGTGGGCTGCGCGGACAACGCTGGCCTGGGACATATCGGACCGGGCTGACGCGTGGCTGCAATACAGCGTATTCCGGGAGGATGACGACCGAGTCCGCATCACGAACCAGGTCTGCAAGCGCAATTCGCTGCCGACCACGGGGTGCCTGCCGGACGAGTTCGGATGGGAGACGCCGCATCTTGGCGCAACGACGGGAGGGATCTTTGGTGGTGCGGCAGGCGCGCTGCCGCCAGGTGTGGACGGTTCCAATCCTGCGCTATACCCCTACCCGCGCCCGGCGATCGACAGCTTCAGAAAGATGCACACGGATTTCGAACCGGTTTTCCACCAGAAGGAAGATCTCTGGGCGTTCGGTTTCAACTACGACTTCGAAAAGCTGAACGCGAGTGTCACTGGCGCGGTGCGCGACTACGAGGCCCTGTCGCGGCAGGATTACCTCATGGATGTGGGGCCACGCCTGAGCCCGACGCCGCAGAATCCATTGGGGATCTGGCCGACATCCGAGCCGGCGGGCGGCGCAGGGGCCGAGTGGCTCTCGGAAACCTGCAACGTCGCAGAGGGGACGGCGGGCACATTCGGTGGCTGCATTCTTCCGGTGCTGCAGAATGTTCAGTTCGCCTACGACCAGGGCGACACGAATGGCACGTACTATACGTTGGAGGCGAAGATGCGCTCCGACTTTGACGGGAGTTTCGATTTCCTTCTGGGCGCCAGCCGCCACAAGGACACCAACTACGGCGGCTACTACGTGCTCGCCAACACGCTGGATCTCGTAAGCCGCTACGGTTCCGCGGCCCTCGGTGCGCCGCCCCTCTACCCCGGGTTCTTCTACAACACGAACAATCCGGAGGACGGTGGTTCGCCGCAGGACGGGGAAGCGATCTTTGGCGAGCTCTACTACGAGGCGACAGACCGTCTGAAATTCACCGCCGGGCTGCGTTTCAACGAGGATAACAAGGTAGTCAGCGATTCGAGCGTGCTGTTCAACTCCGCCAACGTCAGTGCCGCGGTAGGCGGTCTGTTCGGGCCGAATCCCATCTGGTTGCGCAGTGGCGTGTTCGGGGAAATGGCTGCGATGGCGGCCAGCCCGGCCGCTTCCTTGAGCGAAACATCGCTCAGGATGCTCGAATTCCACAACGCCGGCGGCACATATGAAGCCAATGCGCCAACGGCGATCGGCTCGCTCGTGGCAATGGGGGCGGCCCAGGCGATCGGGGCACAGATTGCGGCTGGCCTGCTGCCGATCCAGTTCGTTCCCCAGGCGATTGCGGGTCTGCCGCTGCCACCGATCTTTAAGGGGACCGTCGGCGCGTTGCTGTCCCAGAATCCGGCGGTCATCGCCCGGGACGCGGGTCTGGCTGCCGGCGCGCAGGCGTTCGCCGCGATTGCCAATGCACTGGGCCCCGCACCCGCGTTCGGCGAGACGCGATTCGTCACCCGCAGTCCGAGCGAGGCGAGTTGGCGGAAGGTCAGCGGCCGAATCGGCCTCGACTACCAGTTGGGCGACAACACCTTGCTGTATGGCTTCTTCAGCCGAGGGTACAAGCCCGGCGGATTCAACCCGGCCATTCCGCCTGCATTCCAGGATGTATCGGCGTTCACCTTTGAACCGGAACAGGTCAGCGCCTTCGAGGTGGGTGCCAAGACCAGTTTGCTCGATGGAAGGCTCACCCTGTACAGCTCCGCGTTTACCTATGACTATTCGGGCCTTCAGATCACCCGCATCAGGAACAACAGTTCGATCAACGAGAACGTCGATGCGGCGATTAGCGGACTGGAACTCGAGGGGCAATGGCGGCCGGAAGGAATGCCAGGGCTGTTGGTCGACTTCACGTACAGCCTGCTGTCCGCCAAGGCCAGGGACACCCTGTCCATCGATCCAGTCAACCGAACCGGCGGCAACCCCGACTATATCCTGCTCAACAACATCGATCCGGGCTCCCTCACCGGAATCAACTTCGTTGCGCGCGAGTCGCAGATTACGCCGCAGGTGCTGGCGGGATTCGTTGCATCGCTGCCACCGACGACCCAGGCGCTCCTCGGCGGTTATACCGGCGTGAACATACTCTACCCACCCAATTCCGCAGGCGTGGCCATTCCGGCGTATTTCTCACGGAACTTCCTGACCGCAGTCGGTGTTGAGACGCTGGAAGGCGTTCCGGTCAATCTCGATGGCAACGATCTCCCGAACGCTCCTCGAAACTCCGCGAGAATCGGTCTTGCGCATACGTGGGAAGTGGGGACCGGGTTGCTGACGCTGCGCTGGGACTACTACTGGCAGAGCAAGTCGTACGCGCGCGAGTTCAACGCGGTCGGCGACGAGATCGATTCCTGGAGCCAGCACAACCTCATGATGGTATACGAGAGCGGCGGCGCCTGGTCCGCCAGGGCCTGGGTGCGGAACCTGCTGGACGACGAAAACGTGACAGGCAAGTACCTCACATCGGATACGTCCGGGTTCTTCCGCAACTACTTTGTTACGGAGCCCCAGGTATACGGCATATCCCTGAGGTACGTCTTCGGCGGGTAACGAACCTCCCGGTACCGCGCAGGTCGTCGGCCCCACCCCCGAGGCGGGGCCGGCGATGTTGTCAAGTCGGACGGACCCATTGAAAGAACTGATATGTGTTCGTTTGACTATCGGTTTTCGTATGATATTCCTTCGGCCGGAGTGGCGGCCTCTATAGGGAGCAAGAAGCATGTATCGTCAATTCGTTGGCTGTTTCGGGCTTTGCGGTGCCGTCTTGATCGGTGTGCCGCAGGTATTCGCGCAGGATGACGAGGAGTCGGCCTCGAACGACGGCCGAACCGTGGTCGAAGAGTTGATCGTGACCGCGCAGCGCGTGGCGGAGAGCATTCAGGATGTTCCCATCGCGGTCACGGCCCTGACCGACGATGCGCTTCGCGATCAGCAGATCATCACCCCTTCCGACCTGCAGCTCAATGCGCCGAACGTGTCTTTCAGCGCAACCAATTTCGGCAGCTCGACGCTGAGCATCAGGGGCATCGGACGGCTCGTGGTCGGGCGCTCGGGCGAGTCCGGCGTGTCGTCTCATGTGAACGAGATAGCGGTTCCCAGCAACCTGGAGACCATGGAGTTTTTTGACATGGAGCGGGTCGAGATACTGCGTGGCCCGCAAAGCACCCTGTTCGGCCGCAACGCCACCGGCGGAGCCATCAACCTCGTGACGAAGATGCCGTCGACGGATGGATTCGATGGTTTCGCGGACATCGAGACGGGTGCGTTCAATCACTCGCGTCTGAAGGGTGCGATCAACCTGCCTATCGGTAACCGGGTCGCGGCGCGCGTCGCGGCGTACAAGCTTGATCGGGAGGGGTACACGAAGAATCGCGCCTACGGGCAAAGGGATAGCGGGGGCAATACGCTGCCGGGCATCGATGGAAGCGTCGATGGGCGCGGCATCACCGCGGTGCGGGCGACATTGGCCTGGGATCTGACGGATCGGGCGAGCGCCTGGCTCCAATACCACCGCACCCACGAAGACGACGACCGGGCCCGTATCACGAACCAGGTGTGCGCGCGCAATCCCCTGCCCACCACGGGATGTCTTCCCGATGCACGCGGACGCGATACGCCGCACCTGAGCGCCACCACGGCGGGAATCTTCGCGGGCCTCGCAGGCATGCTGCCCCTCGGGGCCGATGGCTCCCAGACGGCCTTGTACGACTTTCCGCGTCCCGCGATGGACAGTTACAGGGAGATGCACACCGACTTTGACCCCGTATTCTGGCAGAAAGAGGAGATCTGGGCGTTTGGGCTCGACTACGATTTCGATAACCTGCGGGCAAGCCTGATCGGCGGGCGGCGAATCAATGACTTCATTGCCCAGCAGGACTACTTCATGAATGTCGGGCCGGTATTGGCGCCAACGCCGGTGAATCCATTTGGAGTCTGGCCGGTGTCCGAACCTGCGGGCGGAGCGGGCGAAGAGTGGCTCTCGGATACCTGCAACCTCGTGGCGGGTACCGCGGGCGCTGTCGGCGGCTGCATCCTGCCGACGCATCAGAACCGGTCGTTCGGCTACGACCAGCAGGACTCCCACTCGGAGTACTTCACGCTGGAGGCCAAGATCCACTCGGAGTTTGACGGTCCGCTGGGTTTCCTGCTCGGTGCCAGCCGTCATGACGGCCAGAACTACGGCGGCTATTACGTGCTGTCAAACGAGCTTGACTCTGTCACCGTCTTCGGCGTTCCCGCATTGGGGCTTCCACCCCTGTTCCCGGGTTTCTTCTACAACGCGAACAACCCGGAGTCCGGCGCGGAGCAGGATGGCTGGGCGAGCTTCGGCGAACTCTACTACGACGTTTCCGATCGGCTGAAGTTGACGCTGGGACTGCGCTTCAACGAGGACAACAAGAGCGCGAGCGATGCGAGCGTGTTGTTCAACTCGATAAATGCGAGCGCGGCGCTAGGCGGCCTCCTTGGGCCGAACCCGATCTGGGTGCGCAGCGGACTGTTCACGGAAATGGCCGGCATGGCGGCCGATCCAGCCGCGCAGTTGAGCGAAGCTTCGCGCCGGCTGCTGGAGTTCTGGAACGCGCAGGGCGTGTACGAGGCCAATGCGCCGACGGCCATCGGTTCCCTTGTAGCGCTTGGCGCCGCCGAGGCGATCGGAACGCAGATCGCGGCGGGGCTGCTGCCCATCCAGTTCGTGCCGCAGGCCATTGCGGGACTACCACTGCCGCCGATCTTCAAGGGAACGGTGGGAGCGCTGCTGTCGCAAAACCCCGCCGTGATCGCGCAGGATGCGGGCCTGGCAGCCGCCGCCCAGGCGTTCGGCGCGATAGCGAACGCCTTGACGCCGGTGCCCGGTTTTGGCGAAACGCGGTTCGTTACAGGCAGCCCGAGCGAAGCCCAGTGGCGCGAGGTGAGCGGCCGGGCCGGCTTCGACTTTCGGATCGACGACAGCACAATGTTCTACGGATTCCTGAGTCGAGGTTACAAGCCCGGAGGGTTCAATCCGGCCATACCGCCCGCGTTCCAGGATACGTCGGCGTTCACCTTCGATGCCGAGCAGGTGAACGCCATCGAAGGCGGTATCAAGAGTACGTTGCTTGACGGCGGACTCGTCCTCAACGGCGCGTTGTTCATGTACGACTACACGGGTCTCCAGGTGACCCGGATCAGGAACAACAGCTCGATCAACGAAAATATCGACGCCGGTATCCGCGGCCTGGAACTCGAAGGACGTTGGCGACCGGAAGCGATGCCGGGTCTCGCGGTGGATTTCGCCTACGGTTCGCTGTTCTCCGACATCAAGGGCAGCCAATCGATCGATCCCATCAATCGGACCGGAGGCAACTCGGAATATGTGCTGCTGAACAACATCGATCCGGGTTCGCTTACCGGCGTGAACTACGTCGCGCGCGAGTCACAGATCACCCCGGCGCTCGTGGCTGCGGCATTGCAGGTGCCGGCGGCGCTGGATGTCCGCAATGGACTGACGGTCGAGTCGGTTTCCTACCCGGCGAATGCCGCGGGCGTATCGATACCCGTCTTCTTTTCGCGGAACTTCCTCGCGGCGGCGGGCGTCGAAACCCTTGACGGCGTACCCATCGATCTCGATGGCAACGAACTGCCGAATGCGCCCCGGCATACGGTCAAGTTGGGCCTGTCCCATACGTGGAATACGGGAGCATCGGCATTGCTGACCGTCCGCTGGGACTACTACTGGCAAAGTGCGTCCTACGCGCGCGAATTCAATTCCGTCGGAGACGAGATCGACAGCTGGAGCCAGCACAACCTCTCGCTGATCTACGAGAGCGGCGGCAACTGGTCGGCAAGAGCCTGGGTTCGCAACGTCCAGGACAAGGAAATCGTGACGGGCAAGTACCTCACAAGCGATACTTCCGGTCTCTTCCGCAACTATTTCCTGACGGAGCCGCGAATCTACGGCATATCGGTGCGATTCGAGCCAGGGGGATAGGCGCGCCGCGTCTTCCGAAAGGGCCAGTGCCCTGTGCCGGGGCACTGGCGTGGTGTTATCGAATGCGCGCGAACTTCTGTAGCGCGGCGCAGTCGAGAGGCACGAGGTCACGGTTGCGGGCGTAACTGACGATGACTTCGGCCACGTAGAGATCACCCCGGGAGTCGGCCCAGATTCCGTGGGGTGCAAAGAAGTTGCCGGGCTGTGCGGGGTCGCCGCTCCCGAATCGCGAAATCAACGCGCCGTCGAGGTCGACCAGGCAGACGCTTGCGGGTGGTACGTGTGGCGGGATATCGGAACCTGCGGCCCATCCGCCGAGCTCGGCTATGTGCATGATGCCGGCGTCGTTGTCGATGAAGATGTCGTCGGGGCGGCTGATACCCGTCCATTCCGTCAGGTACTCGCCCTTCGGGGAAAACACCTGGATTCTCGAGTTCTCCCTGTCGGCAACGATGACGCGATCATCCTCGTCGATCGCGATGGCATGCGGCAGGCGAAACTCCCCCGGACCGGTCCCAGGCTCTCCCCAGGAAAAGAGATGCTCGCCGTCAGCCGCGAACTTGTGTACGCGCGCGTTGCCGTAACCGTCGGCGATGTACAGGTCTCCGGCGCTGTCGAGTGCCACGTTGGTTACGCGATTGAACGGTTCGCCGCCGTATTGCACAGGGGTTTGACCGGGAACAAACCCGGTGTCGGAAGGTCGGTCCTTTTCGCCCAGGGTCTTCAGTAGCGTGCCGTCGGTAGAGAAGATTCGGACAGTGTGATCGAAGTTGTCCGCGGCGAATATGCGATCGTCGGGACCGATGTAGATGCCGTGGGCGTTGGCGAACAGGCCCTCGCCCCATGCGTCGAGGAATGTTCCGTCGGCGTCGAACACGATCATGGGGTGTTCGCCGCGATTGAAGACGTAGACGCGGTCCCTGGAGTCGGTAGCCACGCCCGCCACCTCGACGAAGCTCCAGCCTTCCGGCAGCTTTTCCCAGCCCTCGATGACTTCGAAGGCGATGTTTTCCTTCATGGTCGGTTTCGCCGGTGGATTGCCCGGCCCGCGTTCTGCCGCAACGAGGCCCGCTGATATGCTCGTGCGGACGAACTTATCACGCAGCCTGGAGATTCGACATGACGCCGCCGCATTTCGGGGTAACCGTTCCGCAGATCAAGCGTCCCTGGGTGGCTGCGGCGGACGCCGCCCGGACCTTCGAAGCGATGGGTTACGACTCGCTGTGGGTATGCGATCACCTCTACGGACCGCAGTCCCCGCAGATACCCATTCTGGAAGCCTGGTCGATGATCTCGGCCCTTGCGGCCATCACCGAGCGGATCGAGATCGGCACGCTGGTCACGCCCGCGGGAATGCGCAACCCCGCACATCTCGGCAAGGTGATCGCAACCGTGGACAACATCGCGGGCGGTCGCGTCATTGCCGGACTCGGCGGCGGTTGGATGACGCGGGAGTTCACCGACTTCGGCGTGCCGTTCCTGTCCGTGCCGGAGCGTCTCGGACAGTTGCGCGAGACTATTGAACTGCTGAAACGCATGTGGGGCGATGAGGAATCGGTGACCTGCGCCGGCGAGTTCGTGCAGGTGGAGAACGTGGTGTGCCAGCCGAAACCTCCGCGCCGGGTGCCGATCCTCGTGGGCGGGGCGGGCGAGCAGGTCACGTTGCGGATCGTCGCCCGGGAGGCGGACATCTGGAACAACCTGGCGAGCCACCAGGCCGATCTCGGCCGAAAGATGGACGTGCTTCGACGGCACTGCGACGAGGTGGGTCGGGACCCCTCGGAGATCGTCGCGAGCCAGCAGTGCCTGGTGACGATCGCCGCGAACGAAGCCGCGGCCGCGCCGATGGCGGATGCCGCCGCGCGGATATTTGGTGGACACCTCGGGGACCCGAAGGGCCCGCTGGCGATCACGGGTACGCCAGAGCGCTGTTGCGAGCAGATCGAAAAGCACATCGGACTCGGCTGCACGATGTTAATCATCGAATTTTTCGGCAAGGACACGACGGAACCCGCCCAGCTATTCGCGGAAGAAGTGATGCCGAACTTCCGTTGAGGGCCCGGTCGGGACCGCTTGTTTCCTACAGCAGGGCTTCCACCTTCATGGACGGACGCGCGATGACCGCGCGATCGCCGCGCACGGCCACGGGCCGTTGCATCAATCTCGGATGCTCGAGTAGGAGTGCGACCACGGCATCTTCCGTGGTGTAGTCCGCTGCATCCAGTCCGAGGTCCTTGAAGTTCTTGTCCTTGCGAACGAGTTCGGCTGGCGGCTCCTCGACCATGGCCATGAACCCGCGAAGCGTTTCTTCGCTCAGCGGCTGCTTGATGTAGTTGATGACATCGAACTCGACGCCACGCTCGCGCAGGATCTCCAGCGCGCCGCGCGACTGGCCTCAGCCGGGGTTGTGGTAGAGGGTGATGCGGGCCATGGGGTCTCCTTGTGCTCGGTTGCGAGTATAGCGCCGCTCGGCCTGATGCGCCCCGGGCGGAAGCCCCGGGGCCTGCGGCTCAGGAGCCTTCAGCCGGGGGATGTTCCCCGACCGCTGACGCGTAAGGAAGTGCTG
>JAPOYI010000161.1 GCA_026706665.1 Gammaproteobacteria bacterium | reverse complement strand
ATACGTTGGAGGAGATCAACACATGCCTCGTCGGTCTGAGGCGAAGCCTCGCTAGAACTGCGACAGAAACCGAACATCGTTGTCGAAAAAGAGACGCAGATCGTCAACGCCGAAATAGAAGGCCGCCAGCCGGTCCGCTCCGAAGCCGAACGCGAAACCCGTGTACCGCTCCGGGTCGATGCCGGACATCTCCAGCACGTTGGGATGCACCATGCCGCATCCCATCACTTCGACCCAACCGGTGGAACTGCAAACCCGGCACCCCGCGCCCTCACAGTGCACGCACTGGGCGTCGACCTCGGCGGAAGGCTCGGTGAACGGGAAGTAGGATGGCCGGAACCGGACACCCACGTCCTTGTCGTAGAAACGGCGCACGAAACCGACCACCGTGCCTTTCAGGTCGGTGAAGCTGATGCCTTCGTCCACCACCAGTCCTTCCACCTGGTGAAACATGGACGTGTGGGTAAGGTCGGATTCGCGCCGGAACACCCGGCCGGGACAGATGATGCGAATGGGAGGCCGCGTCCTTTCCATGACGCGCACCTGAACCGGAGACGTGTGCGTCCTCAGAAGGTGGCCGTCTTCGAGGTAGAAGGTGTCCCACATGGTTCGGGCGGGATGGTGCTCCGGCAAGTTGAGCGCCTCGAAGTTGTGATAGTCGTCCTCTATCTCGGGTCCGGTCACGACCTCGTACCCGGCGCCAAGGAAAATGTCCTCGATTCGCCGCAACGTCTGGGTGACCGGATGCAGGCTCCCGGTACTTTGGCGGCGTCCGGGCAGGGTCACGTCCACGACTTCCTCGTCGAGGGCCCGCGCCAGTTGCTCGGTCGTCAACGCTGCAAGCCGCGCATCGATCGCCTCCGACACGGTCTCTTTCGCAGCGTTGATGCGCGCACCCGCCGCCGGCCGCTCGGAGGGGTCGAGGGAGCGCAAGGATCTGACCAGCAGCGTCAGCCTGCCTTTTCTTCCCAGGTACCTGACCCTGACGTCGTCCAGGGTCCCCGGATCGCTGGCAGAGTCGACCGCACTGAGAGCTTCAGCCCTGATGTCATCCACATCCATGGTCGTACTCCGGGCCAAGTGGGTGCGGTCCCTCCGGTCAGGCCGCCAACGCCTCCTTTGCCCGCTCCGCCAGCGCGCCGAACGCTTCTTTCTCATTCAGCGCCAGATCGGCCAGCACCTTCCGGTCCAGTTCGATCTCCGCCTTCTTCAGTCCCGACATGAACCGGCCGTAGGTGAGACCGTGCTCGCGGGCCTGGGCATTGATGCGCACGATCCACAGCGACCGGAACTGGCGCTTCTTCTGACGCCGGTCCCGGTATGCGTATTGTCCGGCCTTGATGACCGCCTGCTTCGCTACGCGAAAACTGCGGCTACGCTGGCCATAGTAGCCCTTCGCCTGCTTCAGCACCTTCTTGCGGCGCGCCCGCGCGACTACCCCTCGCTTGACTCTCGGCATCTTCGCTCCTGTTGCGCGTCCTAACGCCGCGCCTTCGTTACGTAGCTTGTACTGTCTTCCGCATACAGTACCGACCGCATATGCGGTGTGGTTTACCGCGCCTTCTTGGGCAACATGCGGCTTACCGACCGCTTGTCACCAGCGGACACCGTCTTGAACGCACGCAGTTGGCGTTTCCGCTTCGGTGCCTTCTTCGTAAGAATGTGATTCTTGTTGGCTGGGCGGTACTTGAAACCGGAGCCCGAACGCCGAAATCGTTTGGCGGCACCCCGGTGGGTCTTGAGTTTCGACATTTTCAATCCATCCTCGGCGCAGCGCGCGCTTGTGTGCCTCTAACTTGAACATGCCTCAGAACGCCGAAAGGAGCCGTGTGTCCGCTTTAATCCTGTCGAGGGCGCTTGGATTCCGGGGAATGCCCCGGATTCTTTCATCTGTTCCTTGCGTAGCTCTCCGGCGACTGCCGGAGGCAAGGTCACGCCTCGCGTCGTGTTGGCACTTCTTCGGTTCCAGCAGCTTTCAGTTCTAGCAGCGCTTGTGGCGGCTCGGCGCCTCGTTCTCAGTGCCGCTCTTTCGGCGCTTAGGCTTCAGCGCCTTTTCCGTTTTCGCGCCGACAGGACCATTGTCATCTGCCGGCCTTCAAACTTTGGCGCGGTCTCAACGGATCCGTGGTCCTCGAGATCGGTCTCGATTCGCTTCAGCAATTCCAGGCCGATTTCGGGATGCGCCATCTCGCGTCCCCGGAAGCGCAAGCTCACCTTGGCCTTGTCACCGTCCTCGAGAAAACGCACCAGGTTGCGCAGCTTTACCTGGTAGTCCCCCTCCTCGGTGCCCGGCCGGAACTTCATCTCCTTGACCTGAATCTGTTTCTGCTTCTTCCGCTGCGCGGTCTTGGCTTTCTTCAGATCGAAGAGGTGTTTGCCGTAGTCCATGATCTTGACTACGGGGGGATTGGCGTCCGGCACAATCAACACCAAGTCCAATCCCGCTCTTCTCGCTTCACTCAAGGCATCGTCCCTTGGAACGATACCGACCTGTCCACCGTTGGAACCGATAAGGCGCACTCGCGGAGCGCTTATGTCGTCATTCAACAATAATCGCTCTTTCTGCGCCCTCGCTGCTGCTCTCTTGATAGGCACTTTCTCCGTTACTACCGTTGTCCGCTCGCGGTCGAAACCAGCGACGCGGCGAGTGCGGATTCTAATGCCTTGCCGCGTCCAAAACCAACAATAGCGCAGATCGAGGGATGCGGGTACGCGTCGGGACAATCTCCCACAGCTTGTATGGGCACCCTCTCATGAAGGAAAACAACCGGAACCGAAGGTGCCGGTTGTGGGGCACTCCAAGGCCTTGTTGGCAAGCCTGCTGGCGAGCCTGTTGATCGCCGCTTCGGGGCAATGATACGGTACGGCGCCGACGGCAGGCGCGTAGCTCAGTTGGTTTAGAGCACCACCTTG
Source organism: Gammaproteobacteria bacterium (assembly GCA_026706665.1). Classification (GTDB taxonomy): domain Bacteria; phylum Pseudomonadota; class Gammaproteobacteria; order Pseudomonadales; family Azotimanducaceae; genus VXNE01. The sequence continues at coordinate 24,293 of JAPOYI010000161.1, read as the reverse complement.
ACATGGTGGGGGTCGTTGGTTCGAATCCAATCGCGCCTACCACCACCCCCGACCCGGAAGCGGCGGCTCGTGCCACCGCTCACTTCTCGTGCGCGACCGGCAGCAAGTCGATGTGCCGGTCGATGGCCTTCGTGCCAGCGGCGGACAACCCGAGATGCCGGGATTCGGCGGACCAGATGTCCCGGAAGCGCGCCACGGTCTCCGTAACGACCCGAACGGCGAGCCGTTCCGGAACGGCGGTGCGCGCAGCAAACCAGCGGATCTGGTCAAGCGTCAGGTCTCGCCAGCGCCTGGAGCGGCCAAGCCTCAAGGCCATGGTCTCGTCCGGCAAGTACGCGATGGTGCTGATCAGGTCGTACGCGGGCGAGAGCGCCGGCGACACGCGGTCGGGGTAGACGAGAGACCAATTCTTGAGGTGCATGTCGGCGTTGCCGATCAGTGCGCTGAAGGTCAGGCGGCGCATGAACTGATCGATCGCCTCCTCGCCGATCTCGTTCCACAGCACCTGGGCGATGTCGCGATAGCTGGCCCGCTCGTATTTGCGTTCCGGAAACACCCGGAACACCTGGGCGAAGTCCTCGATGTGAACCGGCCCGCTCGCGTCGCGATCGAATCGTTTCACCGCCAGGGCATTACCGTCGAAATCCCCAAGGTCCGGCGGCAAACCCCGCACCTGTCCCGTATCCACCAGCCGGACTTCCGGCGTCTCAATGCCCAGCCGTGCAGCCAACGTCATCATCGCGTGCTCGTTTTCGGGAACGCGTTCGTATACGCGCGAGGGCAGCTTGAGAATCCAGTCGCCACCCGCGCCGTGAGCCGGAATCGTCAATCCCCCCGCAGCCGCTTCGAGGGCCGAGAGCTTGAGTTGCACACCCGCAAGAGAGAAACGCAGGGCGCCGGCCGGGACTGCATCGACATGCTCATCCGTCTGCGGCACGACATCTGCTTCCGCAGGAACGATCCGGATCGCCCCCGGCAAGTCCCCGCCGAGGGCCCGTAGGAGTGGAAAGTCGCGGGTTTCGTTCACGCCGGCGCGCGCGGCCAGAAAGGTGCGGAGATGGCCTTCCGGCAGGAGGTTCGCAAAGAATGTCGGCGCGCGACGCCGGGTGGGACGCTGGTCGAGCAGGAGTCCGCCGAGCTCATCGCGAAAGGAAAGGCTCAGGGTTGGGCGGCGGGGACTCTCGATGTAGTCGTCGTTGAAGGCAAACAGAATGCGATCCCCCCCCAGCGGAGTGAGCGTGCCGATGGCTTCGCCGTGCAGCAGCACGTTGAGCACAGGTTCAGGCACGCTCGTCCTCCAGAGCGTATGCCGGGCGCGGCGGAGGTGAACCGTCCCGCGAATCCGCTCGCATCAACGAGCGCACCGCCGGAACCAGAACGCGGGGAACGGCAATGGGTTCGAGCCCCAGGGAACGCGAGATTTCAAGCAGGGTAGACAGGCCCACGTCCACCGCACCGCTCTCGATGCGCGAGATGTGGCTTTGCGGTAGCCCCACCTTCGCGCCCAACCCGGCCTGACTCAGGCCGCAAGCCTTTCGCGCCTCCTTCAGTCCTTGGAGCCAAACCGTGCGCGCCGCCGGGGAACGATTCATACCCAACGTCATTTCCATATGTAATTACGCATCTGTATAGCACATGGATGCGTAAAAGCATATAAATGTTGGACCAAGCACGGACCCGTTACGAACCGCCGAGGTCAGGCTGGCGGTCCGGCAACGCCGTCGACCACCGGATAGACTTGAGACCGATGGCGTCCGTTCAAGTCCAGCGAATGAGGCCTTCCTGCATGCAGGTCGCCACCAGCTTGCCCCGGGCGTCGAAAATTCGTCCCGTCGCGAGGCCCCGGCCCGCACCCGTCGCTTCAACCGCCTGGTCGAACAGCAGCCACTCATCGGCACGGACAGGATTCAGGAACCACATGGCGTGATCGAGGCTGGTGCCGGTCAGCCCGGGTTCCTGCCACCGGCGGCCATGCGGGAGGACGACGTGGTCGATCAGGGTGCTGTCGGACAGGTAGGCGAGACCCGCGAGGTGCAGGCCGGGATCCGCGGGCAAACGTTCCGGGATGCGCATCCACATCCGCTGGTCCTCAAGGACCGGCTCGCCGAATGGCGCGGCCGGGGGGTTGATGCAACGCGTGTCCATCGGCCTCGCCTCGATGTCCCAGTCCTGCTGCTTCCCCGCACTGCGGCTGAATTCCGTGTAGGTCATGGCGACCTCTTCCGGTGGCGGCACATCGGGCTTTGGGTGGCCTGCGAACGGTTCCCCAGGTTCGGCAATGTGAAATGAGACCACCATGCGGAACAGTTCCCTGCCGCCCTGCCGGGCGCTGACAGAGCGGGAACTGAAAGAACGGCCATCGCGTACCCGTTCCACGACCAGGTCCACCGTCGACGAAATGTCGCCGGGCGCGAGAAAATAGGCGTGGAGCGAGTGCGCCTGGCGGTCACTGGAAACGGTACGGGCGGCCGCCGCGAGCGACTGCGCCAGCAATTGCCCGCCATACATCTGCCCTTCGCGCTCCGGTGCTTCGGGTGCCGTGAATCGATCCGGCCCGGTTTCCACCAGGGCCATCATGCGCATGAACGCCCCTGTGCCGGTGGCGGACACTCAGGAATGGCCGAAGGAGAGGAGGTTGTCCAGCGGCTGGTACAACTCTTCCAGGTAAGCGACGTCGCTGGCCGGAAGGTCGATGTCGACGGCGGCGGCGAGTTGCTCCAGTTGGGAGACCCTCGATACGCCCACGACCGGCGCCTTCACTTCCGGTTTGCCCATCAGCCAGGCCAGCGCTATCTGGGCAGGCGCCCTGCCGTGATTTTCCGCGACCTCCACAACGCGGTCGGCGATCGCGAAATCCGCGTCGCCCCGGTAAAGGCTCTCCGTCCGTCCGCGGTCTTGGCCGGTGGAGCGGTTCGTCGTTCCGCCTGCGAATCCGCCCCTGTAGGATCCCGCCAGAATCCCCCTTGCCAGAGGCGACCACGGCATTACGGCGACGCCGGTGCTGAGGCAGTACGGGTTCATCTCCCGCTCTTCCTCGCGGTAGATCAGGTTGTAGTGATTCTGCATCGAGATGAACCGGGTCCATCCGTTCGCCTGCGCGGTCATCTGCAGTTCGACGAACTGCCAGGCGAACATAGACGACGCGCCGAGATAGAGCGCCTTCCCCGCCTTGACCACTTCGTGCAGCGCTTCCATCGTCTCCTCCACCGGCGTCCGGGCGTGGCCCGGAACACCGTGGGGATGCCGGTGGATGACCAGGTGGTCGACGTAGTCGAGCCCCAGGCGCTGAAGGCTCGCATCGACGCCCTCCATGATGTGCTTGCGCGAGAGCCCGCCCTGGTTCGCGCCTCGCCCCATGGGCATCGACACCTTCGTGGCAAGGACGTATTCGTCCCGGCGGACGAGTTCCCGCAAGAGCTTGCCGACGACCCGTTCGCAGGCCCCAAGACCGTATACGTCCGCGCAGTCGAAGTAGAAGAGGCCATGGTCGAGCGCCGCCTTGAAGATCAGGCGCGCCTCGTCGATCCCGAGCGTCCAGTCGCCCTGGTGACCGCGTCCCGGTTCACCGAAGTTCATCGTGCCAAGACAGAGCGGCGACGTACGGAGTCCGGTATTCGATCCGAGTTGGATGGGCTTCAGCATGCGTCGTTCCTCACACTCGACATTGGGACGGGACGCTCGCAGTTTAGCGCGGTTGCCTCTGATTCATCCCCGTCCGGCTGCCGGGCGAACCCGTTCAGTTCACGCCGTTACGCTTCGCCGTGGTTCGGGCACCCACCGGATCATGATGACGAGTGCGGCGACCTGCACGGCGATCGTGATCAGGAAAAGGGCGATGTACGACAGCGCCGAAACGATCAGGCCACCGAGAATCGGACCCGCGGCAGCGAAGAAATTGACCGCGGTGCCCGATGTCGCGAGACGCAGCGCGACGTCCCGCGATCGGCCGAACTCCAGCACCATGTTCTGGCCCGACTGGTGGAAACCGCCGGAAGCAAAGCCGACAACGGCGAAGAACAGGACGAGGTCAAACATGGATTGCAAGAACATCAGGTACACATGCGCCGCGATCCAGATGCCAAGGGTTGCGATCAGCACCACCCGATTGCCCATCCTGTCCGCAATGGCCCCCCACGCCAGGCTCGTGGTGTTCTGGACGAGCATCCAGACCATGGTGACGAGTCCGAGCTGGGCATCGGTCACCTCCATCCGGGAATAGGCGAACAGTATGTAGAAGGGCATCGCCATGTTGCCGAACGAACCAAGGGCGCGAACGGTGAAAAATCGCGCGAAGGCCGGGTCGGCGCGCATCAGCCGCACGACCCGGACCAGGACCCTGCGCGTGGACTCGCGCGGCCGCACGTACCTCGCCTCCGGCTCCCTGGTGATCAGCATCGACGCCAACCCAAGGGCGGCGACGAAGAATGCCAGCAGGAAAATTGTCCCGTAGCCGTTGCCGAGGACATTGTGGGCAAGGAAGTAGCTGCCGCAGACCCAGGCCGCTCCAGCCGCCACCAGGCCAGCGAGGAAGTGGCGGGCCCCGGAGATGATCCCGCGACGGTTCACCGGAATCACCTTTGCCCGCAACAGGTGCGTGGCGACCTGCGAAATGCCCTGGAAGAAGCCCATCAGCGTCATGAGCACCAGGAAGGCATTCACGGTCGCTTCGGCGGCAAGGAAGAAGGCAGCCAGGGACATGCCGAGGATCTGCACGCGCATCAGCGCGTTGGTCGTGAGCATCGTTTTCAGGACACGCGGGCGGTGTCCGATGATGGAAGCGCCGATAAAGGGCGATACGACGGTGCCGAAACCCTGAAGGGAGCGAGCCGCTCCGACTACCAGTTCCGAACCCGAAAGGCCAAACAGAAAGGCCGGCAGAAACGTAGGCGCCGCCACCAGGCGGAAACCCGTCTGCCCGAACATCCCGTTGAGGAGTTGCGCGACGGTATTTCGTTTCAGGTGGCGCCGGACGAAGGCGGCTTCTTCCTGCGCTGTGGCCGGGGAGGACGTGCTGCGTCCGGATTGGCGCGCGAGCATTCAGTTGTCAGAAGTTGCGCTGCCGGGATACCAGTCTGGTGGCGAAAGCGGCGAGGTGACCGCGCGGCGCGCGCAATGCAAAGTCAGGGAAGGGGGGACGAGGCCTCCAGTCAGTGGGTTCTCTCGAAGCGTCGCGCCTCGCGCTGGAGCTTCTTGAGGTGGCGCTTTACCGCCGCAGCGGCCTTGCGCTTGCGAACTGCCGTCGGTTTTTCGTAGAACACCCGTCGACGCACCTCGGACATGATGCCTGCCTTTTCGCAGGAACGCTTGAATCGCCGCAGGGCGACATCGAACGGCTCGTTCTCTCTTACCTTTACGCTTGGCACTTCACAAATTCTTCCGCAAAACCCACGCATCGTACCCGGCGGGGCATATCCACGCAACCGTGCGCCCGTCGCCACGAACACAACCAGGCGGAATAGCCGCCGGTCTCACGATGTACGCAACCCAGGCACCGCACTTTGCAGAGTTTCCCATCCCCTTGCAGCGCATGTGCGCACTGCTTCCAGGTCCGCCCGGTTCAACTCGTAATGGCCCGCGCGGTCGCCGATCATGCCGTCGATCTCGAACACCAGATCCTCGACGCGATCATGTTCTGCCGGTGAGAGCGGAAACCGGTTCGCGATCCGCATGATCCGGATCCCTGCTTCCCGCATCGACTCGTTGCGCGGCAGGTCAGATCTCGCCAGCGTACCCGTTCCGTATTGCTCCATGAAACTGCTAACGGTATCGCTGCCAAAAAGAAAGGCTCTCACGCGTTCTGTCCCGAACAGGGCCTGGGCTTCGTAGTAGAACCCCAGGTAGTCGAGATGGCGGCGGAACCACGGATCGCGCATGGCCTCGCTGAAGTCGATGTCCCGGCCGTACACGTCGGGTGAGTCGTCCGTGCCCGGATTGCGGAGATACTGTCCATACAGCGCCGCCGCGAAGGACTCCGGCTCGCGAAACCAGACGCAAAGCTCGAAGTCGAACTCATCCGCCAGGCCGCGCAGCATCCCCCTGGCCGCCGGCGATAAGTCCCACCAGTGGTTGAAGATGCCTTCCGTGCTCAGGATGACGGTATGCGTGTCGGAGGGCATTTCGCTCAGGGACGATTCGACATAGCCCTCGAACCGCGACTTGTCTGCGGCCATCAGGGCCCCGATCAGTTCCTGGTGCTTTGGCTCTCGGCCGTTCGACGGCGGCGGATACCAGAAACCTCGCTCCGCCAGGACGCTTCGGTTCGCATCGAGGCACCATTGCAACGCGGAGGTGCCGGTCTTCGGCGTGCCCCCGTGCAGGATCAACCGTCGCCGCTTGCCCGCCAGAAGTGCCCTGCGAAAAGACACCGGAAAAGGCTTGATGTCTGCGACCGCCCGCGTCGCCAAACCCCGTTTGTAGTAGTCAAAGAAAATCGAGCTGCCAGGTTCGAGGATGACCGCGTTTGCCCGATCTGCCGCCGCTTCGCAGGCGGCGTCGCCCGACACGACCGGTGCGATCATGCCGAAGGCGTCCAGGCACTGGTGGTAGTGGAGCACCCGTATGTCCTCGTCCGGCTCAAACGACAGCGGCACAGGCCGCTCCTCGTGGCACGGGTAGTTCCAGTTGGCCGGAAGGTGGCCGTAGCTGAATCCTTCCGAGGCCAGCGCCATCGCGAAGGATATCTGGTCGACATGGTCGTGTTCCGACGGTCTCGGAAACAGCTCGGCATGAAAGAAGAGGAACTCCGCCCATCGGCGCCATGCGGCGCGCAGCTTCGCCACGGCCTGCATCGGAATATAGAGCATGCCGCCGTTGAAGTTCGGGTCGATAGTGTCTCCCACGTCCCAGTCGCAACGCACGATGGGTGGAAGGGCCACGCCGGCGGCGGAAAAGAGCTTCTCAAGGGTCGACAGCGGAGGATTGCAAAAGTCGACGATCTTGCCCCAGACGCCGCCCGGGTCCGGCACGTCGAGGGGTGCGATGACCACGGTATCCGAATCGAACAGGAAGAGCCCCTGGCAGCCATCCTCCTCCCGGGACGCGAAGTGGTCGAGCTGCACGATCTTGTTGCAGTACTTCCGGTCCAGGTAGGGCTCGATGACCACGACCGTGTAACCGTTCTCCGCAAGCCCGGATTTCACCCATTCCGAGACGCGATCCGTGCACTGGACCACGACGGCCTCCCGCGGAACGGCACCCAGCGTCTCGAGCGTACGCAGCAGGTTCTCCACCTGGTAGGGATGCGCTGGCACGTTGTCCAGCACCATAGAGTAGCGGTAGGGATGCGTGGACATAGTCGGTTCAAGGGCTCCCCAGCGGGCGAGCCAGCGTAGCAACGGGGGATGGGCACGGCAACGACCGGCTTCTCATGGTCCCAGGTAACCGCTCCGCCCCTTCGCCGGGACTCCTTCTCGGATCAACGAAACCGGACAACTCACGTGCTACGCAACCGGACAGATCATGTCTCACGAGACCGGACAAACCATGTGGTAACGACAGAACCCGCAACCTCCGGGCAAGCGCCGCCACTCTCCGGCGTTGTGTACGGGAGTACAATGCTTCGAGCGAAATTCACCGCCGCTGGCGCCGCCTCTCGTCGGCGACGCGCGCACCCGTTCCAGGCTTGGTCAAATGCTCGTTCTCGGTATAGAAACATCCTGCGACGAAACCGGGATTGCCTTGTACGACTCCGGCGAGGGTCTGCTCGCGAACGCGCTCTACAGCCAGGCGGCGACCCACGCGGAATACGGCGGCGTCGTGCCGGAGATCGCATCGAGGGACCATATCCGCAAGACGCTGCCCCTTATCCGGCAAGCGCTGGATGACGCCGGGAAGCGAGTCGCCGACCTCGATGGCGTTGCCTACACGGCCGGCCCCGGACTGATCGGCGCCCTGATGGTCGGCGCAGGCATCGGTCGTTCACTTGCGTGGTCGAGGGGGATTCCGGCCATCGGCGTGCATCACATGGAGGCGCACCTGCTCGCCCCCCTGCTCGCCGCAGAAAGGCCGTCCCTGCCGTTCGTGGCGCTGCTGGTGTCCGGGGGTCATACGCAACTGGTTCGCGTCGATGGCATAGGCCGATACGCCCTCCTGGGCGAGTCCCTCGACGATGCGGCGGGCGAAGCCTTCGACAAGGCGGCCAAGATGATGGGACGCGGCTATCCGGGCGGTCCGGAGATCGCCGCGCTGGCCACTGCCGGCCGTCCCGGCCGGTTCCGCTTCCCCAGACCGATGACCGACCGGCCGGGACTCGACTTCAGCTTCAGCGGTCTCAAGACATTCACGGCCAATACCGTTCGCGACCTCGAGCCCCTGACCAAACAGGACGCGGCGGATGTCGCGCTGGCCTTCCAGGACGCGGTGGTGGATACGCTCGTCATCAAGTGCAGGCGCGCGCTCAAGGCCACCGGTATCGACGAACTGGTAGTAGCCGGCGGCGTCGCGGCCAACACGGATTTACGCAAGAGAATGGCCGCGTCGGTTCCCGCCGTTTACTACGCGCCGCCGGAACTCTGCACCGACAATGGCGCGATGATCGCTTTCACCGGCCACGAGCGGCTCGCTGCCGGCGCGGTCGAACCGCTGGCAATCTCCGCCCGGCCCCGCTGGCCGATCGCCGAACTGTCGCCGACATGAGGTGCCCCACGACCGTCGCCTATCGGCGCCGCCCGCGGCCCGGCCCAACTCGTCGCCCATGGAACAACCGCCCCCCGCCGCTGGCGCTCCCGGAGACGGTTGTTCCATGAGAGTCGCAATCGACCGGATCGAAGCGCCGGCCATCATCGGCATTCACGAACGGGAACGCCGCATCCCACAAACGCTGCTGGTGGATGTGGAGTTCTTTGTCGATCCGCCTTCCAAAGACCGCATCGATGCCGTGGTCAACTACTCCTCCGTGGTGCAACTCGTTCGGGAACACCTTCGGGAGGGACGGTTCCAGTTGATCGAGACGGCAGCGATGACCACCGCGCGCCGGATCGCGGAAGCGTTCTCACTTGCGCGCGTCCGCGTTCGGGTCACGAAACCCGCGGCCGCAAGCGACGCCCGCTCGATCTCCGCGGATTTCACCCTGTCGGAGTAACTTCCTGTTTTCTACGCCGCCAGTTCGGCGCATCCCACCTGGGTGATGCTCCCGTCCTCCAGGCAATAGGCCGTCAGGTGACGACCCCAGACGCAACCGGTGTCGAGGCCGATCATGTCCCGGTTGCCCGTCGCGCCGTCGAGCGCTGCCCAATGCCCGAACAGGATCGGCTCCCGAATGCGGGAAGGGAATTCGAACCAGGGCCGGAATCCCGCTGGCGCACCCTCCAGGGACCCCTTGTGGGAGAAGTCCATCTCACCGGCGGGTGTCACGAGACGCATCCGGGTGAAGTAGTTGGTAATGACCCGATGGCGATCCATTCCGACCAGTGCATCGGACCAGACTTCGGGAGTGTTCCCGTACATCTGCCGAAAGAAGTTCTCGTACGCTTCGTCGTCGCGCATGACCGACTCCACCTCCCGCGCGCGGACCTCGGCCTCGCGAAGCGTCCAGATGTGCGGCAGGCCGGCGTGCACCATGACAAAGCCGCACTCCCGGTGCATGAGCGGAAGGCCGCGCAGCCAGTGGGCGATCTCGAGACGGTCCGACGCGTCCATCAGTTCGTCGAAGGTGTCCGGGGCCATCGGCCGGTGGCCGCCGAACACGATGGCGAGAAAGTGCAGGTCGTGGTTGCCGAGCACCGTCACGACGGATTCTCCGAGAGACTTGACGAATCGGACCGCTTCCAGCGACTCGGGCCCGCGGTTGATCAGATCGCCGGTGAACCAGAGCCGATCCACCGCGTTGCGGTAGCCGACCTTCGACAGAAGCGCCTCGAGCTGGGTGTGACAGCCCTGCAGGTCACCGATGACATAGGTCGACACTACGGTGTCCTCAGTGCACGACGTTGGGTACCGCCAGGGAGAACACGGGGATCGGAACGCGGAATTCGACGCCGTCGTCGGCGCGGAATTCGTAGTGACCCTGCATCGCGCCGACTGCTGTCTCGAGGACCGCGGCGCTCGTGTAGCGAAAGCGTTCGCCCGGAACCAGGCGTGGCTGCCTGCCCACGACACCGGGGCCGTGAACCTCCTGCTTCTCCCCGTTTCCGTTCGTGATGAGCCAGCGGCGCCGAATCAACTGGGCCGGTCGTTGGCCGGTATTCTCGATCACGATGGTGTACGCGAACACGTAGCGATTCGCGACCGGGTCCGATTCTGCCGGGAGGTAGACCGGCTCGACCGTTACCTTGAACTCGTGTTCGTTCATCGCTCTGCCAAGCCGGTCCCGACGAGCAAGCGTGATGTGGTCGCGTTCCCCCGACACCGGGTCGATCGCGAATGCTGGAGTTCTGCCGGTTTCACCCGTGCGCGGACAGCAGTGCGCCGGTCAACCGTGCCGCAGGTGAAGTTGATTCGACATTGCAACGAAACCGGAAACTCCTATCTCTTCCGCCCGCGAACCCGGGTCGACGCCCAGGGCGGTCAGGTCCAGGTCGAGCGATTGTAAGGCATTGCCCAACCGTTTGCGGCGCTGCCCGAACGCCGTCCGGACGACCGTGTGCAGCGCTTCCATATCGAGGGCGGCCCTCGGCGGAGGGCGCGGTGTCAGGCGAACGAACCTCGAAGTGACCTTCGGCCGCGGCGAGAACGCGGCTGCCTCAACGTCAAGCATTGGCTCGATCCTGCAGTGGTACCGGGCTATGACCGAGAGGCGCCCCCGGGCCCGCGTGCCGGGGCGCGCTGCGAGGCGGTCCGCCATCTCGGCCTGCAGCATGAAATGGGCATCGCGCACGGGGAGCCCGTTCGCACAGGCGTCGAACAGGCGCATCATGATCGGCGCGGCGATGTTGTAGGGCAGATTCCCGACGATGCGGACGCCGCCGGCCGCGATTGCAGCGAAATCGGTCTCGAGGACATCCGCCTCGATCACGTCCACGCGGGGAAAGCGGCGGCGCAATGCCCTCGCCAGGTCGCGATCCACCTCGATTACGGTCAGGTTGTCGCTCGCCGCCGCGAGCGGTGCCGTGAGCGCGCCGCGGCCCGGGCCGATCTCTATCACCTGGTCCCGGGCGTCGACCGAAAGTACCGCAGCGATGGCTTCCACCACCGATGCGTCGGTGAGAAAGTGCTGGCCGAACCGTTTACGTGCGCGCGGCAAAGCTGCCTGCCGGGATGCCCGCGCCGAATGGAAGCCGAGCCAAACGCCGCCGCCAGCAACCCTGGTCCGCCACGTTCAGCCGCCGGTGCGCAACTCGACAAAGGCCTCGTCGCGGATCTCCTGCAGCCACTCCTGCAGCTTTTCCGCAAAGCGCCGCTCGTACAGTACCTGCATCGCCACGTTGCGGCGGGCCTCGTCCGATACGTCCTGGTTGCGGCGGTCCAGCACCTGCGCGACGTGCCACCCGAACTGGCTCTGGAACGGCTTGCTGTACTCGCCGACGTCCAGCCTGGCTATCGCTCCGCGGAACTCCGGCACGAATTCGGACCCGTCGCTCCAACCAAGGTCACCACCGGCCATCGCACTTCCCGCATCCTCGGAGTGTTCCCTTGCCAGGTCGGCGAAGTCCTCGCCCGCCACTATTCTATTGAGCAGCGATTCGGCGAGAGCCTGCGTTTCTTCGGGGGACCGAATCGCGGACGGCTGCACCAGTATGTGCCGCACGTGCATCTGCGTCTGGCGCTGCTGACTCACGCCGCGTTTCTCCAGCAGTTGTATGACGTGGAATCCCAGGCTGTTGCGAATCGGGTCCGCCGTCTCTCCAGGCACCAGTTCGAGCACCTTTTCGCCGAACAGGCTCGGAAGTTCGGCAGCGCGCCGCCAACCCAGGTCGCCGCCCTCCAGCGCGGTGGCGGCGGCTGAATGCTCGACGGCCATCTGCGCGAAGTCCGCGCCCTTCCTGAGCCGCGTCACGATGTCCTCTGCGGCGGCCGCCGCCCGGGCAACGGTGTCTTCGGATGCGCCGCCTTCGACTGCAAGGAGAATGTGACCCACGCGGTATTCGTCGGACGTCAACTCGCGAAACGACGGCGATGCCATGAGGTCCTCGATGTCCTGTTCGGAAATCGAAACCCGGCGGCCCACCATCAACTGCTGCAGGCGCTGCAACCGCAGTTCGCGCCGTATGTCCTCCCGGAACTTGCGATAGCTGATCCCGTCCTTTTCCAGCGCTTCCCTGAATTCATCCAGGGTCATCCGGCTCTCGGCGGCGAAGGCGTTTATCCGTTGCGTCAACGTCTCGTCGTCGATGTCGACGCCGCGCTGGTTCGCCAACTGCAGTTGAATTCGCTCGCTGACCAGGCGCTCCATGAGCTGGCTCATGATCGCCTCCGGCGACGGCTTTGCGGCGGCCTCGCTCTGCTGGATGCGCTGGTACACCGCGTTGTAGCGCTCCGCCAGTTCTGAAGCCAGCACGACGTCGTCGTCGACGATCGCCACGATCCCCTCAAGCTTCTCGACCGCGTGCAGCGAGGCCGTCGCGACCAACAGCGACCCGGCCAAGAATCGTTCAACGTTCATTCGCATCCTTGTCACCCAACCAGCCGATTCGAGGAAATATGCGGGCCGGGCCCACACAAGCGCAACATATCCCTGTCATCGCAGGGCCGCCAGCGGTCCGGACAGGGATTCCTCGCGATAACCCGGAATCCCGCGGGACAGCAGCGACTCCACCCGTCCACCGACTCCCGCCAGACCGCGGAGCACGAACTGCACCGCGACGCCCTCGTCGCTTTCCGCTTCCCCGGGCGTCCCGCCCGGCGCGGGCTCGATGAGACGACGATACAACAACCGCGCCTGCCAGCAACAACTGGCGTATCCGAACCCGGCGATGATCTCGTTGCTGCGCGCGTTCTCCGCGTCGTAGTTCCACTTCCCGATGGCGCTCCACCGGTCGCCCAATGGCCAGATCGCCGAGACTTCACCCTGGTCCGTGTCGGAGTCGCGCCGCGCACGCCGGGCCAGGTTCAAGATCCGGTCATTGCCGCTCCGATAGCGCAACGAGAAAACAAACTCCTCTCCATCGCCGTGTTCCGGATCCCAGACGCCGCCGCCCCTTACGGTAAGTCGCCCGATACGGGCGGCGACTTCGGCGGCAAACGCGGAGGCGGACCGCTCGGGATCAAGGGTGGCGGGGCCGCGAAGTGCGACGCGCTGGTCCTCGAAGAACAGGATTCTCCCGACGCTCGCCCGAAACCTTTCCCGGCCGGTCTGCCCGTCCAGCAGGCGGCTCGTCACGCCTACGGTCAACTGGTTGGCGTCGCCGATCCGGTCGAGCCCGGAGAACCGGTCGCGCCGGAACAGGCGCGGATAGGAGAAGGTCGTGATGGACGTATCGAACAACGGGAGCGCATCCTGCGCCTCGTAGCCCTGGTACAGGTAGTAGCCGCGCGGCTCGAGGGTCCAGACAGCTCCCTCTCCGACATCGCGGTCGAAATTTAGGCTGCCGTCCAGATCCGCGAAAGCGATGGCCCGTTCCGGTGTCGGATCCGTCCTCGCGCGAGCGTCTTCCAGCGTGTAGCTGGTGTAACGATAACCCGCACCCAGCCTGAGAGATCCCCAGGAGCGCAGAAAGGGCAGTTGCAGACGAGATTCGACGTGCGCGCGCTCACCCGACACCCGCATCGCCCCGCCGGACGAATCTCCGGCTGGATCGAAGGCTGTCCAGGACGCTCCGAGCGTCCAACCCAGCGCACCCAGCACACGGCCGCTATAGATGAAGTCCAGCGCTGGCACGCGCCGATGCGGTTCGGGGCGCAGTTCGAGCATCTGGAACGCCTGTGCCGAGAGACCCGCGGAAAGGCCGCCGCGCGCGTAGCGGATCTCGGCGAATCTTCGCAGGTGGCCCTGGCCGACCAGCTCCTGGTCCGTCCCCAGGTCCCGGAAATAGTCGCGGTCGCTTACCGCCGCGTAGTCGACAAACGTCGTGAAACCGCCGAAGGCGCCGCGGTGGCGCACGCGGGACAGCCAGCGATTCGCCCAGACATCGGCCTCCGTCTGTCCCGCGTATCGCCGGTCGCCGGCCAGGACCGCGCCGACCACTCCCGTCTCGGCGAAACCGTTCAGGTGGCGGAACTCCGTCGTCAGGCCGGAGCCGCGCGCAGATACATGGCGCGGTGTCAACGTCGCGTCGTAGTTCGGCGCAAGGTTCACGTAGAAAGGCATCGCCAGGTCGATGCCTTCGTCGCCGGAATAGTCCGCGTTGGGAAACAGGAACCCCGATTGACGATCGTCCGAAACGGGAATCCGTAGCCACGGGAAATAGAAGACCGGTACCGGCCCGAGTTTCACCACCACGTTCCGGGCCCGCGCGAACGCCGCGTCCCTGCGCACCTCGACACGTCCGGACTCGACGCGCCACGTGTCCGTTCCCGGCTCACATCGTGTCAGCCGGGCGCCTTCAACGGTCAACCGGTCGTCCCGGCGCTCCACGGCGGCGGCAACGCCGCGGAATTCGGGCCCAAACAGGACAAAGTCGACATCTTCCACGCGCACACTCTCACCTGACATGCCGAAGGTCGCCGAGGAACCCGCCAGCGCCAGGCCCGGCTCGGTGAAGAGCAGGCCTTTCGGAAAAGAGACTTCGCGCGTTGCGCCGGCCTCGCGAACCAGCGCGCGCTCGCCGGCAATCCTGCGATTGCCCTGTTCGAAGGAAACCGCGCCGGTGAACTCGACGCTCCCGTCGCGGGTGTATTCAAGCCGTTCGCCGCGCAACCGGGCCGGATGAGAATCCGCGCGCGCATCGAGCGGCAGGGGAAAGTCACGTTCCAGGTACATGCCGCCGCAATGCGCGGGCACGCCGGACCTGCGGGCAGGGTCGAGTTCGCCGCGCGGCACCCAATGCGCGTCGACGGCCGAGACGGCGCCAGCGCACGGCGAGGCGAACGCGACGGCAAGTACGGGAACGGCAAGGCACTTCACTCCCGAAGCATGACAAATGAATGACGCGCGTCATAGGTGCGGAAATGACTCCCGGCTGAACGTCATGGTCGCGCCGCGTTAGACTCCGGCGGCGCAAGTGCATGGACGAGCTGCGCCATTTCATGAATGACCGTGTTCGGCAACTGGAAGACTGGTGCGCGGAACAGCTCGGCGCACTGGTTTCGTTCGAGCCGCTCGCGCGTGATGCGAGCACGCGCCAGTTCTACCGCGCGACGGTCAGCGATGGTTCCCGCATCGCCATGGACGCGCCGCCGGAGACGGAGAACAATGCGCAGTTCCGCGCCCTTTCGGGGCTGTTTCGGTCAAACGGCGTGCCGGTGCCGGAAGTGTTCGCGTTCGACCCGCGCGGGTTCCTGCTCGTTTCGGACTTCGGTGACCGCCGATTCGACCACGCCTATGCCGAAGGCAGGGAAGAGCAGTGCCTGGACCTCGCACTGGGCGCCCTCCTGCGCATCCAGTCGGTGGAGTCCGACATCATTCCCCCCTATGAGATCAGTCGCTTTCGCGACGAACTCGGGATTTTCACCGAATGGCTGGTACAACGATTCCTTGGGCTTGAGACGCCGGCCTTCATCGACGACGCATGGGAGACGCTGATCGAGGCGACGCAGGCACAACCCATGGTCACCGTGCACCGCGACTATCACAGCCGCAACCTGCTGCTCTGCGGCGACGGAAGTCTCGGTATCGTCGACTTCCAAGACGCACTGGTCGGTCCGGTGACGTATGACCTCGTATCGCTGCTCCGGGACTGCTACCACGTGTTTCCGGAAGCTACGGTCGCAGAGCGGCTGACGCGATACCTGCACCTTGCGGACTGTGGCATGACTGCGCGCGACTTTCGCCGTGCCTTCGACCTGACGGGCGTCCAGCGGCACCTGAAAGCGGCCGGCATTTTCGCCCGTCTCAAATTGCGCGACGGTCGGGACAGCCACCTGCACGATATAGCGCCGACTCTGAGACGGGTCGCTGACGTGACCGCAGGCTACCCGGAACTTCTGGACTTGAGCCGCTGGGTCGGAAACGTCGTCCTGCCCACGGTGATTCGCGAGTTGGGGCGGCGATGAACGCAATGATCCTCGCCGCCGGCCGCGGGGAACGCCTGCGCCCCCTCACCGACCGAATACCCAAGCCGCTGCTCCCGATTGCCGGGGAAGCACTGATCGTGCACCAGCTCCGCTGGCTTCACCGCGCCGGCATCACAGAAATCGTCGTCAACCTGCACCATCTCGGCGCGCAAATCGAGAGACGCGTCGGCAACGGGCGCGACCTGGGCGTCAACGTCCGCTACAGCCGGGAAGAGGCGCTGCTGGACACCGGTGGCGGTGTAAGGGCCGCCCTGCCGATGCTCGGTCCAGCGCCGTTCCTCGTGCTGAACGGCGACATCTGGACCAACTATCCGTTCGACCGCCTGGTCGACCTTGTCCCGGCGGCCGGCCACCTGGTGCTGACACCCAAACCCGCCCATCGCGAAACCGCCGACTTCGCGCTGGCCGACGGTCGGGTTCGGCGCAACGGCGACGACGGCGACGACCTGGTCTTCACCGGCATAGCCGTCATCAACTCCGCGTTGTTCGACGCCGCGCCCGAAGGACCTTTCAACATCGCTCACGCCCTCTATTTCGAAGCTGCGAAGGCGGGCCGGTTGACTGGAGAGAGGTTCCACGGCACCTGGTTCGATATCGGTTCTCCTGCCCAGTTGAAGGCGGTTCGCAGGCTTACGGACTGAACGCGGGACGGTCTCGCCCGGCGGCGGGAGACAGTACCGCGAAAAATGGGGGATAACCGCGCGCTGGCCCGCAAAAATGGTCCCGCATGTGTTGACCGGGCTCGCCGTATTCGCTACAAGCAACCTTTCGGAACCTGCGGCAATATTGTTGCTGCGGGAGAAATATTTCCCGGAGGGAAAAATGAAGAGATTTTCGCAAATCGCGTCACTGGCAGTGGCGCTCATACTGTTCGGACTGCCCGCCCATGCGGCCGACGAAGGCGAAGCCGCCGAGGCAGACGCAGCAGCCACCGACGAGACCCGGTACATCGAAGAGATCATCGTGACCGGCGAGCGCGGCGAGCAGAGTTCGCTCGAGCGCGCCATGACGGTCACCGGCTTCAACGCCAGCATGATCGAGCAACTGGGCATCCAGAACACCAACGACCTCGAGGTCCTCGTACCGGGCCTGCAGGTCGGCACCCGCAGCCACGCGGGCAAGAACGAGGACGGACACCTCGTCATGCGCGGAGTCGCGAACGACCGCCGCATCAACTTCTTCCAGGACTCGTCGGTCGCCGTCTATGTCGACGGCGTCTACAGTCCCGTCTCCTACGGTCTGGACGGCGGCATGTTCGACGTCGAACGGATCGAGGTGGCCCGAGGTCCGCAGGGCACTACGGGCGGCCAGACGGCCCTCACCGGGTCCGTCAGCTTCGTCACCAAGAAACCGACCGACGAGTGGGACCTGAAGGTGACCGGCGAAATTACCGACCAGACCACGTACGAATCCAACGTCGCGTTCGGCGGCCCCATCGGTAACAGCAATTTCTCCTATCGGATGGCCGCGAGCCGACTCACCGGCGACGGCCTGATCGAGAACGTCGGCGCGGGACCGGACGCCGGCGTGCCTGACCGGCTGCAGTATTCGCCGCAGCTTCGGTTCAAGAATGATCGCTGGGACATCACCGGACGCTACAGAAAGCTGACCGATACCGGCGTGCACAACCTCTCGCTCATCATCGGCGCGCGCAATACCGAGGAACAGTACTACCTGCTGAACGATGGCACGCCCCGATGCGAAACAGACCGGGATCCCGAATCGCCCACATATAACGAGTGCATCAGGGACTCGGCCGGGAACATCGTGTACTACCTCAATCCGTTCTACGGGCTGGGCCAGAACGTGGCGATCACGAACTGTCCGGGTTTCAACAATGACGGCTCTCGCGACCCCGGCCATCCCGTGGTCTGCGACGGCGAGCATCTGCTACTCAAGACCGAACTCAACGCCCCCCTGAGCGAGAACAACTTCCAGGAGGCGACCACGCTCGAGGCGCGCTATGCCCTCAACGACACCCACGAGATCGTCTACCACTTCGGTGATCGCGACACGGGAACGGATACGACCAACGACCTGGATCAGACCAACCGAATGGGCGGCGGACGTTGCCTGGCCATTCATCCCCGCGTCATTTCCGGAGAACTCCAGGAAGGTCAGAGGCATTCCCGCTGCGCATTGGATGAAGCCGGCAACGGCGTGTACGAGGACGGGATTTCCAACTACCTGCGCACCTCCGATCAAGTCAGTCACGAGATTGCGCTCATCTCCGACAACGAAGGGCCGCTCAACTATACGTTCGGCTATACCTACCTCTCGGGCGACCAGCCTTACGTCTATCGCGACATCTTCAACGGAGTGGGAACCGGCAGCAACAACATCAACAACCCCACCTTCTATACGGACACGACGGCCGCCTGCGAAGCGGCGCTGGGCGCGTCCAGCAACTGGAAGAACATCCGGGATCCCAACAGCCCGGCGAACAAGACTGCTCCGTTCTGGATCACCGGTTGCTACGGCGCCGACTATTCCGCCCACTGGAGCGACGTCACCAATGGCGGGACCCACATTAACGGCAGCGGCGTGCGTGCGGCCTTTTACGGCAACGTGACCTACGACCAACAGGCGCTCTACACCAACGTGGAATACATGCTGAACGACCAGTGGAAGGTGTTCGGTGGCCTGCGCTACAACGACGACCACAAGGAGCACGTGCAAAACGACTTCAGCACGTCAAGCCAGCGCACTCTTCCCGATGGGACGGTCATAAATGTCGTGAACGGCATATTCCGAAGCATGCACTACGACGTCGCCTGCTGCGGCTATGTCGGTATCGAGACCGACGCCGAAGGCTTCGCCATACCGGATGACCGGACCCTGGCCGACTCCAAAGTGAAGACCTGGAACATCCTGACATGGAACGTCGGCGCGGAATACACGCCAACCGACAACCTGATGTGGTATGGCCGCATCTCCAAGGGCTATCGCGCCGGTGGCTTCGCAGGCTTCGGCAACCAGCTCGGGGAAGCCATGCCCGCGGAAGAGATGATTAACTACGAAGGCGGCCTCAAGGGGCTCTTCTTCGACAACGACGTA
The DNA here is from genome assembly GCA_026706665.1 of Gammaproteobacteria bacterium. Taxonomy (GTDB): domain Bacteria; phylum Pseudomonadota; class Gammaproteobacteria; order Pseudomonadales; family Azotimanducaceae; genus VXNE01. The sequence goes on along the minus strand of JAPOYI010000161.1, from coordinate 5,189 downwards.
CAGTTGGAGATCAGTGCCTATTACCAGGATTTCAGTGCCTTCTGGATGCAGGTACGGCGCCTTAGAACCAGCGCCGAGCTTGTCGTCAACAATCCGCGTGGATCTATCTGGATCGGAGACACCACAGCCATCGACGGCACGGTGATCGGCGGCATAGAGGCGCAGGGCGCATGGCAGATCAATGACAGGCTCCTCCTGCGGGGTTTCTACGAATACATGTATTCGAGCTTCGGTCCCTTCGAGACCAACTACTGCTGCACGCCGGCAGGAACTACATCGCCCCGGGTTGAAATTACGATTGACGGAAATACATACACTGACATAGCCCCCGTCGATTTCGAGGGCAACTCCCTGCGCCTGCAGCCGCAGAACAAGCTCTCCTCTGCGTTGACGTACGACGTGCCGATACCGGCGCGCTACGGCACGCTCGACGTGGTGGGAATAATGAGCTGGCGCGACACGATGCATCCCGACGAAGCCAATTTCGAGATATACGAGATCCCCGCCTATCTCAGGTGGGATATGCGCGCGAACTGGGTATCACCGAACGGCCGATACACCGTCACGGGTTGGGTCACCAACGTGCTTGACGTGGTCCAGGTCCTGAGCTATTCGCCTCGGGATGGCAACGGCGTCACCGCACCGGTGCACGGAACCGTCTCAGACGAACGGCGGATCGGCCTGACGTTCAACTACCAGATGTAGTGGAGTGTCGACGGACTTCCTTAAGGGGAGTCCAGAACTTTTCAAAGGGCGCACCTCAGAAGGGTGCGCCCTTTCTTTGAGTACAGTCAGATCGTCCAAGGACGTATCTGCACAATCGTTGCCCTGCAAATTCACAACTAATCGGAGATCGACAATGCCTGTCATAGACATGTCAACCATCAAGCCCGTCGGCGAATTCGGTTCGAAAGCCTGGGGGGAAGCCTGCGTCGAAGCGGCCATCAGGATGCTCGAAGCCGCCAACCTGCCCGCTTCAATCACCTGGGCCTTTTCCGAGCACTACACCCACCCACCTGCACGACTGATGGAGGGAGGCCGCACGCACTCGGGCTACTACCTCATGGTGAAAGAAGGAGAAGTCTCCGGTGGAGACGGCATTCTCGAGGAAGCACGGACGATTCCGGGCTTTCACGCCAAGGTGCCCTGGGCCGCCATCTGCAATCAATCCGCAGCGCTATACGGCAGAGAGGGCATGCGGCAACGCGGTGTTGACCAACAGGCCCTGTTTGCGGCAATCGGAGAATACGTGGGCCGCGAGAACCCGTTCGGCCTGGACATCAACAAGGAAGGGAAACCCAGCGTCATGCTGGATCCCGTAGGTCCCTGGCCCGCAGAGGTCGGCGCTGCCCTGGGAGAAGGCGCAGAAGAAGGGAATGGACTGCACAACATCGCAGCGACCCTGCAGACAGATTCGCCGGAATATGCCGACCTGCCGGTCACCGCGCTGCGAGTACCCATTTTTGCCGAGATGACAGATCAGCAAAAGGCGGATTTCGTCCGGCTTTGCGGTATCGAGATGTGATCGAAGGGCACGTGACAGTGTCAATTCAGGAGCAAGCCAGGTGAGACCCAAAGCCACCTTTCATGTTGACCTTGACCTGGAGCAGATCGCATTTTTTCGCGACAACGGGTTTCTGAGCATCGAACGCATCACCACCGACGAGGAGGTGGAATGGCTCAAGGAAATCTACGACCGACTGTTTGATCAGCGGGCGGGCGAGGACAAGGGCCTCTATTACGATCTGGCAGCTCCACGGGCACACAAGGGACGTGAAGTGCTCCCGCAGGTGCTTGGCCCGGATTTTACGTTTCCGGAACTGCGCGAAAGCCAGCACTACCAAAACGCGCTCAAGCTCGGTACCCAACTCCTTGGGACAGACGAAAAGGTCACGGCGGGCGGACACATGATCTTCAAGCCAGCCGAGTACGGCGCCGAAACGCCCTGGCATCAGGATGAAGCCTACTGGAACCCGGATGTCTACCTGAACAGCCTCAGCGTCTGGATGCCTTTGGACGAAGCGACGGTGGAAAGTGGCTGCATGCAGTTCATTCCGGGCTCGCACAAAAAAGACCTGCGTTGGCATCGCCACATCGACAACGACCCGCTGATTCACGGATTGATGACCGATGACGTCGATCCGTCGAAGGCCGTTGCCTGTCCGCTTTCACCCGGGGGCGCGACCTTTCATCACAGTCGAACCTTGCACTACACGGCCCCAAACACGACGGAGGAACATCGTCGCGCGTACATTCTCGTGTGCTCAGGGCCGACAAGGAAGCGCGAAGTACCAGCGCCCCGCCCCTGGACGGACGAGGAGCGGGAAGCGCTGGCCAAGGCGAATATCGACGTGGAAGTCTTTTGACCCGGACGAGGAGCTAGAAAATGACCGACATGGGCCTGTTCGACGCCATGTACCACTGCCGGGCAATGCGTCGCCTGAAGCCAGATCCGGTACCGAGAGAGCTCCTGCTGAAGCTGGTCGATGCGGCCCACCAGGGACCCAGCGCCAGCAACAATCAGAACGACCGGTGGCTCGTCATCACCCGCGCCGACATCAAGCAGAAGGTTGCCGACCTGAACCGCGCTGCAATCGACCGCTACGTAACGTTCGCTCCCGATGCACCGCCCTCCGCATTCAAGTGGCAATACGACAACCTCCAGTCCGTACCGGCCATCATCGTTGGCGGCCTCGTGCTGGACCAGCATGGCGACAGCTTTCATGACGGTTACGCCGCCGGAGGCTCCATCTGGCCCAAGGTGCAGAACCTGCTGCTGGCAGCCCGCGCCCTGCAGTTGGGCGCATGCCCGACCAACCTGCCGTTGTTTGGAGACCGAGCGGCTGCTTACGAGGCCCTCAACGTCCCCGCCAACATGGAGCTCGCCTGCGTGATCCCCGTCGGCTACCCCATGGGCCGTTTCGGCCCGGTGACCCGGCGGCCGGCGGAAGAAATCGTCAGTTGGGATCAGTTCGACGGCTGATTGGTCGCTCAACCGGCAAGGCCCGAGCATCACTTCACCATTGTCGTTCCTACTTATCCTGTTGGCGCTTACCGTTTTCGCCAGCGGGTCAACACTCGCCAGCGAGCCCAGTCACGGCTTCGCGTACTTTGGGGAACCCAAGTACCCGGAGGACATGGACCACTACGACTATGTAAACCCGGACGCACCGAAAGGAGGGACGGCCAGGGTAGCCGCCATTGGCACATTCAATAATCTGAATCCTTTTGTCGACAAGGGAATACTGGCCCAATACATCGACCCGCGCGTCTTCACGATCACCCATGAGCGCCTGATGACGGAATCGGAAGACGAACTGGCGACCTACTACGGTCGTTTGGCGGAAACCATCGAGGTCGCTGACGACTACAGCTGGATCGAATACACGCTGCGCAAGGACGCGTACTGGCATGACGGTGTGCCGGTCACCGTAGACGACATCCTCTGGACCTTCGACGCGTACAGGCATCAAGCGTCCAGCAGTTGGCGAAGGGCGTACCGGGACATCGAGCGGCTGGAGCAGACCGGGCCCTGGTCCTTCAGGTTCCACTTCACCGAATCTGCCGAAAGGACCGGCCAGTTGGTCATTCAGACCGCAATGTTCACGCCACAGGCCAAGCACTACTACCAGCATCGCAAGTTCGACGCAACGACGATGGAACCGCCCCTTGGCAACGGACCTTACCGGATCGTGGAAGTGGACCCGGGACACAAGCTGGTGTTCGAACGGGTAAAGGACTACTGGGCCAAAGACCTGTCCATCACCAGGGGGATGTACAACTTCGACCGCATCCAGCTCACGTATTTCTTTGACGAGAGCGTCATGCTGCAGGCGCTAAGGGCCGGTGTATTCGACTATCACCGTGAACAGAACGAAAAGAGCTTTCACACCGCCTATGACTTTGTCGGCCGCCGCAAGGGCCTGTTCAAGGCTGAGACATATACCATGGGCGGTGCCTATGGCATGCACTTTGGTGTCGTACTGAATATGCGAAACCCGCTATTCAAGGATATCCGGGTACGGGAAGCCCTCGCTTTGGCTTACAACTTCGAGTGGGCCAACCGCGTGTTCTGGCACAACGGATTGAGGCGCAACAACTCGTATTTCGTGCGCTCCGGATTGCGGGCCAGGGGATTGCCGTCGGGGGAGGAACTGGCGCTGCTGGAACCGTTTCGGGACCAGTTGCCCGAGCGGGTATTCACGCAACCTGTGCCGTTACCAGAAAACGCGCCTTTCGGTCGCAATCGAGACACGCTGTTGCAGGCTGACGCGCTACTGCGTGAAGCCGGTTGGGTCGTCGAGGATTTTGTACGTGTCAATGAGAATACGGGCGAACCACTCACCTTCGACTTCGTCGTCTCGCGTACCGATTTCGAACGCATGCTGACGCCCTACGTGGACAATCTCAAACGCCTCGGCATCCACACCGCACTGCGCAAGGTCGAAAACAACCTGATGGTCAATCGCCTGAGAAACTACGACTTCGACGCAACCATACGCAAGTTCTATACATTTGCCGTCCCCTACCCCTCCCGAATGCGCAGTCAGTTCACCTCGCAGTATGCGGATCCGCCGAACATGTTGAACTACGCAGGGATCAAGAATCCGGCCGTGGACTTTCTTGTCGAGCAAATCGCCTGGGCTACAACGGAGGAAGAGATGAACACGGCAGGGCGGGCCCTGGACCGGGTATTGCTTTGGAACTTCTACCTCATACCCGATGGACATCCGGTTGGACGACACGTCTGTTACTGGGACCGGTTCGGGCATCCGCCAATCGGGGCCGAGTACATGCGCTGGTCCGGCTTCCCCAATCTCTGGTGGCTCGACGAGCAAAAGAATGCCAAGGTGAATGCGGGTTTCGCCGAGACGGATACAAACTAGTGTTCCGCCAAGGCCAAATGGAGGCCGCCTGACCTCTCAGTGCCATATGTGCTGAGCCAGTACTGGCAATTGCGCCGTCCGGTTCGACCGTATAGCATGGATTAGCAGCAGTTCTCATTTTGGCGTCCGATTTCGCCGTCGGATGCAAAACCCGCGCCTTTCCGACCCGATCCGGGCGAAATCGACCGGCAGACCCCTCCTGCGGAAGGGACTGACGGGCATAATGAGAACTGCTGATGGATTAGGGCGTGTTAACACAAAGCAGGCTGGATGTGATATCCTTTGCCGCACACACCGTTTGTC
>JAPOYI010000054.1 GCA_026706665.1 Gammaproteobacteria bacterium | reverse complement strand
CCAATGCGGGAAATGAACCTGGGCTTCTACTGAACTAATGCGGGAAACAACAACGTGGGGAAGCCAAAGTGCTCGAGCAAATCGGGGTCATAGGAGAAGCCCAGCAGTGGCTCGCCGTGTTCCTCGATGTGGTTGGGGAGTGCTGGTCCAATCGAGCTGGGGTCGATCTGACTGCCCTTGAGGGCATGGTCCCCAATCAGAACCTGCGCTTGTGTTCGCCTTCAGAATTGAAGCGAGACACAGGCGTGTCGGAACAGCTTAAGGGCATCTGTGCTGGTATCGGAGACGACGTGCGCGAGCGCCTGCTGCTGGATGGTCTGGAGAAGGCCGTGGATGGTGATGAACTGCATCATGTAGCCATGACGCTGGCTACGGCGATTCCCCAGGAAGTCAACGAAGAGGATGTGATCGCGACGACAGTTGAGCGGTTGGGAGATGTGTTGCCCGAGGGTAGGGATTGCGACGATGTAGGCTCCGAGGTAAAGCAGGCTACCGCCCTTCTGTTGGCGCATCTCTGGGAGTCGCTGGGAGAAGCTGCTGCCCCTGTGGCAAGGCGGGTACCCCTGGTGACGGCGAGCGACCGGGGGGCACGGTGGAGCCAGTCACGCGTGTTGATGGTGCCCGTCTGTGCTTGGCGAGAGTCCGCCCAGCCGTTCTTCAACGCCTATCCGCCAGATCGAGTCCTGAGTGAACTCTACGCTGGTTCTGCTCGTGAAGGGATCCCGAGTGTCACAATGCCTCTGGTGCGATGGGGCATGGCTCATGCCGATCCAATCACAGAGAGCACGGTCGACCTTCGGGAACGGCGCCTCGAGAGGCTCAGCGAGGATGGCGACACGGAAGGGGTGACGGTGCGCGACCAACGCTTAAGTCAGATAGCGCTGCTCACTCCTGAGGTACTGAACCGGTGCGAGGAAAGCGAAGAGCATGCGCGCGCGCTTCTGGGTCTGGTGTTGTGTTGTGTGGCTCGAGACGATCCGGGCTGGCAGGAACGACGCGTTGTCAAGGGCATACGGTTGGGGGAAGAGGTGGCTGTGTCCATACGAAGCGCGCTTTGGCTGGCTGACTTGAAGGTCCGCGCATGGGTGCCGGTACCAGGGGAGGATGGGAGGCCCCAAAAGATGGTCGCGAATGCGGCCACGCTCAGGCACCTGCTTGATCCCGCATGGTTGAAGGACAACGATGACGCAATCAGGCTGTTGAGCGAGTGGTTCGACTTCGACCAACTAGAACTTCGCCTCCTGGGGTTTGCTCAAGACGAGCAGGATAGGCAGGAGCTGCGAGACAGCCTTGCTGAGCTGGTGGAGAGCGGTGGTGGCGATCCACAGTTCTACAAAGAGTTAGCGGACGAGGTCGAGGCGAGAGGGCGACGAAAACGCGACGTCGAACGATGCCGGAGATTGGGCATCGCAGTACAAGAGGCAGTTGCGGCCGCCCTACGGCGGCGAAACTTGGAGGTCACGTTGGTGGACCGGGGATTCGACTACGAGGTCGCTGTTCGTAGCGACGACGTTTACCACGATACTGGCACTGCGTTCGAGCTTGGTCCGTACCTCGTGGAGGTCAAGGCGACGACGACTGGCCATGCGCGACTCACGCCAACGCAAGCCGGGACTTCCGCGCGCGAACGCGACCGGTACGTACTGTGCGTCGTTGATTTGCGTCAAATGGACGTGGACGTCGAAGTGGACTGGAGCGCAGATCGCGTTGAGCCGCTAGCAAAGCTCGTTCCCGATATCGGGGGGAAAGTCGGAGACACATACGATTGGGTGGAGTTGGCGACAACGCTTGACGTGAGCATTCGAAACGAGTCGGCCCTGCGCTATGAAGTCCCGCCAGAGATTTGGGACTCAGGAATCAGGATAGAAGACTGGGTCGGGCGGATTGTGGCGAACCTCCCTACAAGTGGTTCGAATGCTTGATTGATCGGCGGTGACGAAAGGGCAGCGCTGTGGACCACTCGACCGTGCGGGCTCTTGCGGCGGGCGCAGGAGGCGGCAAGCGGCGGCGTCAGCGGCGGCATGGCCTGTGCCGGAGGACGGAAAGGTTAGGCGAGGAGGCGCGACACGACGGAGGCCGATGGGCCATGCCCTGTGCATCGATTTGCGGCGTTCCGAAAGTGGCCGTCTAGTCTGGTCGGAGGCGACGGCGCAACTGTTCAACGTCGTACGGGGGGTTACGACGATGCAGCATGGCGTGACAGTTTGGGCATACCGGAACGAGATCCTTGACCGGGTCAAGTCTGTACGACGACTGCAGACGCCCAAGAGGGCGCAAGTGGTGTACGTGAATGAAACCCTGGCCAATCTCACCGTAGCGCGTCTCAAAGTCCAGCTTGCAGATCGCGCAACGGGTGCCGTGGTGTTCGATGCACTTTGCTCTCGCCCTCGCGTCCCGCTCGTAGCGGTTTACTAGGACGCGATGGGTGGCTCCCTCCTCGTAAGTGGCGCCGTCGTCTACCTCGCCCAGGGTACGGGGTCCGGCGGAGTCTTCGGGGAAGCTTGAGCGGGGAATCCGCGCCAGCCGCTGTCGAGCTATCTCAAGTTCCTCCGGCGTGAAGAGATGCGCGTAGTGTCCCTCGACTGCCAGATACTCGATGGAGAGGTCCATCCGCTTCACTTCCTCAAGCTTCTCGAAGCCCTTGCTTGTCGGCTTTGCGAGGAGCCTTTTGGCCACCGCCAACCCGCCGTCCTGTCGCACGGAGCGGAGGAAGTAGCTAGGCCAATAGCCCGTGGCGACGCCGGTGCGCCGGTACAGACTTAGCATTTCCTGATGGAATTCAGCTTCTGTCGGCATGCAGTCCTTCCGAAGGTGTCGAGAAGCGAACGGAGGACCTTCTGCCCGCGCGACAGGGATACACGGCCTGCATTGCCGGGAATTGATCCGTGGCGCAAATGGCGGTGCGGACGCACGGAAGATCGCCGCGCTCGTCGTCGCCTCTGCTCGATCTGGGGAGTCTACGACTCCGCAAGGGTCATGGTCCACCGGGCGCACTGTCCAACGCGAAGTGAGGGTGAAGCGAAGGTCCGATTCCAACGCGAAGTGAGGGTGAACGGGGTGTTCTGCGCATCATTCGGGGATGATCG
>JAPOYI010000092.1 GCA_026706665.1 Gammaproteobacteria bacterium | reverse complement strand
GGGATACGTTCGAGGGTCAGTTCACGATAGTTGATGGCAAGACAGCCAAACGGCTGGCGAGCTTGGAGCCCGGCGAATCCCTGACGGAAGAGGACCTCGCGGGGTTGCGGTGCAAGACGGAGCCGTGAAGCAACCTCTATAGGTCCGTCACACCGACTTCGATCCGCGCAACCTCGTGTCAGATATCCACCGGGCTGATGATGGCCGGACGAGTCCTTCCGGCCATCGCCCACCTCTTCGTCGATGGTGGCGCCGTGCCACCCGCAGAGCCGTAGCGAAGCGGAGGAGCCGCGCAGCGGCTTGACACGGTGATGCCATCGGCGTTCCCGGTATTCCCGCGGCATCCTCACGCTGCCTCCTCCAAATGGTTGGCGTCGAACGCCGACTCGCGCGCCAGCAACGCCCACGCGGTCCGGGCGTTCCTGTTGGCCAACGCCACCGCGGCCACGTTGCGCCCCGACGCTCCTCGACGGCCGCCGCCCAGCGGTTGCGGCGCTCCGTGCGATCCGCAGCGAACCGCAACGTCGAGCGCGCGCCGTGGATCATCAGAGTCCGGACGTAACGGTCGCCCCGCTTGCTGACCCCCGGCAGCGTCGGCCGACCTCCCTCGATCCCTGCTTCGGCACCAGGCCGAGCCATGCGGCCAGTTCGCGCCCGTTGCGGAACTTCGACGGGTCGCCCACGGCCGCCACCAGCGCCGTTGCCGTCAACACCCCGATCCCCCGAACGGCGATCAGGCGTTTGCACGCCGGCATCCGCGCCGCGATCGGCGCGACCTGTCTGATTGGCCGGGAGACACCGACGACACGCCAACAGCTGGTGACCGGGCGGTCCGGCGCGCCTAGGAGCGCACCTCCCACGAACGTCCTGCAATTGCCCTTGCCCACGTCCTTTACAATGGCGGCTCCAAAGAGCAATCGTGTTTCGGTGCGCAATCCAAGCGTCGGCCCCGACGCGAACCGAAAGATGAGGAGCGCATGAAAGCGATCGACCGCCCGTTCACGGACATCATCAACGGCCGCCGCCAGTTCATCATTCCCGTCTTCCAGCGAGACTTCAGCTGGACCCGCCAGCAGTGTGCGCAACTGTGGAGCGACGTAAAGCGCGCCAGCGCGGCGGAAGCCGACTGCGGACATTTCATGGGGTCGATCGTTTACGTCGGAGCCGATGTGACGAGCGCTTTCCAGAGCTGGCTACTGATCGACGGCCAACAGCGATTGACGACCCTGACGGTGCTGATGATCGCGTTGCGCGATCACATCCGGGCAACGCAGTGGTCGGGAAGCGAGGACGGGCCGACGACAGCGAGAATCGATGCGTACTACCTGAAGAACCTGCAGGAGTCTGGGCAACGACAGTACAAGCTGATCCTGCGGCGCCGGGACAACGCGACGCTCCAAGGACTCGTCAACAGCAAGGCGCTGGCGGAACTCGACCTCGAATGCTCCGAGTTGCTTCTCGAGGCGTACGAGTTCTTCCGGTCTGTCCTGCAGGCGCCGGACTGTGACCCGGAAGCGGTGTATCGAGGCGTCGCCCGACTCAACGTCGTCGACGTCACGCTTGATCGACGCCTCGACAACCCGCAGCTCGTTTTCGAGAGCATGAACTCAACCGGCATCGATCTCCGCCAGAGCGACCTGGTCCGGAACTACCTGCTCATGGGACTCGACGAATCAGAGCAAACCCGGCTCTATCTTGAGTATTGGCGCGGGATCGAGGCGCTGTTCCGCACATCGGGGAGTGCGTTCGACGGCTTCCTTCGCGACTACATGGCGCTGAAGCAGCGCCTCACGCAGCAGATCCGCCTGGACCGCATCTACGACGAGTTCAAGTCCTTCTGGAACCCCGGGGTGGAGACGCCTCTCGAGGAGCTGCTCGCCGACATGGCTCGAGTGGCCCGCACCTATGCGTCGTTCCTCGGGATTGCACCGATGCAGCGCCCCTGGCTTGCCGAGGCAATGGGCAACATGCGGTCGCTGAACACGACACAAGGCCTCCTGATCATGCGGTTGTACCGCTTCCACGAGGAGGCAGTGCTGAGTCAGGACGAGTTCGTCCGTGCCGTGGTGTTGATCGAGAGCTACCTGTTGCGACGGGCCGTACTGGGCCTGCAGACGCGAAACTACTGGTCAGTCTTCGCTAGGATCGCGCACGATCTCAATCCGGAGGCGCCCTTCGAGTCGTTGCAGGTCGCGTTGGCCCGGTTGAGGGGCAACAGCCGTTTCCCGAATGACGAGGAGTTCAGCCGTGGCTTGCAGGAGCACGACCTGTATGGGCTGCGCGTGTGCAAGCACTTGCTCGACCGGTTGGAAAACGCCGGCTATCAGGAGCCGAGTCCCGTGCAGGACTTCTCGATCGAGCACATCCTGCCTCAGGAGATCGCCGATGTTCCGCAATGGCAGGGCATGCTGGGCGACGCTTGGGCCGAAGTACACGGAGTCTGGCTGCACCGCTTGGGCAACCTGACGTTGACGGCGTACAACAGCACGTACTCCAACCGCCCGTTTCACGAGAAGCAGACCGTTGCAGGTGGATTCCGGCAGAGCGCGGTCCGCCTGAACGAAGACGTGAGGGACGCCGCGCAATGGACGGGCGTGGAGATGCGGACTCGCGGGCAGCGTTTGGCGGCTCGCGCACTCAAGATCTGGCCACACCACGAAGCGGATGCGAAGAGCATTCAGGCGGCTCACGTCAGGGAACTTCAGCAGCGCGCCAAAGAGCGTACCGCCAGCGAACTGGAGATGACCCAGGACGTTCGGCAGGTGCTGGAACGGATTCGGTCGAGGATTCGGGGCCTGACGGACGCCATCGAGGTTGTTGAGCACAGGTCCGTCGCCTGTTACGCGCCGGACTTTTTCGCGGAGTTGATGCCGATGCGTCACTCTGTCAGGGCGATACTTCCCCTCGAGTTCGGCGAGGTGGAGATACCAGAAGGGCTTACTGTTCACGACGCCTCGACATGGAAGTTCGTGCCCAATCGCGTACACACGGAAAGCGACCTGATAGTGGACATTTCGGACGAGGCCACGGTCGCGCTTGCCGTACCCATGCTTCGCCAGGCGTTGGAGCAGTCGCGGTGACGGTGATAGGTCCGCCCCGCCTACACGGCACCGCCTCGCGACAGCCTTGACCGTTTGAGGCGGGCCGGCCTCAAGCTGCCTGCTCCGATCCACTCAGCCGCGA
>JAPOYI010000175.1 GCA_026706665.1 Gammaproteobacteria bacterium | reverse complement strand
AGGTCATCGCGCTGTGCGTCGGTCAGATGAATCGGCTGTCCTTCAAAGGGCATATGCGTAGAAGACGACAGCCGAACGGAAAACGTTTATCAAGTACGGTCCACTAGTCCGCTTCGAAGCGCTCCGCCAGACCGGCCGAGTGGGAAATCTGGGCAAGGTCAGTGAACAGAGCTGGCATGCAGCCACTCAGTTCTGTTTCGGGACCACGACGATAGCAAACCCGGTAACGCCTTCAAAGCCCTCTCCTCCAGGCACCTTCACCATGCCTGTCGGGGTGTTCCCAGCGTTACCTCGATTACCTACAAACGGAAAAGTCATGAACCCACACCTCGCTTCGACGTAGACGACATGCCCCTCTCGTCTCACTTCGTGGTCGGCGTTGTCCAACGCGGCCAGGAGCCGTTGCAGGTGTTCCGTGTGTTGTCGGCAGTGCGCAGCAGAGTTCTTCGGCTCCCCGACATGGGTTCCCGTCCAAGTATCGTCCCAATCCTTCTGTGAACTCTCCGATCAAGACCTTGCAGTTACCCATTGCATGCGCAGCGTCGCTCCCCTTGCGCTCGGACCACGCGGCCTCAAAGTCGGCGAAAGCTTCTTCGTAATGTTCCAATGCATACTTGGAATTTCCACGATTGAACAGCACGTTCCGCTGTAGCCTATTGCCGTGTTCCAGGGCGCTATCGTATTCGGCCACCGCCTGGGTGTGGTTGCCGATCGCCGCATGCGCGTTGCCTCGATTGTAGTGGAGCGTATGCAGCATGAGGCGGCCAACAGCCTCCAACCGCACGACCACCCGCGGTCCAAGATCGATCGGGCGAGCGATCACCGCAATCGCTCGGGTGTACGCGTCGATCGCCTCCTGGAAGCGTTGGAGGGCTGAAAGGGTGTCTCCGATCAAGCAATACGGCTGAGCCACATCAGGCAGCGCTCTTGCGTAGGCGCTGTAATGTGCGAGCGCATCCTCGTACCGTGCTGCCTGATAAGCACGAGTCCCGAGGTCCCTGTATTGTTCTGGACTGAGTGCCAACGTACGCAACGGCCTGTGCCTTGTATTCGTGCTCGCGAGCCCCGGAACGTCCCTGAAGAGGTTCTCCTGCGACAACCCGAGCCCCTTCAGGTATTCTGTCAAATGACCCTTGACTTCTTTCGGTATGACGACGGACCTAAGGTGTAACTCCGGTAGGCTAGGGGGGTTGCAAATCACAAATAGGCTCTGCTGCGTGATGATCCGAGGCCGGAGAGATCGATCCGGCTCGTAATACACGACCCGCTCTGTATTGAATAACGCTTCGTTATCCAGTTTCCGTCCGTTGGCCGCCACCTGGCCGTCGCCGATGTCCAGTATGAACACCTGGCCGTCATCCTCTGGTTCGTCATCGCACGCGAACCAGAGGGCAACTAGAGGGCTTTCCGTGAAGTCCAAGAGCCCGGTCGCCGCCCCTTGGTGCTGGAGGATGGTCAGCCGTTGCCAGTCGCGCAGTCGTTGCCCATCAATCACCTCCATCCGACCGATGAGATCCTTGTGGTAGTCTGAGACGAGTGTCCTAAGGTCATTCTCGTCATCCAAGACGTGATCGCCATATGCCTTCTGGAGCCGATCGACGGCCCCAGACCGCAGCTTCCAAGCAGCCTTGGCCTGTCCTCTGTATGCCGGCCTGGACATGCCCCTGGCTTCGGCCAGGATCTTCTCTACGATATCCAGTGGCGTCTCCTTGCGGTCCATGGCGTTATGTCTAGCTGATGTGGAATGGCCCTTTGTCAGAAGAAGGAGGCTGGTTGTCTATTACCAGACTGAGGCGCATCCCAGGTTCGAAGGGATGAGCGGATGCCTTGTCGCGCGGCGAACGTGGCGTCGTCGGCGACGGCGGCATCGAGGGCGTCCGGAAGCCCTCCAGATGGCGACCATAGGTCGCGCAATCGCCTGATCAAGGCGCGACCCGAGGCCTCCGCCTGCCGTGAAGCCTGCGGGGCGTGCCGACCCCGATCACGCGGCGGACCAGGAACCGGAGGTTGCAACCCGCGACGGGAACAAGCAGTCGCTTCCGGATGTTCGGATGCCCTCCGAGATGGATCCGCCGCGTCCCGCCGGTCTCGCGCACGTGGGCAAGTAGCCGCTCGAGTAACTCCCCTCTACACCGTAGCAGATGAGGCCCGGCGCCGCGCGAATGCGGCACGGGTTAGCATACACCGCGCCGGGGGCCATGGCGTTGTGTTCTGCCAGCACGGCCAGCTCCGGTCCGGCTCCGACAGGTAGGTGCGGGCGGAGGCCCAGCACCGTCAGGTTCGGCAGCGTTTCGTTGGCGTGGAATCCCTTGTCGCCCACCACCTCCTCGATACCCGGCCGGTCCGACCGCACGCGTCGAGCTGGCTGGCTGCCGGGATCAGCGTCTCGACCATCGACGTCGTGTCGCCCGTCCACCTGCCTGGACCGCCACGCCCACGACGGCGCCCGTGTCGATGTCCGCCGGCTGCTCGGGGTGGTGGGCCAAGCGCGACCGACCGTTCTTCATCTTCGTGACCTGCGCATCCCGGGTCGTGCGGATGCGTCCGCTCGGCGTTCGACATCTCCTTCTGTTCTGCGGGACTTATCGAATCACGCCGACCACCGTCCCGCCCATGTTGACGACACGCCCATAGGGAGCCCGGAGCAACGGGCGGAGAGCACATCGACGCCCGCGGACCGTTTCCTCCTGACGCCTTCAGCGACGAGAGCGCGCCGTTTCCGGGATGGCACCGCTGCTCGAAGTCTGGCTCGCTCGCGGTCTCGTCGCGGAAAGTGCTCGGCCCCGGTCAGGAACGCTGCCCATCGGTCCATCAGACCACGCCGCCGGTCGAACAGATCGCTTCGCGCGTAACTCCGCTCGACAGCCCCGCCAACCACGTGGGCAAGGGCCAGTTCCGCCACGTCCCTCGTCGCCCCGGAACGCTCCGCCGCCCATGTGCGGAAGCTCGATCGGAAGCCGTGAACGTCCGCATCCGTTCCCGTCGCCCTCCGCAACGCAATGACCAAGGTGCCGCCGTTGATCGGCCGCCCGCCCACGCCGGGGAAGACCAGCGAGTCGGCCGCGCCGCCGGAATGCGCGCTCATGCCGTCCAGCACCGCCACAGCCGCAGCCGACAACGGCACCCGATGTTCCGCCCCCGCCTTCATCCTTGAGGCCGGTACGCGCCACTCCCGCGCCTCGAGGTCGACCTCGCCCCACGTCGCCC
>JAPOYI010000237.1 GCA_026706665.1 Gammaproteobacteria bacterium | reverse complement strand
TCGACGTGTACCGGGACTTCGAGGAGGAAGGGGACGAAACCATCGAGGTCAGCCTCGGCGCGATCGCGGGCAACGCGCGGGCGACCGACGCCTCCTCCATCACGCTCACCCTGCAGGACGGCGAATCGGCGGTCGTGAACAAGCGCACGCCTTTCGACGGCGAGCCGCCCGACGGCGGTGGCCCGCCATCCGGGTCCGCGTTGGAACTGCTGCCGCTCGGATTCGGCGTAACCGAGGACGCCGTGGTCCTGACGGTCGCCGCGGCGGTGCCGGCCGAAGTGGCGGAACCGTTACCGCTGGTCGCGGAGTGGTCCACGGACATCGCTTTCACATCCGGGGTGCACGTCATCGACACCTGCTACGGACCCTCCGACGATCCGCTCGCCGCCGCGGAGACTCTGTCCAGTGTGGCCTGCGAAATCGTTCCCTCCGACGATCCGCTGGATTTCTTCCTGGCGAACATTCGCGTATTCCGGCTGCCGCTGGCGGAGCTTGCGCCGCAGCGGCGCTACTTCCTGCGAGCCTGGCTCGGGTCGCCGCCGGTGCCGTTCGAATTCGACGCGGAATACTCCAACGTGGTCTTCAACGGTTTCGCGACCGACGCTTCGGGCCGCGTCGCGGTGCGGTGCGAGGCGCCGGAGCGAACGCCCGCGGCCGCGGGAACCGACCCGCTGTTCTCCCAGCAATGGCACCTGCAGAACACCGGGCAGACGGGGTTTTCGGACCGCGGCGGCACGGCCGGCGCCGACATTCGCATGACCTCGGCGATCGACACGGGCCGCGACGGCGCCGGCGTGAAGCTCGCGGTCGTGGACACGGGGCTCGAGATCTGCCATCCGGACCTGGCCGTCAACGCGGCGGGCGGAGGCTCGTTCAACTTCGCTCACGAGTCCCGGCCCGGCTCCTCGCGCACCGACCCGTTCAACTTCAGCACGCTGGGCGATCACGGCACCAGCGTGGCCGGCATCGCCGCGGCGGCGGCGAACAACGGCTTCGGGGGACGGGGCGTCGCGCCGGGCGTCACGTTGGTGGGATTCAATCCGATGGAAGCCATCGGCGGCGAGGACATGGACCCGGATACCGCATCGGATGTCGCGCTCATGCAGAGTCTCGGAGGGAGCGACCGCGAGCCGGATTCGGCGAGCGTGGACGTCTTTAACATGAGCTTCGGTTACGAGGCTCCGTCGGAAAACATACGAGAGGAATTCGCGCGCGTGCTGCGGATGGGCGCCACACAGCTTCGCTCCGGCCTCGGCGCGCTGTACGTCAAGGCCGCGGGCAACGCCTTCGATGCCTGCGACCGGACACATCCGTTGAACCGGGAGCTGGGCTGCATCGGCGCCAACTCGGACCCCGATCAGAACACGCCCTGGCTCATCGCCGTGGGCGGCTTCAACGCCGACGACGTCAAGTCGTCCTACTCCAGCGCCGGGGCCAACCTGTGGGTCGTCGGCCCGTCCGGCGAAGACGGCAACGACGCCCCCGCCATGATCACCACCGATCAGGCCGGCACGCTCGCCGGCTACAGCGAGTTTCCCGAGAATCGCCTGACGAGCGACCACCCGCTGAACCGCGACGGCGACTACGTGAGCGCGTTCGGCGGCACCTCCTCGGCGGCGCCTGCCGTCGCCGGCGCGGTCGCCATCCTGCTGGGCGTCAACCCCGAACTCACCTGGCGCGACGTGAAGCACATACTGGCCAGCACCGCGCGGAAGATCGATCCCGACATCGCCGAGGTACGCGCCGCGTTCAACGGCACGCCCTATGTGGCGCAGCACGCCTGGCAGGCCAACGCCGCCGGCTTCGACTTCCACAACTGGTACGGTTTCGGCGCGGTCGATATCGACGCCGCGGTCCGGATGGCGATGGGCTACGCGCCCGACAGCCTGGGGGCGTTCGTCGAATCGGAGTGGTTCGATGCCGCCGCCGCGGCGGCGCCGGCGGCGATTCCCGACGCGGACGGCACGGGCGTCAGCGAAACTCGGGAGGTGGCCGGCCTGCCCGAGGGCGCCAGCGTCGAGGCGGTGGTGCTGGAGATCGAGGTCGAACACAGCAATGCGCTCGATCTGGGCGTGACCCTGCGCTCGCCCTCCGGGACGTCCAGCGTGGTCAATCCGCCGCTGAACACACTCCTGGAGGGCTTCCCGGGCTTGACGAACTGGCATCTGCTGAGTAACGCGTTCTACGGGGAGAATCCCAACGGCGCATGGACGCTGCACGTCGCGGACATCGCCCCGGCGGATACCGGCACCCTGACCGGCTGGCGCCTGCGGTTCTACTACGGCGAGCACGGCACCAACTGAGCCGTTCGCGGCTCGCGCCTTCTCGGTTCGCGATCGGGCCACCGAAGACAAGCCAGCTTGTGCGCTTCCGGGTTATCGGCCTGTCAGAAGTCCGCGTATCGCCTCGCGGGACGCCGGCGTTACCGAATCCGGTGCCGGTTCGAGCAGTTCCACGTTGGGATTCTCCGGCGTGCGCAACCGGTTAGCATGTTGTTCTCCCTTGGAGTCGTGGCGTAGGATTGAAGCGCAATGCAAGCGCATACGACGGGCCAACCGCCAGAGTACGCCTGACTCGCCATGACAGGTGTCACGTCGCCATGGTATTCCGTCACCGAGTCGGTGCACCACAACAACGAACATTGCCGGGTGGGCGGCAACATCATCGTGCGCCGATTGCGACTCGGCACGGGCGGCAGGCCGTTGTGCAAGGAGTGCGCGCGGCTTGTGCTGGAGGCCGAACGCCGGCAGACCGCACAGGAATCCGGCCCGGCGGTTGGCGACGTCTGAGATGCCATGCAGTGGGGTCGCCCCACCCCGTCAGCCCAAAGCGGCCGGAACGCCGTCGCCACGACAAGCGCAGCAAGGCGTGTCCGGCATCGGACAACTCGGTTGTCATGCCCACCGCATAGCCGGTCTGCGAGAGCGCTTTCGGCGAAGACATCGGCCATACCATCGAGAGATGCCGGCGGCGCTCACCGGTTCCAGGCGCCCGGTTCCGGTATCCCGCGGCTGTACAGGCCGGGCTCGGTGGCCCCGCGCAGGGCGTCGGCGGTCGCCGGCTCGCGCACGATGGCGGTGACCTGTCCGGCCGGTCCGTCGCGCAGAACCGTCACGGGGCGGCCGGTTTCCTCCTCCAGGGTGAATGATCCACCGGGTCCGGAGAGCGTGATGGAGGCGAGCGATTCCGGCCACCCCGGCTGCACCGGCAGCGCGAAGGCGAAGCCCG
>JAPOYI010000044.1 GCA_026706665.1 Gammaproteobacteria bacterium | reverse complement strand
CGTAAGGAAGTGCCGGCGTTTCCCCCGTCGCCGGAGGCGTACTTCCATGCAAGCCAATCTACCTGCTGACGGAACAGGAATGCTGTTCGACGGGCGCATCGAGCCGCCCGCCATCAGAACGCGTAGCGCAACCGGCCGTACATGAGACGACCGTTGTAGCCGGCGGGCGAATAGCGCGGGTACAACCGGCCTGAACTGGGCGACCGGACAGCCTCGTCCGGATAGGCATCGAGCACATTGTCCGCCCCGATCACCACCGCGAGACCCGCATCGAACGCGTACTTCACCGACAGGTCCAGGTACTGGTATCCGTCGTGGTAGTGGTTGTCGTCGGAGTCGAACCAACTGCCGAAGTAATTGAGGCGCGCCCCAAGGTCCCAGCTTCCCGTCGCATGGCTTACCGCCAGGCTGACACGGGATCCCGGGGAGCCCCGCTCGATCGAGGCTACCCGGCTGGCGGTCGACGCCTGCTCCAGTTCCTCGATGCTGGTCAGGGTGCGGTTGAAGCCGGCCAGCAGGTTCGTGACCCCGAGGTCCGTGTCGAGGCTCTGCGTCAGCACGACGTCCAGTCCCGTGGTTCGGGTGTCGTAGTCGTTGGTGAAGTAGCGTATCCGGTTGAAGTCCTGGGCCGCCGCAACCCCAGCCGCGATCAACTCACCGCGCAACGCATCGGTCACGGTGAGGTTGTCGGAGAGCGCGATGCGATCCGCAAGGTCGATGCGGAACAGATCGACAGTCAGATCCAGACCTGCATCGGTCTGGACGAGGAATCCAAGGGTGAAGTTGTCGGAGCTTTCCGCGTCAAGCGGCGCGCCGCCCAGGGCCAGCGCCACCGGGTTGGTGGAAGCTACCGTGCCCTGCTCCCGGAACACGCCGGTGGCGGAGTCCACCACGGTGGACAGGTTGTTGGCGTTCTGCTGTCCCGGCGTGGGCGCGCGGAATCCCGAGCCCACCGAGGCACGCAACGCAACGGCATCGCTGACTTGCAGGCGGCCGGCGAGCTTGTAGTTGGCCACCGAGCCAAAATCGTCGAAGTCCTCCCAGCGCAGGGCGCCGCCAAGGCGCAGGCGGTCGTTCACGTCCGCCTCGAGATCGACATAGGCGGCGATGTTCGCCCGATCCCACTCGCCGGCGCTGGCTGGATTGAAACCGCCGAAGCCGTTCGAGCGGGCGGAGAAGCCGTCGGGCCCGAACGGTCCCGTGTCCCAGGAGAGGGGCTCGCCCATGACGATCCTGAATCCCTCGTCCCGCCACTCGAAGCCGGCGGCCACGTTGAGGTCGGACGCCAGACCCACGTCCATCGCATGGGTCAGGTCCACGTTGAAGTTGGTCTCCGTCTGCGCGTTCGCGCCGATGTCGAAGGAGCGCGGCGTCGCGGGACCGTAGGAAGCGTTGACCGTCTCATGGATGAAGAAGTCCAGGTTGTTTCGACCGTAGCTGACCGAAACGTCGTAGGTCAGGCCATTGTCCAAGGAACCCGCAAATCCGCCAACGGCCGACATGTCGGTCATGCTGGCGCCGAACGCCGGCGTGAACCCTTCGGGCAGGATTTCCGCGAACGCGAAACACGCATCGTCCGCCCGCAGCAGGTCCCGGACCGTGACCACGTTCTCCGGCGTGGCCGCGTAGTCATACCGGGCCTTGCATGCCGGGCCGCCGCCGATGAGGATCTTGCCGCCGCTGACGTAGACGCCGGAGCGACCCTGGGGAGAGCGGTAGAAGAACGCAGTGGTGATGTCGCGGGTGGTGTAGTTGCCGAACGCGTAGCCGCGCACGCCATTGTCGAGTTCAAAGCCGGTGTTGAGGAAGGCCTTCAGGCCGCCCTCGACTTCCGCATCGCCCCACGGCTTGGCGGGATTGGCCACCGAGACGCCCGCGCCCTGCATGGCTACGGCATCCGGATGTTGCACGCTTCGGTCGGTGGACGCTGAAGCCGTGTACTCGAGGCTCAGGTTCGCAAAGCCCGCCGTGCCGGCGCCGAAGCCCCGGTTGGCCGAGATCACCATCACGTCCTCCGAGGTGTCCTCGGTGTGAAAGCCGTACTTGGCCTCGAGGCTGCCACCTTCGTCGTCGTCTCTCAGCACGAAGTTGACGACGCCGGCGATGGCATCGGACCCGTACTGCGCCGCGGCACCGTCACGAAGCACCTCGACACGCTTGATCGCGCCTGCGGGGATGGCGGAAATGTCCGGTCCCTGGGCGCCGTCGGACGCGCCGTTGGAAATCCACTGAATGACGGCGCCGCGATGGCGGCGCTTGTTGTTCACAAGCACGAGCGTGTGGTCCGGCGCCAGGCCACGCAGGTTGACCGGCCGCAGGAGGGCCGCCGCGTCGCGGGACGGGTTGGTACTCACGTGAAACGACGGAATCGTCGTCCGCAGCAGGTTGGACATGTCCCCGCTGCCCTGTCCCAGGAGCGCCTCGGCGTCGATGGCGTCCACCGGTACCGGCGCGTCGGTGGCGGTACGGGGAGCGGCACGCGTGCCGACCACGACCACGGTCTCAAGCTGTGCCTCCGGTTGTTCCAGATCTTCGCCATGCGCCACTCCATGGAAGAACGCCAGGGCGGGAATGCAAAGAAAATTGCAATAGAACGGCTTCAGTTGCATGAGCGTAACCCTCGGTTGGCTGCGGCACTTGGGGAAGGAATATTCTGGCCCCGCAGGTGACTCCCAAACACCGGCAGGGGGCGCGTCGGCGCACGGCAAGTATACATCCGCGACGGCCCCGTATCGCGCCTTCGGTCAAGTCGATAGAATCCCCCGTCCCTTCGGACACGGGAGGCGGCAATGGCGGATGCGGTGAGGATCGCGGTGACGGGCGCGGCGGGCCAGATCGGGTACGCGCTGGTCTTTCGGATCGCATCGGGACAACTCCTGGGCCCAGACACGCCCGTCGCACTGCAACTGCTTGAGATTCCGCCCGCCATGGATGCCGTCAACGGCGTCATCATGGAAGTCGAGGACTGTGCGTTTCCGTTGCTTGCCGGAATCATGGCCACCGATGACCCGAACGTCGCCTTTGACGGCGCCGATATCGCCATCCTCGTCGGCGCACGGCCGCGGACGGCAGGTATGGAACGGGGCGACCTGCTGGAAGCCAATGCCGCCATCTTCTCCGTCCAGGGCGCGGCGCTGAACGCGCATGCATCGCGGGATGTGAAGGTACTGGTCGTTGGCAATCCCGCGAACACCAACTGCCTCATCGCCCAACGAAACGCGCCGGACCTCGATCCGCGCAACTTCGCCGCGATGATGCGCCTCGACCACAACCGGGCAAAGGCCCAGCTCGCCGCAAAGACCGGCGCGCGCGTCGACGCTGTGCGGGGCCTCGTGGTCTGGGGCAATCACTCGGCAACGCAGTATCCCGACCTACATCACACGACCGTGGACGGGAAGCCAGTGATGGACCTGGTCGACCAGGCCTGGTACGCGAACGAGTTCATCCCGACGGTGCAGCAGCGCGGCGCGGCCATCATCGACGCCCGCGGCACCTCGAGCGCGGCTTCCGCCGCCAACGCCATCATCGAGCACATCGGCGACTGGGTACACGGTGCGGACGATGTCGTCAGCATGGGCGTGTACTCCGACGGCAGCTACGGCATCGAAGCGGGCCTGATCTACTCGTTCCCCGTCAATTGCGCGGACGGCGACTGGCAGATCATTGACGGTCTCGAAATCAGTGATTTCAGCCGCGGCAGAATGCGGGCCACGGAAGCCGAACTGCAGGAGGAACGCGACGCCGTCGCGCACCTGCTTCCCTGAGGCAACCCTCCGAGGCAGCACGAGCATCAGCCCCAAATTGATACAGAATGGACAGGAGGCCCACATGGCCCGCACCGACATCGAGCGACTGGAGCGGCGACGCGACGCCGCGCGCGACGAACTGGCCACCGTCGGCGACCTGCGCCCCGGCGCGCTGGTCGAGATCACGCGCAAGTGCGGCAAGCCGACCTGCCATTGCGCTCGGCCCGGACACCGCGGCTGGGCGCTGTCGCGCAACGTCGGCGGCAAGCGCGTGAACCGCGGGATACACGGGCGGGCGCTGGACGAGACCCGCGCGCAACTCGCCGAGCACGAGCGCTTCAAGGACCTGTCGCGGCAGTTGGTGGAGGCGAGCGAGGAACTGTGCCAGGCGCGACTCAAGGCCGGCCGGGACGCGGGTCGGGACGCCAAAAAAAAGGGGGCTCCGCGAGACGCTGACGGAGACGTTCGCGGCGCCTCGCTGTCGCCCGGCGTGGTGCGCATGACGGGTCTGGCGGCGGGGCGCGCGAGCTTCGCGGAGACCGGCGCGCTGCCCCGCGACCTGGCCGGCCTGAACGTCGACGCCAAGCAGGCGGAACGCACCGCGGAGGCGCTCGGCCGCGAGATCGCGGGCCGACGAACGCGACAACGCGGCGGGGCGAGCCGGGCCGCGCGCCGACCATGTGCCTGGGCATGGACGGCACCGGCGTGCCGGCGCGCCGGGCGGAACTGGCCGGACGCGCCGGCGTCAACGCCATGGCCCCCCTGCCGCCCTGCGCTGCGCCGTTCTCAGCAACCGCTTCGACCTCGTCTGGAATCGCCGCCGCAGCCGCGCCGCCTGGAATCCAACAAATTTGTCGTGCATCCTCTGGCACCCGACCGGCGCGCTATCGCACTTCCTCGACGATGCCCTTGCGACGTTCCATGGTCCCTTTGTTCCCGCCCGCTCCGCACCTGCGGCCGTCACTGTGAGGCACTGTGTCCTCCTGCGGCTAACGCGGCACATCCAACACGGTGTTAGCCCATCATCTGCCGCCAGGTATCGAGGTCCTTGACGGCAAGACAGGGATTCTGCCCCTTCGACTCAGCCAGCGTCGCATTGGGCACGGCGCTGTAGTTGTGGCCGGGCAGGAGCAGCGTGTCGTCCGGCAGGGATTTCAACCGCTGCAGGCTGTGGTACATCTCCTCCGGGTCGGAGCCCGGCAGATCGACGCGGCCGCAGCCGTTGATGAATAGCGTATCGCCAGATACCAGAGTGTTCTTGATGCGAAAGCACTGCGAGCCCGGGGTGTGCCCCGGCGTATGCAGGAACTCGACTTCGACGTTGCCTATCTTGAGAGTGTCCCCGGAGTCGACGCGGACCATGTCCGACTCGGAAATGCCCGTGACTTTCTTCACGCCGTCCGACTCGTGCCTGTGTGCGTAGATCTTGACCGGGGACTTCTCGAGCAACTCGGCGACTCCGGCGATGTTGTGGCCGCGCATGCCACCGCCTATGTGGTCCGGGTGGTAGTGGGTCGCGAGCGCCGCCACGAGCTTGTAGTCGCGGTCCTCGAGATGGCGCAAGAGTCCGTCGATGTCCCACGCGGGGTCTACGATGGCCACCTCGCGTGTGCTGCGCGACCCGACGACGTAGGTGAAGTTCGCCATCGGTCCGATTTCAATCTGCTCGATAAGCAGTTCGTCTTGCTGGTCGCCCATGTGCCACTCCCGCGGGAACGGCAACCATAGCACCACGGGGCAGGTATATGCCCCACGCACGATTCCGTCTGGTGATCGTCGGGATCAAGGGCGTAGTGGTCTCCGTCAAGCGCGGGTACAACGAGGACAACGAGGACATGGTGGTCCCGATCGTCGAGGAGTTGAACAGCCTGCTACGGGCGCAGGCGAGAGCACGCCACCGGGAGCCTTCAGCCGGGGAGGTTCTCCCCAACCGCTGACGCGTCACGGAGGGCCGGCGTCCCCCTGGTCGACCATGACGCCACTTCCATCGGCCTAAAGACGGACGGTATCCATGATCGACCCAGCCACAAAAAGTTCTGCCACGTGTCCGATTCTGGCGAACCGGTCCGCCCGCCCATGGCATATAGTGGCCCAATGCTGCCAGCACCGGACATCTGCCGCCGCGCTCGCCTGGCGCGGGACCCTCGCTTCGACGGCCATTTCATCGTCGGTGTAGTAACCACCGGCGTGTTCTGCCGCCCGATCTGCCCCGCAAGGCCGCCCGCAGAGGAGAACGTCCGCTACTTCGCGACCTCCGCAGCCGCGATGGAGGCCGGCTACCGGCCTTGCCTGCGCTGCCATCCGGAACGGGAAAGCCCGCTACCCGCCTGGACGATCAGCAGCGAGATCGTCGTGCGCGCGGTCCGAATGATCGATAACGGCTACCTTGCCGAGCGACCGGTGCGCGCGCTTGCCGCCGAGATCGGTGTCGGCGAACGGCACCTGAATCGCCTGTTCCGGGAGGAACTCGGCACGACCCCGAAAGGGTTGGCGCGCATGCGGCGAATAGCGCTCGCCAAGCGTCTGGTCGACGAAACGCACCTGGCGATGGCCGATGTGGCCTTTGCCGCGGGCTATGGCAGTGTTCGCCGCTTCAACGACGAGTTCTCGAGGGTGTTCCGCCGCCCGCCCCGGGCAGCGCGCCGCAAACGCGTGGTTTCAGGCTCGTCTCCCGTGAGCCTGCGCTTGCCCACGCGCCACCCGTTCAACGCGGATTGGGTGTTTTCCTTCCTCGCGCGCCGAGTCCTTCCGGACCTGGAAAGCGCGCATGGTCACACATACCGGCGGCGGGTTGACCGTCATTGCATCTCGGTGTCGCACCGGGATGGGGCCTTGTGGCTTGAAGTGCCAGGCGCACTCGCCGACCGAACCTCGGATGTCCTTTCGCGCGTTCGACGCGTGTTCGACCTCGATGCGGACCCGGACGCGATCGACTCGCACCTGCTCGAGTCTCCCGAGTGCGCGCCATGGGTGCGCGCCGGACGCGGCATTCGTGTTCCCGGGACATGGGACGCCTTCGAAGGCGCCGTCAGGGCGATCCTCGGCCAACAGGTCCGCGTCGACCGCGCCACGGACCTGGCGGCCAGGCTCACGAAGACCTTCGGCAATGACGGGTTCCCCACCCCCGCAGCGCTCGAGAACGCTGATGTGGCCGCAATCGGGATACCCGGATTGCGGGCCGCTGCCATTCGACAGCTCGCGGGTACGGTGCGCGAACGCGGGGATGACTTCCTGCTCGATCCGCCGACGGCGCGCGAAACCCTGCTCGGCATGAATGGCATCGGACCCTGGACCGCCGAATACACCGCAATGCGCGTCGCTCGCGACCCGGACGCCTTCCTCGCCTCGGACGGGGTCGTGCGCAAGGCCATGGGGACGAATGTCCGCGACGCGTTGCGGCGCGCGGAGCCATGGCGACCCTGGCGTGCCTACGCGGTCATGCACCTGTGGCGCGCTTACTCCACGCCACTCACGCAGGGGAGCACTTGAGATGTACTACGCATGGACGGAAAGTCCCGTCGGCAGGCTGCTGCTGGCCGGCACAGATGCCTTGTCGCTGATCGCGTTCTCGCGCGGCCCAAAGCGAATCGCGCCGAAGGCGGATTGGAGAAGCTCGGATGCGCCGTTCCTGCGCCAGGCCGCCGCGCAAATCGAAGAGTACTTCCAGGGCGCGCGGCGCGAGTTCGACCTCGACCTCGCGCCCACCGGCACGCCGTTCCAACTCGCGGTGCTCGATGCGCTCGCGACCATTCCCTATGGCGAGACTCGCAGCTACGGCGAAGTTGCGGCGCAGATCGGAAGACCTGAGGCAGTGCGCGCAGTCGGCGCCGCCAACGGCCGCAATCCGTTGCCCATCGTGTTGCCATGCCACAGGGTCATCGGCGCCGATGGCAGCCTGACGGGTTTCGGCGGCGGTATAGAAACGAAGCGCTACCTGCTGGAACTGGAAGGCTACCGCTGCTGAGGTTCGCGGCGGGGCGGCCGCTTGTCCGGCGGCCCCCGGCGGCGGTCCAGTGCTCTCGTCATTCTGCGCCGTTCGTCGGGCGTGAGCCGCGCGGCCACGACGACGAGTTTCCTGTGGCTCAAGGCCTGGCTTTCCTCCAGTCGCTCGCGGAATTCGGCAAGCGCTTCGGACAATGCCTCCTCGTCGAAAGGTTCGTCCACGAAAGCGGCGCGGATGTCCTTCTGGGACCGGTGAAGCTCGCGGAGAATGGGCCTTAGCTCCCTCCTGGTCTGGAGATTCCGGGTCACTTCACGCCGCCGGTCTTCTTCCAGGAACTTGAGTTGCGGCATGATCGGCGCAGCGCCGAACCCGCCCCGGAAACCGGAGTCGCCCGACATGCGGCCGACGATGAACCCCGCCAGCAGCAGGTTGACAATCACCGAGACGACCAATGCGCCGATGAGCCACTTGCCTGACATTCAAAACTCCCCGTCGCTGTCGGCGCCAACCGCTTCCTCGATTTCCGTGAAAGCGATCACCGCCACGGCCTCTTCGAGGCTGTCCGTCTCGGGATAGGTGAAGCCGACCGTGAAACCTAGCGCAAGCGGCGCCACCGCGAGGGCTACCGGCCTCCACAATGGCGCGAACAGCCAGGACGCGAGGTCGATCGGTCGTCCTGCCGCGCTCAGGTTGGCAAGAATGCGTTCCTTGAGGCCAATCGGCTCCGGCACCGGCAACGTTTCCGCCAGCAACGCATCGAACGCCCGTGCCGCGTCGAGCTGCCGCCGGCCCCCTGCGGTACCGGCAAACGCACGGCCGACCGCGCGTTGTCCGTCCGGCCAGCGTTCGAGATCTGAACCGTATCGGTCCAGGCACTCTCGGAATTCTCTACTCGTCATCGCACTCCCTCCAGTTCCAATTGGTCGCTGAGGCGTGCCTTGAGCGCCCGCCTCGCGCGCGCGATCAGCGACTCCAGCGCGTCCACCGAAATATCGAGAATCTGTGCCGCCTCCCGGTTGGATCGTCCCTGGATCTGGCACAGGACCAGCGCCGACCGCTGCCTTTCCGGAAGCGCGGCGATGCCGTCGTGGACCGCCTTCCGGCGCTGTTCCGCGATGCTCTCCTCGTCCACGCCGGGCGCATCGTCGGCCATCGCCTCCAACTCCATATCGACGATGGTCCGCCGCTTGCGGAACGCGTCCACGCAAAGGTTGTGGGCGATCCGGTGCAGCCAGGTCGAGAAACGGACGCGCCCGGGCCTGAACGTTCGCGCCCGGTGCCACACTCGCAGGAACGTCTCCTGCGCGATGTCTTCCGCATCGGCGCGATTGTTCGTCATCCGGTAGACGTAGGCGTGCACGCTATTGAGATGCCGGTCCAGCAGGCGCGCGTACGCCCGCTGGTCTCCGGTCTGTACCAGACGCATCAGTTCTTCGTCCGGCACCCGGCCCAAAACGGTTATTCGGTCTTGTCGGCATCAGCGTCGCCAGACTTCCTGACCTTGCGCCAGCCCCGCTTTTTCTTCCCGTCACCATCGGCGCCCGCCTTGCGCAGGGCCCGCATCTCCTCGCGGCTGACCTTGCCGTCCCCGTCGGCATCGGCTTTCTCGAGCGCGGCGACCCTCGGTGACAGCTCAGTCGCGGTCAACACTCCATCACCGTTGGCATCAACCCGATCGAAGGCACGGCGCTGGGCGACCGAGCGTGCAGCCTGCGGCAACTGGTCGAACTCCTCCTTCGACAGCTTGCCGTCCCCATCGCCGTCCGCAGCATCGAACACGGGACCGGAGAGCATTTCGCGCCGCTCCCGCATGCCTTCGCGCATGCGCTTGCGCATCGCCTTGCCCCTGCGCTCGCGCGCCTCGCGCCAACGCTTCGCCTCTCCGCGCGCTTCGCCACGGTCCATCCGCGCGGCCGCGAATTCCTCAGGGCTAACCTTGCCATCGCCGTCCGCATCCAATTTCGCGAAACGCTCGGCCACACCGGCCTTCATCTCTGCGATGTCGATCGAGCGTTCCATCTTCTTGCTGTTGTCCGAGTCGTCCGCCAGCGCGGTGAACGCCGCCAGCGTCACGCACATGCCAATGACCAGCCCAACTGAAACTACCTGTCCTTGCACTTCTGTATCCTCTTTTTTGGTGCTGAGTACGCCCTTACTTACGGGCTGACCGGGATTATCCGTCGGGAACGCCGTGTCACGCCGACTGCGTCACCTCATCAATGGACTCAGAGAGCACAGTGATCATCTGGTCGACATGGTCCCCGTCCATGATGAACGGCGGTCCCAGCACGATCACGTCCCGCACCTTTCCGGTGCCGCCGCCGTAAAAGAACACGTCGCGCCCGAGCGCCGCGTTGACGACGCGGGCGGTGACACCCGCTTCTATCGGAAAGCGCTCCAGGGTCGCGCGGTCCTTCACGATCTCGACGCCGATCAGGAGCCCCCGCCCGCGCACCTCGGCTACGTGCGGGTGATTCGAGAGCGCGGCCGACAGCCCGCCCCGCAATTCGTCGCCCATCCTGGCGGCGCGCGCGACCAGGTCTTCGCGGGTCATGATCTCCAGGACCTTGTCGGCCGCCGCGCAGGCCCCGGAGTGCGCGGCAAAGGTGTGGAACATGACGGTCATGCCCTCGTCGGCCAGCGGCGCCACGACGGCGTCGGTGGCGAAGATGCCGGTCAGCGGCGCATAGCCGCCGGTCAACCCCTTGCCGGATACGAAGATGTCCGGCGCCGCGGGCCAGTGCTGGTGACCGAACGCGAGTCCGGTGCGGCCGAAGCCGGTCATCACCTCGTCCGCGACCAGCAGGATGTCGTTCTCGTCGCAAATGCGACGAACCGCCGGCCAATATGTGTCCGGCGGCACGATCGCGCCGCCGCTGGCGCCGATGATGGGTTCGGCCACGAACGCGGCGATGCGCTCCGGTCCTTCGCGCTCGATGACACGCTCGAACGCTTCGACATAGTAGCTCCCCGGATCGTCGCCGGGACAACGCAGGGGATCGGGCGTCGGCGACGAGGGGTACTCCGTCAGGGCGTGCGCCAGGCCGAACCGGCGCGCCTCGTGGCCACCCACCGCCGTCGTCGCCAGCGTCGTGCCGTGGTACGACACGGAGTGGCTCACGATCCGGGTCTTTTCCGGCCGTCCCCGGGCGTAGTGGTACTGCAGGGCAGCTTTCATGGCGGTTTCCATTCCTTCGGAACCGCCGCAGGTGAGATGCGCGCGCGTGAATTCCGCCGGCAGCCAGTCCTCCTTGAGGCGATCCATCAGCCGCTCGCGCGTCGGCGTGAGCCACGGGGGTATGACATAGCCTTCCCGCCGGGTCGCCTCGGCCACGGCATCCACGACCTCCGCGCGTCCGTGACCGATATTCGTCACGATGGCCCCGCCCGCGGCATCGAGAATGCGGCGGCCGTCCATGTACAGGTAGGCACCCTCGGCACGCTCCACCTTGCGGGACAGGGTCCACGGAATAATGGGATAGGGACTGTTCACGCTGTCTATGGCGATGCCTCGAGCAAAGTTGTCAACTTGGCGGGGACGGTTCGCCATAATAGCGCGGCGCAGGCCCTGATATGGAACGACGGAACGGATGAACGTGGCGAAGGACGCGGCACTGCGGCATGTGCGCCGGGGGCACATCCCATGCCGTGCAGGCACGCCTGACCGAGTAAGGCGAATCCGTTGAAATTCGGCGTTCTGCAGTTCTTCAGTTGGCCGGGCCGGCGCGTTCCGCTGCCGACCGTGTACGAACGCGCGCTCGACCGCATCCGCATCATGGACACGTCCGGCTATGACGCCGTGTGGCTCGCGGAACACCATTTCTCGACCTATAGCGTATGTCCGTCGGTACACCTCATGGCCATGCACGCGGCCAACCTGACGCGGCGCTTGAGGATCGGCACCGCGGTGTCGCTGGCGGCGTTCTACGACCCCACGCGCCTGGCCGAAGAGGTCGCGATGCTGGACGTGCTCTCCGGCGGGCGCGTGAACTGGGGCGCAGGCAGGGGCTTCGACAGGAAAGAGTTCGAAGTGTTCGGCGTGACAGAGGAGGATTCATATCCCCGTTTTCGCGAGAACGTGGAGATCGTGTTGCGGGCGTGGCGCGAAGATCGGTTCAGCTACCAGGGGCAGTTTCACCAGTACCACGATGTCGAAGTGCTGCCAAAACCGCTGCAGAAGCCGCATCCGCCTGTGTGGATGGCATCGGGTTCCCCGAAGGCGATATCGTGGTCCGCGAGCCAGGGCCACGCGATCCTGATGGACCCGCACGCATCACACGAGGAACTTGCGGAGAAATACCGCGAATACCGGCGCGGACTCGCCGAACACGGCCACAGCCACGACCAGGACACCCCCATGGCGCGCCTTGTGGCGATCGGAAGGACCGATGCCGAAGGCCGTGAAATCGCCCGGGCGGGTGCGGCGTGGACAGTGGGCTCGTACGCGAAAGGGCGCGGGGCGCACTACGTCGACCCGGTGGGGCGATACGTCGACCAGGTCATCGTTCACGGCTCGCCAGCACGGGTCATCGACGAACTGCAACGGCTGGAGGGGGAGCTGCCCCTTGACTACCTGCTCGCGGCGCCGCTCAGCCACGCCTCGTTCCTGCGCCTGACCGACGCGGTGATGCCGGCCCTCGCCTGACTGTCCTGAAAGCGCATCGCCGTTGGGCGCGTCCAGTCCAGCATGCATGATCGCGGAGAGTGGTCTGAATGACCGAACGCCCGGAACGCGGATCGCTATCGCTTCGGGGCGGAGTTGTTCACTTCGACAAAGCGCGGCCGATTGACGCTGAAGCACCTTTGCACCTATTTTGGAGCGTCCCGGTTCGTTCGGCGCGGATCGCGAGAGGCGACCAGTCCCGCGCCCGGTCGGAACTATGGCAGAACGATCGGGAGTGCGAGACGAGCAACGATGGCAACCGAAATCGCCGATAGCCGTATCCCGGCGGGAGCGCGTTTCTACAGATGTGCGCTTCAGGTGAACCCGTACCACCACGGGCGCACGTTCCGTGGGCAGGATTCTGACGGTGATGCAATCAGCCATGCGCAGGCGACTGTGGATAAAGCCGTCGAACTCGGCATCGAGGTGCTTGCAATCACTGACCACAACAGCGTCAGCTCTATCGCGGCTTTCCGCTCCGCAGCGCGTAATCGAGATGTCCATATCATTCCGGGATTCGAGCTTGCGTCAAGCGAGGGCGTTCACGTGCTCTGTCTCTACCCACCGGACACCGAACTCGACCGGCTTGAACGATATCTAGGCGAATTTGGCCTACACGACACTCACCCCTCTTCGGACCCCGCTAACAAGTCGTTCGGAGATGTCCTGGCGCTCGTTCATAGTCAGGGTGGAGTCTCGATCGCGGCGCAATTGACTGGCAGCGGTGGTCTTTTCAAGGTCTTGCGGGGACAGCCTCGGATTCGCGCGTGGCAAGACAAGAACCTGATTGCGGCCCAGATCCCGGGTACCGTTGAGGGCCTTCCTCAAGACGTAAACCAGATAGTCAGAAACCGCGATCCAGAGTATCGCAGAGCCCACGCCCCGGAGCCTGGAGTCGCGATCGCGGCGGTAAACGCAAGGGACATTGTCGAAGCGCAACAACTCGGAGAACAGGCGGCCACATGCTGGATAAAGATGCACGAAGTGAGCATCGACGGGCTACGGCAAGCGTTCCTGGATCCGGGGTCACGCATTCGGTTGAATTCCGAGGAAGCTGAATTCGAGCCCGAAGAACACATGGAGCTAGTTTCATTGGGGTGGGAAGGTGGGTTCCTGGACGGCGTGAGCGTTCGCCTCAATCCCAACCTGAATGTGTTGATCGGCGGGCGAGGAACGGGCAAGTCAACGATCATCGAGAGCATCCGCAGCGTACTCGGCCTTGCGCCCATCGGCGAAGATGCACGCAAGGCTCATGACGGAATCGTGCGTAATGTGTTGGGGAACGGAACGAAGGTATCGCTTCGCGTGCGCGTGCGACGCCCCGGGGTTCGCGAGTACAGGATCGAGCGCACGATTCCCAACCCGCCGATAGTACGGGAAGCGGACGGGGAAGTGCTTCACCTCGCGCCGGCAGACATCCTGCCTGGAATCGAGGCGTACGGGCAGCACGAGATTTCGGAACTTGCGCGAAGCCCGGACAAGCTGACCAGGTTGCTTGACCGTTTCATTGAGCGCGACGAGTCAATGTCGCGGCGCAAGACCTCGCTGCGCAACGAACTTGCCACGAACCGCCGCGCCTTGAGTGATACGCGCACCGAGATTGCCACGGCCGAAGAGCGACTTGATGCACTGCCCGGACTGCAGGAAACCCTCGAACGGTTTCAGGAGGTAGGTCTTGAGGACCGTCTGCGGGAGCAGAGTTTGCTGGTGCGAGAGGAACGAGTGCTTGATTCCGTTCCTCAACGTCTTGCACCTTTTCGCGAAGCTCTGGATCTTCTGCGAAAGGAGATCCCGATTGACCTTGCCTTTCTGTCTGAACGGGCGCTCGCAGAGTTGCCCGGAAAGGAAATTCTGTCTCGCTTGAATCAGGTTCTAGGGAACACGGGCAATGAGATTGAGCGCATAGCTGATGAACTAGTCCGGGCCCTTGAACAAGCGGACGAGGACATCGACCAAGTACGGACCGCGTGGGACGTCCGAAGACAGGAAGTCCAGACGGAATATGAACATATCCTTCGGGACCTTCAGAAGTCCCGTGTCGACGGTGAGGAGTTTATCCAACTTCGTCGCCGTATTGAGGGACTGAGACCGATCCAAGAGCGACTCGTGCTTCTCCGGCGGTTGGAGAGAGAGCGCAGTGACCAACGTCGTACGTTGCTTGCGGAGTGGGAAGACATCAAAGCTGCGGAATTTCGTACATTCGATCAGGCGGGAAGAGCTGTCAGCAACAAGCTGCGCAACCGCGTCCAGGTCGAGGTCACTGGTGCTGGAGACCGTGAACCGCTCTTCAAGATGCTGCGTGAAGAGATCGGGGGACGTATGTCTGAGGCGATGGAAAGCCTGCGAAGCTCTACCGACCTCTCGCTTACGGAATTCGTGGAAGCGTGTCGGACGGGCTCCGAGGCGTTGCGCAATGCGTACCGCATCACGCCTGGCCAGGCGGAACGGCTCGCGGGCGCGGAGGCAGATGTACTCATGCGAATCGAGGAGCTTGAACTTGCACCGACGACCGCAATTCGCCTCAATACCGCCCCGCCGCAGGAGGTGCCCGTATGGCAGCCACTCGAAGACCTGTCCACGGGTCAAAAAGCAACTGCCGTGCTCCTCTTGCTGTTGCTTGAATCGAGTGCACCGTTGATCGTCGATCAACCGGAGGACGATCTGGATAACCGTTTCATTACCGAAGGTGTCGTGCCCCGGATGAGAGACGAGAAACAGCGGCGTCAGTTCATCTTCTCAACGCACAACGCCAACATTCCGGTTCTTGGGGACGCAGAGCTCATATTGGGGCTCTCAGCGGCTGGCGAGGCCGATGGAGGCCGGGCGCGGGTCGCGCCCGGACACATGGGATCGATCGACTCGCGATTGGTCCGTGAATTGGTCGAGGAGATCCTCGAGGGCGGTCGCGAGGCGTTCGAGACACGGCGTCGCAAGTACGGGTTCTGAAGAATGAACAGGACCGAGGTGTTTGAACTGATCGCCAATCGGGAGAACTCACGGGTCGAGTTCAAGCGTGACGACATCCACCCGGACCAGCTCACCAGGGAGATGTCAGCGCTATTGAATCTGGAGGGCGGCGTCATCCTGCTTGGAGTAGAAAAGGACGGCCAGATATCCGGGCTTGCCAGGCAACTCGAGATTGCCGAAGAGTGGGTCATGAACATCGCCCGCAACAACCTCCAGCCCCCGACGACGCCAGTCTGGACTTCCGTGGCGATGGAGGACGGCAGGACAATCGGGGTCGTCGAACTCCCCCCTGACAGTCCCGGGAAGCCCCACAAGGCAAGGCGAGGCAAAGCGTGGGTCACGTTCATTCGTGTGGGCAGCGAATCACAAGAGGCAACGCGAGAGGAAGAAGGCAGGCTGTATCAAGCTGCCGGACTTGCGCGCTACGAGATAAAGGCCGTTCCGGATATGGGAGTGGAGAGTCTGGACATGGGGCGGGTTGAGAACTACCTCCGCGATGTTCTCAGACGACCAGTCCCGGCCCGGGCGGACATCGAGGCCTGGCGGCGCCTGTTGCTCAATACGGATTTGCTCGCGGCGACCAGGAGCCGTGATTGCGTGTCGGTGGCTGGTCTGCTGCTCTTCGGTGAGAATCCGAATCGCCGTCTGCCTCAAGCCGGTGTGACCGCAGCGGCGTTCGCCGGGGCGGAGAAGAACTACAGCACCGTTGATGAGGAACGAATACGCGGACCGCTAGCGCCGATCGTCTCCAGGCGCGGCGGCATCGCGGACAGGGGAGTCATTGACCGGACCGTCGACTTCGTCAGACGGAATATGGGAAGCGCGGCATGGCTCGATGGCGGTCGCCGCAGGCGGAAGAGAGCCTTTCCCCTTGATGCCGTGCGAGAAGCTGTCGTCAACGCCGTGGTGCATCGAGACTATGCACATGAAGGCACTGATGTGGAAGTCTCGCTGTATGTGGATCGATTCGAGGTGATTTCCCCAGGCCGGCTGCCAAACGGCGTCACTGTGGAGAAGATGAGGGAAGGCGTGGTTCGGGTAGCACGAAACGAGTTGCTGAAGGAGATTCTCCGCGACTACCGCTATGTCGAGCATCATGGAATGGGAGTTCGCAACCGGATCATCGACTCGATGCGCAACCACAACGGTACAGAACCAGACCTCGAAGAGGGAGATGACCGATTCCTGGTCCGGCTCTGGAAGTCGCCGGCGCCAGAGTGAACAGGACCGAACGGCTACCGCCTCACCAGGGGACACGGTGATGGCGGACACCGAAGCCGATGCCTGCCGCAGATTCGTCGTTCGGCTGCTTCAGCAGGCGGGCTGGGACAGCCGCGCGGGACCGGCCGAAAACGGATCAACCATCCAGTCCGGCAAGCGGATCGGGCAGCGATTTCACGATGGCAACGGTCCGTTCGCTCAAGTGCACGATGCGCCGGATGGCGGTCACGACATCGCGGGGATCGTCGAACCAGCCGTTGGGATCATTGACGATCCCGCTCCTCCTGTCCGTCTTGACATGGTAGCGGTCGATGAACCAGCCGAGCGGCGCGCGGCCGTTGACCTCGTATTCGTGCGCCTCGGAAGGGATGCCGGCCAGCCGGACGTGCTCGTTGACGACAAGCGTTCCGCCATCATCGATCAGCCGCATCTTCCTGGTGCCCAGTCGATACTGTTCCGGCGTTGCCTCGCCACCCTCCGGGAACTCGACGCGTAGGGGGTATTCCTCGCAGGTCTCGTAGGAAAGGTGCAGTTTGCCGAGGGCGTGCCCGGCCTTTGCAAACGCATGGAAGTCGGGCGCCATGGGCACGCGGGGCAGGTCCTTGGCGAGGTCGCTCGCGAAGCGATGCCGGTACTCCGGCGCATGCAGGACACCGTAGACATAATCGAAGATCGCATCCTTGGTGATCGCATGGTCTTGGTAGTGCGCCCGAAAGGTCGCCAGTGCCGCGTCCGTGATGTTGTCCACTGGGGCAAGTTCCGTTTCGACCTCGTCAAAGATGCCCCCTGTACGCCGGGTAGACCCATCGGGGGAAGCACTGGCCGAACTCGAGGAAGTGGAGGTCTGGCATGTGGTCGGCGACGAGGACGGAGAACGGTCGGGCACGACTGGTTTGGACGATTCCCGGAAGGCAGATGACGCGATTCGCGGCTCGTACCGGAAGCGCGGAAAGCACTGCCCCTTCGAGACCAGTTCCAGATCCGGCATGGTGTCCACCATGATCGCGGAGAATGGTCGGCTCCGACTGTACTGGACGATCCCGGGGAGGCAAATCGCTCGATTCGGCAAGTGAAGAGGTCTCTGTCTGCCTGTCTGCCTGTCTGCCTGTCTGTCTGTCTGTCTGTCTGTCTGTCTGTCTGTCTGTCTGTCTGTCTGTCTGGGCAACAGTCGTGCCAAGTCCGGCGATGGGGAACATGAACGCCATGATCGAAGGCCGTTGAGCGAGACCGGGATCAGCGTAGAGGTACTGCTTCACGAAGGGTCGGTAGGCCACCTCACGGACTAGGGCATCGTCGAACGACAACCGGTTGCCACGTCCCATTTTGGCGGCAAGTTCCGGGTCCCAGCGAAGGTGCTGTGAACGAGCTCGTGTGACATCGTCTAGGGAGTACTCGGGATGGGTTTCACGGACCATCATTGCGCCCATGTATTCGTCAACCGCCAAAGACGCGTTCTCGGCGCAAGCTTCGCTAGAAAAGTTGTAGAGGTACGCGTCGCGCTTAGTCTTGTAGCCATTGCTGAACAGCCGAAAGATCGCTTCCTGCGACTTGCCCGCCTTCGCGGCCTTCGAGCCGACTGGATAGAACCCCTGGAACGCCGGGTCGCGCTGTGCGATCCAGTCGTGGTAGCGGTCAGGCTCGATCTGCTGCCAATCGGTCACGGCAGCGCTCGAGGCCCATTCGCGGAGCCGTTGGAGCTTGTTCTCGCGGGTCAGGTAGTCGCCGATGTCACGGTAGAGGATGCGGCAGCCGTCGTGTTCGGCGTCCGGATTGCGGACCAGGATGGTTACCGCGACGGGCGCACGGGAGCCTTGGCCGAAAACGTTGTCACCTTCCGCACGACGACGTTCACCCGACGTTCTCGCGTTTCCGCGAAGACCTATCACGTAGATCGTGCTGAATTCCTCCGCCAGGCAGGCCCGCACCCCCGAATCGACGTTGCCATCGATCCACGAGCCGTTGGTGACGAAGGCGACGACGCCCTGATCGCCGATCCGGTCGGACGCCCAGCGGATGGCCATCTTGTACGTGTCGTAGAGGCTGTTCTTGTTCGTCGCCGTGGATCGCGCAGCGTAGGTCGTAGCGATCCGCTCTTCGAGTTCGGGGTAGTCGACATTGGGGTTGTCGTCCTGCGAACTGGTCTGGCCCACGGACCAGGGCGGATTGCCGACGATCACCTGGATCGGCGCCTTCTGCTGGCGTTCCGCGCGCTCGCTGTTGTCCGGCAGCCAGAGCGTGGGGAACGAACGGTCGGTGAGAAGATTGAAGGTGTCCGTCAGCACGATGCCGCCGAAGGGCTCGTGCTCGCCGTCGGTGCGTCCGCGGTACGCCTCCTCGATGTGGACGGCGGCAATGTAGTACGCGAGCAGCACCAGCTCGTTGGCGTGCAGTTCGCGCCGGTACTTGCGGCCGATGTCCGCGTCGCGGACCAGCGCCGACTGGATCAGCCGGACGAGGAAGATGCCGGTGCCGGTGAACGGGTCGAGGACATGGACATCCTCGTCGGTGATCCCGCGGCCGAATTCGCCGCGCAGCACATGGTCGGCGCTCGCGAGGATGAAGTCGACGATCTCGACCGGCGTGTAGACGATGCCGAGCCGGTCGGCGTCCTTCTTGAGCGCGGTGGCGAAGAAACGCTCGTAGAGCTCCATCAGCACGCGTTGTCGCGCCTCGGCGTTGTCGAGGCCCCGGGCGCGAAGTCTGACGCTCTCGTAGAAGCGCTCGAGGTCACGCACCTCATTCTCCAGACCGAACTCGGCGAAATCGGCGCGCAGTTGGTCAAGAGCGTTGGCGACGGGGTTGCCGGCGGCGAAGTCGTAGTTGTCGAAGACGGCTTCGAACACAGGGCGCGTGATGATGTGCTGCGCCATCATGTCCACCGCGCTGGCGGTGTCGATCGACTCGTTGATGGACGCCTGCAGCTCGTGGTGGAACGCGGCGAACCATTCGCTCAGAGCCTCGTTGTCCGGATCTTTCAGCAGCGCCTCAACGCGGGTCACCAGGCGCGCGTAGATGGCGGCCACGTCCTTGGCCCAAGTCTCCCAGTACTTCCGGTCGCCGCACTTTTCGACGATCTTGGCATAGATGGCGCCCGGTGGTAGGTCGATTGACGGAAACGGAAGTGCCGAGGTGGGATCGCCAATCCCGGGATCGCCTCCACTGAAGATCACCCTCGCCGTCGGCGTCCTGTTGAGGTCGATCTGATTGATTTCGGCGTCAAATCGGTCGTCGTGGGAGCGGAGCGCGCGCAGCACGGACCAGACCGTGGCGAACCGCTCGTTGTCGTCCAGCGCCGCCGCGGGATCGACGCCCGCCGGCACCGCGACGGGGAGCACGATGTAGCCGTAGTTCTTGCCCTCGGCCTTGCGCATGGAGCGACCGACCGCCTGGACGATATCCACGTGGCTGGATCGCGGACTCATGAACAGCACGGCGTCGAGGGCCGGCACGTCGATGCCCTCCGACAGGCAGCGGGCGTTGGACAGGATGCGGCAGCCGCCCTCGGTCGATCCCTTGAGCCATTCGATGCGGGCCTTGCGGTCGAGCGCGTGGTGCTGGCCGTCCACGTGGCGGGTCTCGCAGCGGAAGGCTCCTCCCTCTCCGCCAAAGTTATCCGATAAACTATTGTTTATACAGGTGTTTTTAAGAATCCTCCATCGAACGTTATCACTCCTGATATGTCAAAACAGTGTGGCAGGGGAGTCACGAGTGGAACCCAGCGACTTGTGAATGAGTCAACGTCGGCATTGAAGATCGGTGGCCATTGGCGAGTCCGGTGTTGAAGCATGGAAGTGAAGGTGACGGTCCCCGGACTTGAAAGGTTGGTCGATGTAGTCGCAAGCGGCATCGGCAGCATCGCTGGGCCCATGCTGGCTCCTTGGCGCGCGAGAAGGGAAACCGCCGCCAAACTGATCGAGGCCGAGGGTGCGGCGGAGGTGCTGAGGCTTCAAGCGGAGGCGCAGGCGGAGGCACGCCGAGTGCTGGCTGTGGAGGGCGATGCGGTAACCGGCGAGATCGACATCGGGGATGGGATCAGGCAACGGATTGAGTTTCAGGAGCGTAAGCGGCAAGCGAACATCGTTGCAGTCGTAAGCCGTGCGGCACTGCTGCTTGCCGACACACGCGCACCCGCGGTAGAGACGGATCACGATTGGACAGCGAGGTTCTTCGGTGAGGTCCAAGACGTCTCGTCGGACGACATGCAAGCATTGTGGGGAAGCGTCTTGGCGGGAGAGGTCCGAGAGCCAGGCGCGACTTCGATGCGTACGTTGGGGATATTGAAGGATCTCGACGCCAGCACGGCACGGCTGTTCTCCCGCTTATGCTCGGCAGCCGTGTATCTCAAGGCGTCTGAGGGAGAGGTTTTCGACGCTCGGGTGCCCTCGCTGGGTGGGAACGCGGCACAGAACTCGTTGGAGAGCTACGGGCTTAGCTTTGATGTGCTCAATCGGCTGAACGAGCATGCGCTGGTGATTCCGGACTACAACTCCTACAACACGTACGTTGTGGTCGAGCAGTCGACGACTGACGTCGAACTGCACCACCAGGGCATTCGTTGGGATTGCGACATCCTGACCGACGGCAGGAAGAAAGTCCCGGTGAAGCTGCACGGTGTCGCACTGACAGTGGCAGGGCGCGAGTTGTCGAGATTCGTATCGTCTGAGCCGATGGAGGGGTACACCGAAGCGCTCAAGGAGTTCTTGCGACGAGATTTCAGACTGAGGATGAGGCCAATCTAAGGCGCTGAGGACTGCGTGCTAGGCTGGAAAAGCCGCCGGTCGTGCCCCTGGAGTAGGGTTGGGAGGCGGACGGTCAGCCAAGGTGGCGCTGCGGAAGGAGGCGACTTCGTCTGAGCGGGGCTTCTTGGAACGTCGCTGGTTACACTTCAACGGTTACGTTCAGCGCCAAACACACTTCGTGGCGACGGCGGTCGAGCCGTGCTGACGAGCGTATGAGGCGGCCCTTGGAAGCCCCCGCGACAGGGATGGAAGCCCGGAGGGCCGAGACCCGGTACTGCGGGGGCTCGGTGCGTAGCACGACAGCCCGGCCCTGTAGGGGGTCGCCAAGATCCCCTTCCGCTCTCGCAGTGAACTCACCATCGACGGGATCCGGCCCCGGGCAGCCGCACCGCCCGACAGCCCTCGGTGGTCAATCAGAGACGTATCTTCTCGTAGGTCAACAAACCGACGACGAATGTGTCGGCCTGGGCGGAATTGCGCACGGCGCGCCAATCGACGAACGCCTGCTCGGCGTCGCTGACGATGTTCAGCGCCTCGACCCGCGTGAACCGCCGCCCCATGTTGTAGTCCGCGTCGTGGCGGTGCTGCTGCAGGTCGACGAACGCTGCGGCGACGCGGACGATTTCATCCTGGAGCGGCAGCCCGTTGAGGCCGGGACTAAGCCTCGGCGACAGACTCTGCTCGGCGAACTGGAGGGCGACCCGCTTCATCACCCCATGATCGAAAGCACGGGCGAGGCAGTTGCGCAGTGGCTGCCGGTCCGCGCCCGACACGAGCCGGCGGGCGGCGGCGTCGACTAGGAGATGGAACAACGCGTAGTAGGCAGCCGACACGCTACGCCGCAGGCTGGCCTGCTTGGGACGGCTCTTCTCCTTGGTCGCGAGGAGCTTGGCCTGGGCCAGGAGATCGCGAGGCAGGCTCACGCGGTGACTTCGGTCTCGTCGGCGCCGCGGATGAGGACATAGGCCCATAGGCCGGTTGTCTGGTGGACCACTTCGCGCGCGATGACCTTGAGGCGGTTCAGCGTTTCCGGGTCCGCGTCGACGTGCTCGATCAAGGCCCAGACCCAGACGGCGGGATCGTCCGTCGCATCGACGCCCTCCTCGACGAGCCACGAGCGGACGGGCGTCGGGAGGTCGTGCAATTCTTCGAGCTGCGAGCGAATGTTGGCGGTGTCGGCGACCATGAGTGCAGACTACTCTTGCCTCCAGCGGTGTTCAAATCGACGCGAGGTTGATCTGACGCGAGGGGTCGGAGGGCGAGCACACGATGTGGTCAACTCGACTGACGCTGGTCGACGGGGTGAAGAGAGAGGGAAGCGGTGCGGCCGCGAAGTGGCAAGCGCTTCGCGATCACGGTGGTAGCCAACGAGCGTTAGCGGCTTAGTGTCGCGACAGGGTGCGCGAATTGGCAAGGTTGGGGGGCCGTCGACCGACGTCAAATGGTGAATAGGAGGCCGGTGCCATGGTTCTTAGCTGTCGGGCAGGGCGTATCGCTGCTCGCGTTGACGGAACGCAACTAAACCGCCTTCCAGTATGCGACAAACCTGCTGTCTGATACTTAGATCGGAGGGCGTGTTGTCCTCAAGCGGCCCAGCCTGGTATGTGATGTAAGGCAAGGCGTTCTGACGAGCCTCCGCGGAAGCAACAATGACCTGTTCGGAGTCGGTGTTGACAACCAGATTGGGGTTGTGGGTGATGAGGAAGATCTGGCGACGCTTCTTGGCTGTCTTGAAGTACGTAGCGAGTAACTCGTAGATCGACTCGTTGTCGAGGTTTTCATCAGGCTGGTCGACAATCAACGGGCGCGTGTCGGCGACGTCCATGCCGAGGTAGAGGATGAGGAGGACGATGCCCTTAGTCCCGGGAGAGAGTTTCTCGAGTTCGGTACCGTTGTATTTCAAGCCATAGTTCAGCTGCACGTGCTCGACCTCGTAGAGCCATTCGAAAACGTCTTCGATGGTGATGCCGCTTCGCATGTATTTGGCCGGGGAAAGCTCGGGCTTGCGGAAGCCCTCGAGGAATTCATCGAGGGCGGTACGAACTCGTCCCGGATCCCCTGAAATCCAGGCGGGCACCAGGATGGCGCGAGCGGCGTTGGCGAGGTCGTCCATCGTGCCGTAGGGGATGGTCGTTCTCTGATCGAACAGTGCCCCGCCGCGGTCGAGCCAAGCGTCAAGATTGGCATCCCAGCGGATGGAGAACTCCAGATGCTGCTCTTGTTCAGCGGCTTCGGCTCCGGTGAGGCGCGCCGACACGGGGGCATACAGCCCCTCAAGCATGCTCTGCTCGTGGCCGAGATTCTCGAAGTACGCGCCGTACGCGGCAAGCCGTTCTTGGCGTATTGACGCGATGCGGTCCTTCTGGGGTCCCTGGATCTGGGCAACTTCCTTCGTCAATCGTTGAGTCTCCGCGTCGATGGCGGCGATCCGGGATTGGATTTGGTTGACCCTGGCATGGCGCGCCTTGTCCGCCGACTCGCGCTTCGCGAGTTCGGCCAAGCGTTGCTGGAGCCACAGGATCGTGCCGTCGGCCGGATCGTCCGTGGCGCCTTCGAGCTTGCTGACGGCGGCGTTGAGGGCGGCTTCCCGGCGGCCGAGTGGCGGGTCGGTGTCTTCGGCGAAGCCCAGAGCGAAAGCGTCCCGGTCGTCGGCCGGTACGCCCACGTAGTCGAGCATGTCGCGGAGTTCTGCCACAAACCGCTCCATCTCGGACTTGTAGGCTCTAATGCGGGTGCGGATGTCGCGGATCCTCTGGAGTTTCTCCTTGTTGTCGGCAACCGTACGTTGAGCTTCGGCGAGGGCCTGGCGTTTGGATGTCATTTCTGACTGGAGTTTGGCTTCCTCATCGGTTGCCGGTTGGGGCATCTGTTTAAGCAATCCGGCACGCTCCTCGCTGAGCGCGCGCAGGCGTTGGTTCTTCTCGGCGAGCTTCGAAGCGTTTTCCCTCAATCGGCACTCCTCTCCGATCAGTTGCCGCATCTCGTGTCGAAGGCGCCGTCCTTCGGAACGAATGCCCTCGGTGCGCAAGGCCCGCAATTCGTCGAAGCTGGAGGCGTTCAAAGTGTCCGTGGGGTCGAGATACGAAAAGACGACCGTCTCGATTTCCGAGACGAGTTCGGTGCCGACATGATCGTCGGAGCAAAGCCGTTCAACGAACTTCTGCGAAAGGAAACGGACGTCCTGCTGGTCGGACTGGTCTTGGCCAAGTCGAACTTGCGAGACTTCGCCGTCGGCCCACTTTAGGCGCACCTGGAGCTCTCGAAGATGCGGGCCGGCCCGTTTCAGGAAGGTGTCCGACTCGGAGGCAGGCCAGCTGCCGGCCGCGTAGGCGATCAGCTCCGCAAGTGCAGATTTCCCGGACCCCTTGCGTCCGATGATCGAGACAAGCCCGGGATTGAGGGGAATCTCGATGTCGTCGAACCAGCCGTTGGAGGAGTTCAGCCCAACTGAGGTGATGACGCGGGCCTGGTCATGAAGGACCGGTGGGGTAGGGCCGATGTGGACGCGGTCGGCAGGCTCGTAGAGGAGTTGCTTGAGGCCCTCGTAGGTTGGATCTGCTTTGATCCAACAGTACCTGTCCTGATCGGGGCGGAAGAGGTCAGATAGCGCGTGTGCATCCGAGCCATGGATGCAGGGCTTGAAACCGCCTAGGCGCTTGAGGACATCGAGGTCGGTCGCTTGGCGGTGGCCCACCCAGAAGTCGCGCTCGCCAGGGCGTCCCGAGAAGATCATCTCGCTGAAGCGCGTGATCTCCTCGCGGTAGCCGCCCCAGGAACCGTCGTGTTGGAAGCCCGAGAGACCGTCATCCCCGGCTGCGACGACGACGATTGAATTCCCTTGTAGCCAAGGCTCGGAGTCGTGCCATGCGCGCAGCTGGGTGAAGTCGACCTTGAACTGCATCACTCCCGTTTTGAGCGCCGCGCGGTCGTCGAGGGTGGATCCTCCATAGGCACGTCCGAAGGCGATGAGTTGATCTGGCAAGCAGGAATAGTTAGCACTCGCGTACTTGCACGTCAGACGCCCCAACGCGTTGCGAATCTCGGTTTCATGGTTCGGATCATCGGGGCAGATCAGGAGGTGGATGTTCACTGCCCTCGCCTGTTCGTTGGGCGGAGAGATACGGAACTCGATATTGGGAACGATGAGGTCGATCTCGGGAATCCGACCGGCTTCTTTGTGCTGTTTGAGTATTGAGTAGTTTTCGATGGAGCAATAGTCCGTGATACCTAATACCCTTACGTCGGACTGCGCTTCGATCGCAGCCAGGAAGTCGTCCCAGCTACCGAATTGATCATTGAGGATGGTTCCCGGCGTGTGGATGTGTAAGTCCCATCGGCGCCACGTCGATCCCGCACTCAGCATGAGAGTTTCTTGTTCCTGTTGGTTGCGACCTGCAGGCAGGTACCGCGCCGACGATCGTCTAGCGGCCGTTTTCGTCGGGTCCCGCGAGAGGCGGGATTGTAGTGGTGGCTGCGGCAAACGCAAGACGCCGGGGATGGCGGCGTGCATCAAACGGAGGGAACCTGGACCCCGGTCCGCGAGACGATAGTGGCGACGGACTTGCGCCGCTGGCGGGCCGGAGACGGCTTGGCGCGTCGTCTCGGCGATCAGCGGCTGCCCGACAGGAACTCGCGCGCGCTCGCGTGCGCGAAGTCGAAGAACTCGGGCATTCCGGTCAGGGGGTCGTCGCCGCGCGCGGCCCTCGCGCCGAGTTCCTGAAGCACGAAGGCGTTGGCCACGTCCTTCGGGGTTTTGAGCTCCAACGGCGTGAGGTCGGGAACCACGCAGTCCGCGTGGAGGTGGGGTTCGACTGCGGCGAAAACGGCCTGCGACCAATCGGACTCGGCTTCCCTGGTGGCTTTCACGAGCGCGCTGGAGACGACGTCCGCGAGCTGGACGCCGGCGTTGGTCGCCGAGGACACGAGCTGGATGGGTTGTGCGAGGTTGAACGTCACAGGTCGTCGCTCTGCACCGAAGATCAAGCTGGTGCGTTCTGTGCGACCGACCCTCTCGTTCAGCACCGGGGTCAGCTCGCGCAGCGGCTTCGAATCGTCGCAGTAGACGGAGACGACATCGAAACGCTCGCACCATCTAGCGATTTGGGGGAACAGCGCCGACAGTGAGAGGTCGAGGACCCAGTTGCCAACGTACTGCGACTCTTCGAGGATGACGTCGCGGTAACCGTCGATGAACCGCGCCACCTCGAGCAGCGCCTCGTCGGATGCCTCGTCGGCGGCTGCGCCGCCGAACAGGATGGGCGCGTCGGCGGGATCCAAGGAACGCATGAACCGCTCGAATTGTCGCACTAGGACGCCGGTCGGTCCGTCGTCCGCGATGAAGTTCATGTAGATCAGGGCCGCCACGAACCTGTGGAAGCCGTGGGCGTAGAAAAGGCTGGCGTTGCGGGCCAGCACGGGTTCGTAGACGTACTCGTAGAATTTGCACGCGAGGCTGAACTTCTTGTGATGGGCGGTGGCGATGTAGCGGCCGCGGATGGCGCGTAGCGCGTCGATGATGACGGCGCGGCCACGGGCTGACTTGGCGAGCCGCGCCCCTTTGAGTTCGGTGC
Organism: Gammaproteobacteria bacterium; assembly: GCA_026706665.1. Lineage (GTDB taxonomy): Bacteria > Pseudomonadota > Gammaproteobacteria > Pseudomonadales > Azotimanducaceae > VXNE01. The sequence continues at coordinate 2,166 of JAPOYI010000044.1, read as the reverse complement.
CCGGCAGAGGCGAGTTCCTGCGTAGCCGGCGTATGATCTCGCGGGCCTCGGGGTCCTCGATCGCCACGGACGCGTAGGCGAACCAGGGCTGCTGGTCGTCGAGGAGGTGGTTGCCGGTGAAACCGGCCTCGTCGCAGTAGATTGCGTGCGCCAATGGCTCGGTGGTCATTGTTGTTCGTGGCTTCGACGGGGACCGGTCCGGTCCCGAATCGGCGGCGCCTCCAGAGCGGGGGCGGCGTACTGTAGGGCGGCCGGCGCGAAGTGCAAGGGCTTTGTCGGGCGCGGACACGGACAGAATACGGAGGTTTCGCGAGCGCTTCGCGTGGCTGCGACGTGGGACGGCGTGGGATCCGGGGAATCGACGGCTCGGTACCGGCAATCCCGCCCGGGATCATCGTGTAGCTTCGACTGCTTGTGCGCTTAGGTGTGACCACGGTGTGCGACTCTGACGGGTGCAGGACTATCCTGCCATCCGTGAGGCGGTCGTGGGCACTGGCGAAGAATCAAGCGATCACGTAGTCGTCCGTGAAGTCGATCAGGTTAGTCGCACCGCCGAAGTGCTGGATTTCCGCAAGGTTCTGGACGATCTGGTGCTGACCGATGATGTCCTCGTCGGTGACTCTCGGCGCAACGTAGGCAGCCGCGTCCCATGCGATGCCCTCCTCCACGTCGGCGAGATCGAACATCTCATCCTCGGATTCCGCAATGCGCGGAAGAGTTTGCTCGAAACAACCTCGTAGCACTCCGGTTCGCTGCGATACACGTACGGGTCCCGCTTAGCTGACTTGCGCAGGATCTCCGAAATCAGGACGATGATCCGGTCCATTCCCGCATCGATCACGGCGAGTGGCAGATCTCGGTCATCTTGCGTTCGCCAGAGGGAGAGTCTCGCAAGTACGGTTGATTCCAAGATGCAGCGGCAAGCGGCAGCTCGTTTAGCTCGACTCTGGCCTCACGCCACGCCGGGTAGTGTTCGCTCATCAACTTGAGGAACCGTTCGCTGTGCGTGGGTTCTATGAGGTGGAGCAGCTCATGAATCAGCACGTATTCGAGCAGGTCCTTGGGCTTCTTCACAAGCTCTGTATTGAGCCGAATTGTGCCGGCGCGAGGGTTGCAGCTTCCCCACTTCGTCTTCATCCGCTGGAGGTAGTAGCCGGAGATGTGAACGCCGAGCCTTGGCTCCCAACGCGCAATCAGTTCCCGGACAGCCTCGTGCAAGAGGGCCTTGTGCCATTCGTGCACGACGGCCGCGCGTTTGGCCCCGGTGCTCCCGGGACGAACGGTGAGCACGATCGCGCGGTGGCCGAGGCCGATCGACGGCTTTGCTTGTTCCTCCTTGACCGACAGCAGGTAACGTCTTCCCCAAAGGTAATGGCTTTCACGCTCGACGAACTGGCGCTGGGGCTCGCGTGCCTGGCCTAGCATCTTCGTCTGCTGTTCTCGAATCCAGCCGAGCTTGGATACCACATAGGCACGGGCGGCTTCGCTCCGCGTGGCGGTGGGGCCGACGAGCGTGACGCGCCCGCACGGCGGGTGAACCGAAAGGTGAACGTGCTTGACTTGCCTGCGCGTGAACGCGACGGCAATCTCACCGATTTGGATCGACTCGGCCATCAGTAGCCCGGCTGGTTCCTGACGAGTTCGAATAAGGCACTCGTGGCAGCGCGATCCCGATTCAAAAGCGGAAACAGAGCGTTCTGCACTTGGGCTTCGCGCGCTTGGTCCCCCTTCCATTCGGATGGTGCCTGCTCGCGCATGATCCGGTCAATCTCAAGCGCCAGCCTGAGGCGTTCGTCCTCATCGACTGCCGCTGATCCTGCAGCCCCGTCAGTGGTGGCGCGACCCGCAGCGAGAATGTTCGGCAGATTGTTGTATACGGCAGTCGCCTCGCGCTTGCCGTGCAATTCGGCTGGAACGCCGCTGTCCGGATGCCCGGCGTGGAGCCGTTTCGCCAGAGCCTCCGCCTGCTGGAGAAACGCCTCGTAGGCGGCTGCGTCTTCGCGGCTCTGCCTGATTAGGTCGTCGAGCAGCTTCGACATCTGTTCGTAGAACTGAGGATCGGCGAGCCGGGCGCGGATGATGGTCTTGCGAACATTGTTGATGATGCTTTCGGCAACCGCTCTCCTCGATAGCGTGCCCGTGGTGTTCAGCTTGCGAGCGACGGCG